>DHNI01000071.1:2683-24454 GCA_002409455.1 Firmicutes bacterium UBA5420 | reverse complement strand
AGGAACTGGGGCAAAAAATAGCGTGGGAGCAGACCGAAGAGAGCTATGAAGAACTCTTTGCGGCGAAGATACCCTTATCTACGATGGGGCGCGGTTTGAAGGACGATCCTCTGTTTTTTCATGGTGTCTTGGCCAGCGCCCAATTTTGCGCCCGTTTATTATAAGGGGAGGGACGTACGTGGCAATCGTTTATGGCGATCTACATATACATATCGGTAAAACAAGCCAGGGGAAATGGGTGAAGATTACGGCTTCACCGCAGTTGACTTTGGAACATATCCCGCAAGCGGCGAAACGGAAGGGGATCGGGCTTTTAGGAATTGTCGATGCGGCAACGAGTGGGGTTCTTAGCGATCTAAGAACGTTGCGTAAGGACAATCAGCTGACGCCCCTTGCCGGTGGGGGCTATCTGTGGCAGGGCATAACGTTATTGCTTGGACATGAAGTAGAACTAGTCCATAGCACGGGCAGAGAGGCACATTTTCTGGCATTTTTCCCTGATCTAGAGCGGCTTGAGAACTATGCTTCCGAGCTTTCGCCATGGGTGACCAATCCTTCCCTCTCAACCCAGAGATTGAAGCTAGCACCTGATGCCTGGCTAGACATGGTGGTCGAAAACGGTGGCGTTAGTCTGGCAGCCCATGCCTTTACACCCCACAAGGGCGTCTATGGTAACTGCGTGCGCACACTTGGAGAAATGTTTACCGATCCACACTTGATTAAAGGATTGGAGCTCGGTTTAAGTTCTGACACAAAGATGGCCTTCCAGATTCGTGATACCCATAGTTATGCTTATCTTTCAAATTCCGATGCACACTCTTTGGGCACGATGGCACGTGAGTTTACGGCCTATGATTTACCAGAGGCCAATTTTAAGGAGTGGACGGATGCACTGGCCCACAATGGGCAGGGTATTGTGGCCACCCATGGTCTAGAGCCCTTATTAGGCAAGTACTATCGAAGTTTTTGCAAGAATTGTGAGCTCTTGGCAAGCGAAGAACGGCCTGTTATGCAATGTCCGAGATGCAACAAACCCATGATTACAGGTGTCTGGGATCGCTTGCGGGAAATCGGTGATTACAGGGGGAAAGTTGAGGGAAGACCCCCTTACAAATCGCATGTGCCCCTGCTGATGTTGCCTGGCGTGGGGCCAAAAGTCTATGGGGAGTTAACGGAAAAGCTAGGAACGGAAATTGAGATTATGTATACTGTATCCTTAGATACCATATCTGATGTGGCGGGGGCTGGCCTAGCTCGGCAAATCGAAGCTCTCCGCATGGGGAATCTGCCCATTTTGCCCGGCGGGGGAGGAAAATATGGTCGGGTAACGAAGCTCAAATAGGTCAGATAGGTTAAAAAGGAATGGAGTGAACAGATGACTGCTACCACAATCATCTTCGTACGCCACGGAGAGACTCTTTGGAACAAAGAAAGACGCTACCAAGGCCAACAGGATAGTCCCTTATCGCCAGCTGGCTTGATTCAAGCAGAAAAGGTAGGACAATTCCTGCGAAATCGTAGCATTCAAGCCGTTTATAGCAGCGATCTGAAGCGAGCCCAGCTTACGGCGGAAACCATTGCCAAACATCATCAGCTCAGTCCGGTGATCGATCCACGTTTGCGCGAGATGTCCTTTGGTGTTTGGGAAGCCAAGACTCGTGAACAAGTGAAGCTAGAGTATCCCGATTTGTGGGAGGCCCGTGGCCAAGATGCCCTAAGAACTCGAATTCCAGGGGGCGAGCTACCCCTAGAGGTGGTGCAGCGTTTTCAAGATTTCCTCGATGCGCAGGTGCCTAGAGCCTTTGGCAAGACAATTGTCGTTGTTTCCCACGGGGGTGCTCTACGATTAACGATCGCTTCCCTCTTGCATATCCCGCTCGAAAAATCCCATTGTCTTCGCCAAAGCAATGTAGGTGTATCTGAACTAAGATACTTACAACAAGGTCGCAATTGCTCATGGGAAGCGATTTGCATCAATAGCACAGCCCATGTAGACTAACATATTCTCAGCGGGCAAAGCATAAAGTAAGATAATGCTTGAGCCAAAGAGGTGTATACTATGTTTATAGCGGGAGCCTTCGGTGAACTGGTGGCGAAGTACTTCCTTCGTCATTTACCGCTTTATCTAGCACTTATTTTACTCTTTGCAACGGGTTTGGGTTTTGGGGCTGTGACTACGCAAAAACTCTCACCTGTGCAGAAGGAGGATCTAGCTGCCTATATATCGGGTGTGTATACTTCTTTGAGCGATGATTCTGCCCAGTTTTATCCACGGGGCGAGGTATTCTACCAGAGTGTGATGGACAACGTGGTGAAGACTACAGGTTTACTCTTCCTGCTGGGATTGACAGTTATTGGTGCCCCTTTGATCTTAGCCATCGTCTTTGTCAGGGGTTTTGTCTTAGGTTTTACAGTGGGTTTTCTCGTCCAAGAGACCATGGTGCAAGGGTTGATTCTGTCAACAACGTCGATTTTGCCCCATAATTTGCTGGTGGTACCGGCTCTACTAGTAGGAGCCGGGGGCGCTCTGTCGTTTTCGGCTATCGCCTTAAAAACTTTGCTTGGTTTCTCTAAGGATGGTATCTATGGGCAATTTGCCAGTACCACATTTTTGTCTCTTTGTAGCGGATTGTTGTTTGTACTGGCAGCTCTAATCGAAGCGTACTTAACCCCGATTCTTGCTCAGTTGGGCACTGGGTTTATGATCTAGCTGAAGGAGGCCTTAGCATGAATTCACCTCACATATTTGATGCGTACTATGCCTTTTTGCGCATAGAAAAAGGACTGTCCGATAATACTGTTGGGGCCTACTCTAGTGACCTACGCCAGTTCTCGAAATTTCTGGTGCAAGAAAAGCTTTCCCTCGCAGAGGTGGAATCAAGAGATGTGGCCCTTTTTGTACAGGATCTAGAACGCCAAGGCATAGTAGCACGCTCTAGGGCCCGCAAAGTCTCTGCATTGCGGAGCTTTTTCGACTATCTGGTCGAGGAGCAAGTTGTCGAGCATAACCCTTGTGCCTATATGCCCGCGCCAAAGCTGTCGCAAGACCTACCTCAGATCCTCAGCGAACAGGAAGTTTTGTCGCTTTTGGATGCTCCAAAATTGGACAAACCTGCTGGTTATCGCGATCAGGCGATGCTGGAAGTGTTATATGGATGCGGGTTAAGGGTATCGGAGCTTGTAGGCTTAAATGTCGGTGATATTGATGAACTAGGTTTTGTACGTTGTCTAGGCAAGGGAAATAAGGAACGGATTATTCCTTTAGGTAGCCATGCCCTACGGGCTACGTCCGACTATCTCAAGTATGCCAGAGGGCGCCTTGCCAAACAGCACCGAGAGCGGGCTCTTTTTTTAAATACTCGCGGCAAACGCCTCACCAGGCAAGGGTTTTGGAAAATCCTCAAGGGATTAGCAAAAAGAGCGGGAATTGAAAAAGAGATCTCCCCGCATATGCTACGGCATTCGTTTGCCACTCATCTTCTGCGGCATGGGGCCGATTTGCGATCGGTTCAAGAAATGCTTGGCCATGCCGATTTAACCACGACGCAAATCTATACGCATTTGGATAAAGGACACTTGAGGGATGTCTACGTAAAGACACATCCTAGGGCTGTGAAGGAGGACGATGAATGAAACGAATTGTGATTATTGTCTTAGATAGCGTTGGCGTGGGCGCCTTACCTGATGCCAACCTCTACGGTGACGAAGGGAGCAACACCTTAGCACATGTAGCCCAAGCCCGAGGTGGCCTGAACATGCCCAACGCAGGAAGACTTGGTCTAGGTAACATTATTCCCATTCAGGGCGTGCCTTTTGTAGAAAGGCCCCAGGGTGCCTGGGGGAAAATGGCGGAAGTTTCCAAGGGCAAAGATACCACTACGGGCCACTGGGAAATAGCAGGCCTAACGCTAGAGGCACCTTTTCCGACCTATCCTCACGGTTTTCCCCGGGATGTCATCCGCGCTTTTGAAGAAAAGATTGCTCGCCAGACGCTTGGTAATTACCCAGCTTCAGGCACAGCGATTATTGAAGAACTCGGCGAGGAACATATTAAGACGGGATTTCCCATTGTTTATACGTCTGCAGACAGCGTGTTTCAGATTGCAGCCCATGAAGAAGTTGTGCCCCTAACGCAGTTGTATGCGTGGTGTGCGATAGCACGAGAGCTCCTTCAGGGTGAACATGCGGTAGGGCGCGTGATTGCCAGACCTTTTGTTGGTGAGGTTGGTTCCTTGAAGCGTACCCCCAATCGGCAAGATTATAGCCTTCCACCTTTTCAACCCACTGTGCTGGATATACTCACCAAGGGGGGCATTCCTGTCTACGGTATAGGGAAGATTTCAGACATTTTTGCCGGTCAAGGTATCACTGAGTCCTTTAGCGCCAAGGGCAACCAAGCAGCCCTTGATCGGATTGTAGAGCTTATGGGCAGGAAAAACGAATCTTGCCTTATTTTTGCCAACTTGGTGGATTTTGATATGCTCTGGGGCCATCGCAATGATCCCCAAGGGTATGCTCAGGGTTTAGAGGAATTCGATCGTCGCTTACCAGACGTTTTGGCAGCCCTTAATCCGAACGATCTTTTGTTTATTATTGCTGATCATGGTTGCGATCCGACCTTCCCCGGTACAGATCATACCCGTGAATATGTACCGCTTTTAGTGGCAGGCCCCTTGGTTCAGAGCATCGATTTGGGAATTCGCCATAGTTTTGCCGATGTAGCAAAGACTGTAGCGGACTTTTTCAGCATGGAATATGCAACAATTGGTGTCAGCTTCTTGCCAGAGATTATGCCGTAAAGGAGGCGATAGAGATGCATGCTGTCGATTTGATTCAAAAAAAGCGCGATGGCGAGCGTTTATCCCGCCTAGAACTAGAATTTTTGATCGGAGGTTATGTCGGGGGCCATATTCCTGATTACCAGATGGCTGCCTGGAACATGGCGGTCTATTTTCAGGGAATGGATCCCGAAGAAACCACAGATCTCACTCTGATCATGGCTCATTCAGGCGATACTCTGGATTTAAGCGCTATTCGTGGTGTAAAAGTTGATAAGCACTCCACAGGTGGCGTGGGAGATACCACTACATTGATTGTGGCCCCCCTTGTGGCAAGCCTTGGTGTCCCGGTTGCCAAGATGTCTGGGCGGGGACTAGGCCACACCGGGGGCACCATTGACAAGCTCGAGAGTATCCCAGGCTTTAGAGTCGATCTTCGTCCCGAAGAGTTCGTAGATCAGGTCAATCGAATAGGACTCAGTCTCGTTGGTCAAACAGGCCAGTTAGCTCCGGCTGACAAATTGCTCTACGCCTTGCGTGATGTGACAGCGACTGTAGAATCTATTCCCCTCATTGCTTCTTCGATTATGAGCAAAAAGATCGCCTCTGGAGCAGATGGCTTTGTTCTAGATGTGAAGGTAGGAACGGGCGCTTTTATGAAAACGGAGGACGACGCGGTGGAGTTGGCTAAAACCATGGTGAAAATTGGGCAATTAGCCAAACGCGATACAGTAGCCCTAGTCACCGATATGAACCAGCCCCTAGGACGGGGAGTCGGGAACGCCTTAGAGATCAAGGAAGCGATTCGTACTTTACGAGGCGAAGGCTCTGCGCGCCTAACAGAACTTTGCATCGAGCTCGCCGTAGAAATGCTCTTGTTAGCTGGAACCACAAGGGATCGCGATGATGCCAGACGTTCTGTAGAGCGAAGCTTGAGGGATGGCCATGCCTTGCAGAAATTCAAAGAATTGATCATCGCCCAAGGTGGCGATGCACATGTAGTAGATGATGTGAGTTTGCTGCCACAAGCCCGCTATATCCAGGAACTGCATGCCCCGACGAGTGGTTATGTGCAAGCGATCGATCCGCTGGCTCTTGGTGTCGCGGCCATGGAACTTGGAGCCGGGCGGGAGCATAAAGATGCCATGATCGATCTAGCTGTAGGCATAGAACTCCATACGGAGATTGGGGAGTATGTTTCCAAAGACGCCGTTATAGCTAGGGTTTTTTCCAATGATCCGCAGAAACTGGAAGATGCTCTGGTGCATGCCTTGCACGCTTTTCAAATTGGTGACGAGCACCCCACCCTAGCACCGACGATTTACAGGAAAATCACCGCTAAAGAGTTATAATGGCCCTCCGGACCCCATACTTATTATAATGGGGAAAGGGGGAAAGACTGTGACTATGCGCTTGTTCTCTTGGGCCAAATGTTTGCTTGCCCTAATTTTGTGTTTTAGCGTAGCGGGCGGGCAGGTGGCAGCTCTCGACGTAGGCGGTAAGGCCTATTATCTGATGGATCCATATAGCGGACGTGTATTTTTAGAACAAAATAGTGAAGAAGCACTCCCTGTGGCCAGTATTTCCAAACTGATGACCTTGGTCTTAGTTCTAGAGGCTGTAGAGCGAGGCGAAGTTAGCCTAGACGATCGAGTTACGGCAAGTCCTTCTGCAGCCAGTAAAAGAGGCTCACGAATTTGGCTAGAAACTGGTGAACAGTTGGCCTTGGGCGAGTTAGTCTATGCTATTGCCGTAGGCTCTGCCAATGATGCAGCGGTCGCGGTGGCAGAATTCTTGGCGGGAAGCGAAGCCAACTTCGTGGCACTGATGAATGCCCGTGCCGATGAGCTTGGATTAGGTGCAACATATTTCAAAAACAGCACTGGACTCCCAGAGGAAGACGGTGCAAATCTGATGAGTGCGCAGGATGTGGCTGACTTAGTGCGGTACGCTATGAGCGTTCCACATCTTATGGACTATGTTTCAACCTACGAATACACCATGCGGCCTGATACAACGAAGATTCCGGTACTTTGGAATGGAAACAAGCTGTTACGCCGTTATTACGGAGTCGATGGCATGAAGACTGGCTTTACCACCGAGGCTGGGTACTGTATAGCGGCTACTGCAGAACGGGAAGAATTTCGGCTGATTGCCATAACCCTTGGTCATAAGAATGAAGAAGAACGGGAAAGTGCTGCCAGGGCTTTGCTGGATTATGGTTTCCGCAAGTATCAAAGTCTACAGCTTTATTCCCAAAAGGACATCGTTGGTACTTTAGAGTGTCCAACAGGGGCACCACGTATGGTGGACGTGGTCTTGCCTCATGATTTCTTGGTCACAGTAGAGCGGGGGAAGGAACTTGATTTGACAACTGTCATTGAGCTAGAAGGCGACTTCGTACTCCCAATCAAAGAAGGCCAAATTGTCGGTACGATAACGGCTCTTTATGGCGAGGAAGTGGTAGGCACAAGCCCATTGACGGTAAGTCAAACGGTGCAAAAACTCGGTTTTCCCAGTTTGGTGTTGCGCCTAGGGCAGGCGATGGCTCAAGCTATTTTTTGATTCCATTTACTAGCAGGTAAACGGATATTTCCCTCGAAGAATTACTTAAATTCAGGAAAGGGAGGGAAGCCTGTGCAGTATCATCTTCAAGTGAAAGGACAAGCACTCATAGCTACTTTACAAGGCGAGCTCGACTTACATACATCGCCCAAATTTAAAGAAGAGCTTGTGAGGCTCTTTGAGGCCCACGCGACGATTACGCATTTGATTATAGATGTGAAGGGCCTGTCCTTTGTTGACAGCTCAGGTTTGGGAGTCATTCTCGGCCGGTATCGGGAGTTACAAGAACGTGGGGGTCGACTTTTTTTTGTACAAGCTAATCCTCAAATTAAACGCATTCTCCAGATGTCGGGCTTTCAGAAGATATCAGAATTTGCCAATTCGACGTCAGATGTTTTAGAACGGATCTAAGGAGGCGACTTTGATGATAAGTACAAACTGGATCAAGCTAGAGATCCCCAGTGATACCCGTAATGTAGCCTTTGCCCGTACGGCGGTGGCCTTGTTTGCCAGCCAGCTAGACTGGACATTAGATGAATTAGAAGACATTAAAGTAGCCGTCTCAGAAGCCGTATCGAATTCGGTTATCCATGGTTATGGTCTTCAAGAAGGACTCATAAAAATCGCGGTTTCCTACACCGGGCCTGAGCTTAGCATTGTCATTGAAGATTTTGGGCGGGGGATTGCCGATATTGAGCAGGCCCAGGAGGTAGGATTTACCAGTATTCCAGAAGAACGGATGGGTCTTGGTTTTACTTTTATGCATGAATATATGGACGAAGTTCGGGTTTCTTCACAAGTTGATACGGGGACTACCGTAACCATGATTAAACGGGTCAGAGCTTTAGAGAGTTAGGGATAACCATGAAAATGGAGCAGATTCGGCACTTGATTTCCCAGTCTCAACAAGGTGATCAAACAGCCCGTAGCGAGTTGGTTGAAGCCAACTTGCCCCTAGTCCATAGTATTGCCCGTAGGTTTTTAGATCGGGGTTTGGAGTATGAAGATCTATTACAGATTGGCTCTTTGGGCCTGCTGAAGGCCATCAATGACTTCGATCTACGGTATGATGTCAAGTTTTCGACCTATGCAGTCCCGAAGATCATGGGGGAGATCAAGCAGCATCTGCGGCGGACGTCTACCCTACAGGTGGGGCGTTCCACTAAGAAACTCGCCTCCGATGCCCTCCATGCCAAGGATATGCTAGCCCAAACCCTGGGGCGCAACCCAACCATTTCGGAGATCGCAGCTCATTTGGAAGTGCAACCGGAAGATGTGGTGTGTGCATTCGATGCCGTTTCTCCGGTCTATTCCTTACAAACACGCATTTCCCAGGGTGATGAAGAGGCGCCTGAGTTTCAGGACTACGTTGCTACAAGCGGTGGTCATGAAAGTTTTATGTTGAAACAGGCCCTCGAAAGTCTAGCGCCCGATGAACGTCAAATCATCCTGCTGCGTTATTTCGCAGAAAAGAGCCAAAGCGAGGTTGCGAAAGAACTAGGTATTTCGCAGGCCCAAATTTCCCGCAAAGAAGCTCGAATCATACGCCAATTACGGCACGAGCTGTAGAAAAGAGGAATAGTTTGTTTGCTGACCTACACTTACATACAACTGAATCCGATGGAACATGGGCCCCAGAGCAATTAGTACGAAAGGCGACCGAAGTAGGGCTCTCGGCTATTGCCATTACAGACCATGACACCACCGCGGGCATTGCGGCTGCAGTTCGCTCTGCACCGCGGCAGCTCGAAGTGATTCCCGGTATTGAGCTAAGCACAGCCGGGGAAGATGGGGAGGAAATACATATTGTAGGACTGTGGATTGACCCCTGCCATGAGCCTCTCCAGAGCAAACTTACCACGCTTCGAGAAGAAAGGATGGCCCGTGTTGACAAGATTCTAGGGCGACTCCGTGATCTTGGTATCTTCCTGGATTATGCCGATGTACGTAAGTTTGCCCATCGGGATGTACTGAGCCGCAGCCATATAGCCTCAGCGCTGGTTGAAAAGGGTGTTGTAGGGTTGAAGCAGGAAGCATTCGACGCTTACTTAGGGCAGGGTGCCCCTGCTTATATAAAACGTCCTAAGCTCGCTCCGGACGAAGCGGTACAGCTAATTCTCCAAGCTGGTGGTGTGCCGGTTTTGGCCCATCCTGGCCTGCTTAAGAATCTCGGTGTTTTGCCTGCCCTAATTGGGGCAGGGCTTGTTGGCTTTGAGGTCATTCATTATAGTCATAGCCAGGAGCAAACGCAGTACTTTATGCAGATGGCTCAAGATTATCGATTGCTCCCGAGTGGCGGTTCAGATTGCCATGGACCAGGTGGGAAGGATCAAGTATACATCGGTACATACACAATCCCTTGGAATTGGCTCCAAGATCTAGCAGCGAAGCGCCAGAAGGCCTAACGACCGCTTGCTTACTTTGCTACCGGTTTTTCCCTGCAGGGCATTCATCGTTTTGCCCGAATATGTTTGAGTAGAATCTCCGAAACCGTAAAATTAGAAGTCGCGAAGCTAATTCGGAACTTGAGGAGTTGGGCAGATGTCGCAATTATTGGGGGGCAAGATATCTTTAGAGTTAGTGAAGCCACATCGCTACCGGGTGCACTATCATATTCTCCGAGGCGAGCAGAACATTGGAGAGATTGAGTTGGATCATATTGCTTGGCGAAGTGGTGAAGCTGAGTTGAAAATTGACATTTATGACGGTGAGATGCACAATCATGGTTATGGAACCGACGCAGTTACGACCCTTTTAGCACAAGCTTTTCTTAAAATGAACTTGAAGCGGGTGTATTTACGCGTTCAAGCCAATAACACAAATGCAGTACGGTGCTATGAAAAAGCCGGTTTTAAAAAGGAAGGACGTTTGCATCGTCTAACGGAGTGGAATACCGAGGAAGAAATTTTTCTTATGGGTGTCACGAAAACTCAGTTTTTCAAGCATAATCAACTATGGGCTATGTAGTATTTAGAACCGCGATTTCGCGGTTCTTTATTTTACCCCCCATAAGCTGAGGGTTTTAGCGAATGTTGTAGGCGGAAACTGCAATGGAGCAAGGATTCTCTGTAGCAGTGTCGAACATTACAGAATGCATTTCTTTTTAGAAAGTAAACGGAGGGGTATGTATGCTCAGAGTTTTTGCACTTGGTGGTCCAGTAATGTATCCATTGCTTTTATGCTCGATTTTTTCTGTGGCAATTGGGATTGAACGATTGTGGTATTTGTTGCGCTCAAGAATTGATACCGATGACCTCTTAGAAGATATTAAACTTTCCCTTGGCCAAGGAAAAGTGTTGGAAGCAATGCAGATTGCGAAAAAGTCAAGGGGACCTGTGGCCGCGGTGTTGGCTGCGGGAATAGCCCACTACGACCAAGGACGAGAAGAGATAAAAGAGCATATGACCGTCACAGGTCAAGAAGAGATCTACAAAATGGAG
Source organism: Firmicutes bacterium UBA5420 (assembly GCA_002409455.1). Lineage (GTDB taxonomy): Bacteria > Bacillota > Limnochordia > Darwinibacteriales > Darwinibacteriaceae > UBA5420. The sequence continues at coordinate 13,671 of DHNI01000071.1, read as the reverse complement.
CGACGCCTCGGTGCTCTAGATCTCATTGTGACCATGTCTCCTTTGTTAGGGATCCTCGGAACTGTAACAGGTATTATCGGTAGTTTTAATGTCATGGGTGCTATGGAAGGTGTTACACAGGCTTCTGCTTTGAGCATTGGTATTGCCGAAGCATTGATCACCACTGCAGCCGGTCTCATTGTCGCGGTTCCCACAATGGCCGTTGCTGCTTATCTCAACAGCATTGTAACCAACCAGGTACAGGATATGAGCAAGAAATCTACGGAGCTCCTGAATGTCTTGGATGCAGGGAGTGAGCTTTAATGAACTTTGAGCGTACAAGAAAGAAGCGTAGGAGCCCCGATATAACGCCATTAATTGACGTGATGTTTTTCCTACTTGTGTTTTTCATGGTTTTTTCTACCATTAAGACGGAGCCTATGGGTTTAGACGTGGAATTACCTAGGGCGGTCACGGGAAGTGCCCAAACCAGCACAAGCTTTGAAGTACTTGTGGACAAGTCTGGTGCCTTTTACGTGTCTGGCCGTCAGGTTTCTGGTACGCAGCTAGAGCAGCAGCTTGCCGAAAGATTGCGAGTTAACCCTGATATTTTCGTATTTGTCAAAGCAGACAAGGAAGTACGATACGAGCATGTAGTGAAAGCTTTGGATCACGTTCGCGGTGTGGGCGGTTATAGACTAGGTTTGGCAGTTGATCAAGGAATGTAAAGAAAGGAGGGAGAGATGTGCAAAACCCTTTTGGTGAAGGGCCACGACTAAATCGCTTCATCTTGATTTCTGTTGTCCTCCACGCAGTTTTGTTTTTCGCGATACCCGATTTAAGTTCCCTCCTAGAAGTTGATGCTCCTGGATTGGCCGGGGGAGGGGTTATTCAAGTTATGCATGTAGAGACTTCTGTTAATCCACGGCCATCTCCTGTTACTGATCGTCTCTCCCAGACTACGGTTCCGAGAGTGACAGAGCCGCGACCACAACCAGATGAACCTCCTCAGGCGCAGGCTATTGCCCAGCCCGAGGAGCCCCAGGTTCCAGAACCCCAGGTTGAGCAGGCGCGCCCTACCGTTCCAGAACCAGAAGCCGTACCCACGCCTGAACCAGAAGTGATACAAGAACCAGAAGTTGATCCAGAACCAGAACTAGAACCAGAACTAGAACCAGAACTAGAACCAGAACCTGATCCAGTTGTAACTGAAACTCCTGAAGTGCCGGAGGTTCTGGACGCGTCCAATCAAGGTGAATTGCTCACGAGCCCCGATGGCCCTGAGGTAGTTGTGGATGCAGAGCCCAGGGAAGTGGTTGAACCGCCTGTAGAGGCCCGCCCTGAGCCCCAGGAAAGGCTATCATCGCAACAGACCAGTGGCTCTGGAACAGGCACAGAGGGCGCTAGTGACGAATCTGGAATAACAGAATCCGGCGAAGGAACAGCTGCAACTGCTCCACCTCCACCTCCACCACCTGCAAGCGGACGGGAACTGCACGGCGGCGGTGGTGTGCCCATGTATCCGAAAAATGCGGAACATGACGGGGTTGAAGGTGTAGTATTTATTGCCATTGAGGTATCTGCCTCTGGAGAATTGCAGAATGTGGTTCTAGAGAAGTCTTCAGGCGATGAACGTCTAGATTTTCAGGCTGTCCGCTACATTGAAGGTGTATGGACATTTGCCAGCCAACCCTATGATTATGGTATGCAAGTGGCCGTTGTCTTTAGCAGAGAGGATAACAGGTTTGTTTCTAACGTTGAGTACGGAGAGGTTCATTGGTTGAACGCACCATAGAGGGGGAGAGCGCGGATGCCAAGAAGATTTTTACTTATTTTAGTCGGAGTACTCACTCTCACGCTGTCTGTTTCCTTTGTCGCTGTTGCCTTGGTTGCAGTACCGAAGGTGCAAGTCGAAAATGAGTATATCCGCATTGTTGTGAATGCTGGGGAGGTCAATATGGGCCGGTTCTCGGTAGGTACAACTGGAGGGGATCCAGATCGCATTGGCGATGATAACAAGCACTTGATCTACGGCGGCGACGACCCTTGGACGTCGTATACCACCGTTCGCGTTGGTAATCAGAATTGGGTTTACGGTGGCGAAACCGATAGGCGGGCAGGCTCGAGTGCCCTTTATGGTGAGATGGTTCAGCCTCCCACTATTGTGGACGGCAAGATTGAAAGTAGCTGGAAGCTAGGCCCCGTACAGGTGTGGCAGGTTTTGAGTCTTACCAGAAGTAGCACCACCGGTCTTTTAGATACAGCGCAGATTGAGTATCATGTAGAGAACATAGATTCTGTACCGCATATGGTGGGTGTACGTCTCATGCTCGATACCATGCTCGGTAGCAATGATGGCGCTCCTTTTCGGGTCGATGCTCACGGTATAACGACTGATAGTGTGTATTATGCACAGGAGATGCCCCAGTTTTGGCAGGCCTTTGACTCCTTGGCGAGGCCTCAGGTTATGTCACAAGGAACCTTAACTGGTCCTGGTGTTACGACTCCTGATCGCGTCTACTTCACCAATTGGGGGAGTCTGGCTGATAGCCCTTGGAATTTTGACTTTTCTCCTGGAAGAGATTTTCAGCGCACAGGCGAGTTTGAACTAGATAGTGCCATTGCCCTTTTTTGGGATCAAGTATCGTTGGCACCGGGGGAAACAAGGAGTTTTGTGTCTTACTACGGATTGGGCGGTGTTACCATTGCTCCGGGTGAATTGATCGTAGGCGTTACCTCACCTGCAGAGATTACCTCTGATCCAGAAGGGTTTCAGACATTTTCCATCATTGCCTATGTACAAAATGATGGTCAAGGTGATGCCCGCAATGTGGTTGCTGAACTGAAATTGCCTCCAGGCTTACAAATCGTGGGCTCGCCTGCCAAAGTTCAGTTGAATGACTTGCAGGTCGGCGAAACGAAGCAGACTGGTTGGCAAGTGGGCGTTCATTCCATTTCAGATGGGGTGTTTACCTACGAAGTTGAAGTGACGGCACAGAATAGTGAGCCGAACAGGGTTAGACGGAATGTGCAGGTACTAAGTCCTGCTAGGCTGCAAGTCCAGTTTAGCGGTCCTGTCGCCCTTGGCATTAAGGATGAACGCTACGATCCTGCCACATTCGAAGCAAAGGCAGTGATTCGTAATGTTGGCGGTACGCCATATTATGGAGGGATCTTTGAGATTAAGCTGCTTATGGGGCTCGAGCTGGTAACTGGGCAGAGTACCAAACGCTTTCCAGCTACCATCGATCCAGGCCAAGAAGTGTCCTTCAAATGGTTGCTAAGGCCAGAAGCAGGTGACTTCGGTAGTCGCTTCTTGCCCTATTCCCTCACGTATGTTGACGAGCGTGGGGAGATTAAGGGCGCGAATATGTATATTACAATCCCAGAGCTAAAACCCAAAGTGTGGGTTGGGGATCCGGAGGTCTTCGAAGGTGGTTCGGTACAGGCCGGTGATTACTTCTCGCTTCCCGTTTGGGCTACAAACATTGAGGATTTTGTCGGAGCAGAATTGGATCTGTCTTTTGATCCCAACCATTTAGAAATTGTTGGCAAGACGCTGGATATCTCAAGGGGGACGCTGTTTGCAGATGGTGGTACCTGGCAGATGCCTACAATCTCCAATGCAACAGGTGAAATTCTGGGATTAAAAGGTGATCGTGGATCGGATCATGAGCTCCCACTATCCTATGGCACGCTTGTGACAATACATTTCCGAGCCAAGACAGGGGGCCTTGGCAGAGTCGCAATTGATGGTGTGCGTGTTGTTACCAAGCAGGGAATCCGAGAGACTCCAGATCTCGTGATTGAACATAAAGATATCATCATTCAACCATAATGGTAAGGAGGCTTATTTAATGAGAAGGAACAAAATTGTCTATGGTTTGGTGACCGTACTGTTTCTCAATATGATCTTGCCTATTACGGCGTGGGCCAACGTTACGGATGTGCCTGCAGACCACTGGGCTTACCACGCAGTGAATAGTGCGGTTACACGAGGTTACTTAACGGTGTTTGAAGATGGTACGTTTCAAGGTTCACGAGCAGTCGACCGCTACTCCTTGGCAAACGTGATCAATCGGCTCCTCGAAGACATCGAAGTTTCCCGTGTTCGGGGTACTTCAGGTGATCTGGCCGAAATCAGCGAATTTCGAATCCGCTTTGAAGAAGACTTGGCGACGTGGTATGCTGATCAGCAGAGCCTCCGTGACGAAGTCGAGATGATCGATAACAAAGCCAAGGTTGCTGAAGATCGAGTGAACCGCATCGTTAGTGCCCAGGTTGATCTGGAAGAACAGGTACTGGATATTCAAAATGGCATGGCTGGACTCCAAAATGGTATTACCGAGGTTCAAGCAGGTATTGTTAGCCTCCAGCTTGCCATGGACGAAACGATGGATCGATCGGAAAGTGAGCTGCGCTTAGCAGAAAATGAGCTGCATCTAAACGAGTTGGTTAGTGCCGTAGTTCAACTAGAGAAAGAACTCTTGCTCCAGGCTGAAGCGATTAATGATTTGGAGAATTGGGCAGGAGAGAAGGGTGCTGTGTTCGCAAGTCTACAAGCATCTGACAGTAAGGTGACATCCGAACTGGAGGCCCTTAGACTAACGAACCAGCAGCTTGAAAAAGATCTGCAGAACGTGGCCGTGCTGCTTCAACGCGAAACGCAAAATCGTACAGAGTTGAAGACAGCGCTTGATCAGGCCAAAGCAGATATCATCGCCTTGCGTGAAGATACTTCTGGACTCGATGTTGTCAAGAGTGAACTGGCCACAGATGTAAATGCACAGATCAATGCAGCTTTAATTCGCGAACAAAGGCTAGAACGGCAAATCAAAACCTTAGAAGAGGATTTTGAAGCCTACCGCACTACAGCAGATCAAAATGTTAAATCTGCTAAAACACTAGCTACCATCGGCATTGCCCTAGGTGCCATTGGCGCAATTATCGGGGCTATAAGCATTGGAGGCAACTAAGAATTACAAATGAAAACCCAAAACGGGGTATCGCTTAAGGGCGGTGCTCCGTTTTTTGTATAGTTTAGACGATGTTTAGCATACTAAGAATGGTTAACGGAAGGAGTGACCTGGGTGAAACCACAAGAGTATCAAAAGCTGGTGCAAGAAAACAGTGCGCCCCGGCCCTTGCTGAAGAATGTGTTGTGGGCTTTTTTTGTGGGTGGATTGATTTGTACAATCGGACAAGTGGTTCTAAACATCGCTACAAAAACCGAGAACACCAAAGCTGAGGCTTCAGCAGTAACGTTGGCGGTGATGATCTTAATCGGGACTATTTTGACTGCTTTCGGAGTCTATGATGAATTAGCAGAAAAGGGGGGCGCTGGAGCTGCAGTTCCCATTACGGGTTTTGCTAACACAATGACATCTGCCGCCATGGAATTCCGTCGAGAAGGCATTTTACTCGGGATGGGAGCGAAGATGTTTGTGATCGCAGGTCCCGTTATTGTTTTTGGCATTCTATCGGGCTTCATTGTGACCCTAATTAAGGTCTTGATCCTAAAACTACTATGAAAACATCCCTAGGAGGTGTTTGTGTGTGAGCAATCGTCTTGGATCGCAGACCCTGAGTTTTAGTCAAGGGCCTAGGCTCCTGAGCTCGTATACCATAGTGGGGCCCATGGAGGGCAAAGGTCCCCATGCATTGGATTTTGATGAGATCCTTCCCGATGACGTGCTGCATCAGAAAACGCCTGAAAAGACAGAACGCGTTATGCTGGAAATGGCCATAGAGAAGACATTGCAGCGAAACGACACCAAGATCGAGGACATACATTTTCTTATCGCGGGAGATCTACTTAACCAGATCACCTCTTCGGCCTTTGCTGCGAGCACATATACTGCGCCCTTTTTGGGCATTTACGGTGCCTGTTCCACCTTTGCTCAGGCCATAGGGCTTGCAGCTATCTTGCTGCAAGGGGACTTTGCCGGAAACGTCCTCATTGGTACCGCAAGTCATTACCAAACGGCCGAACGGCAATTTCGCTATCCCATTGAATTGAACGTCCAACACATAGGCACAAACCACCATACGGTGACGGGAGCTGGAGTGGCCCTTTTGGGATTTGCAGATCAAGGACCAAAGGTTACCTATGCAACCTTTGGGAAGGTGGTGGATATGGGGCTGAAGGATGCTCAAGATATGGGCAGTGCCATGGCACCTGCGGCCTTTTCCACAATTAAGCAGCACCTTAAAGATACAGGTCGTGGGCTGGAAGACTATGATATGGTCTTAACTGGAGACTTGGGGAAACAGGGTAGAAAAATGCTACGGTTACTCTTCTCCAAAGAAGGTTTTTCCGGTTTGGAGCGTCTGCAAGACGGCGGAAGTCAAATCTACGGTGATGGTCAGAAAACGGGGGCTGGGGGTAGTGGAGCAGCCTGTATAGCCGTGATGGGCCTTGGTTATGGGCTAAACATGCTAAAGTCTGGCAAGGCTCAGCGCATTCTGATTGTAGCCACGGGCGCTTTGCTTAGCGCATTAACGGTTTTACAGGGAGAATCAATTCCTTGCGTCGCCCATGCCGTAGCACTGGAGGCTTAAAAGGGGGAGATACCATTTGGAGTATATTATTGCATTTTTAGTTGGAGGTGCTATCTGCGCCATAGGGCAGCTGATCATAGACACCACCAAATGCAGCAATGCTCATCTATTGGTGGGACTGGTCTGCCTAGGCGCCGTCTTAAGCGGGCTCGGTGTCTACGAGCCATTTCAGGAATTTGCCGGAGCTGGCGCTTTGGTTCCAGTTATGGGATTCGGCAGCTCAATCACGAAAGGGATGCTCTCTGAGCTAGAACGTCTAGGCTGGGAGGGCTTATTCACTGGAGCATTTGAGATTACAGGCTTAGGTTTAGCAGCCGGAATTGTCTTCAGCAGTATTTGGGCTTTGTTAAGAAAACCTCATAAATAGGCCAAAACCCCGGATATTCCGGGGTTTCATTATTCTTGGCGTTTTGGGAAGGAAAAGTCTGCAATACGGCGAAATAGGTTAAGCAATGGGATTAGAGGAATAACATTTTTTGCCTAGTGGGCTTCTATGGAGGGGATCTTGATGAAAGAGAGACAGCTCGTTGTTTTTAAACTTCATAACGAAGAATTTGGTGTAGAGATCACGGATGTGCGAGAGATCGTAAAAGTGAGCCATATTACGCGCCTACCGCATGTAGCTGATTACATTGAAGGTGTAACAAATCTACGTGGTGAGGTTATCCCAGTGATATCACTGCGTAAGCGCTTTGGCCTTACACCTCAGGAAGACACGCAGGATACCCGTATCATCATGCTCGAGGTCAAGGACAACATGGTAGGTTTCATTGTAGATTCGGTGACCGAAACGCTCCGCTTGTCTGAAGACGCCATTGAACCACCTCCTAGCAACATTGCTGGGCTAAAGGCTGACTACTTAGCTGGAGTAGGTAAACTCGAAGATCGCTTGCTCATTTTGTTAGAGGTAGACAAGATCCTAACGAGCGAAGAACATATTCAGTTACAGACTATCTCAGAGCATGATCTTTCTGAAGCTGAGTAGCAATTAGCTCAAGGGTTAGGCTCTTTGTGCCGATAGATAACAAAAGGGTGATTTTTGCTTGAAGGTAGAGTTTTGGCAAAGAGGAGGTGGAGTCATTGCACGATATATTATCACAAGAAGAAATTGATCTGCTAATACGGGCAGCCTCCGAACCTGATCTTGAGCTTGAGACCACGGCCTCCGATCAAGAAGACCCCGTTTATGATTTTAGTAGACCTAACAAATTCTCCAAGGAGCACCTTAGAGCTCTACATAGAATCCACGAACAGTTTTCCCGAACATATTCGGGATATATGTCGGCAAAGCTCCGCAACAAAGTAGAAGTACGAGTTCACTCCATTGAGCAAATTCTCTTTGGAGACTTTGTACGTTCGTTACCGAACCCTTCTGTTTTAAGCGTGTTTCGCGTCCAACCTTTAGAAGGATATGCTGTGATGCAGTTAACGCCTGATATTGCTTTTTTGCTGCATGATCGTCTATGTGGTGGTGATGGAGTCCCTATGGGGCGTTCGCGGGGGCTGACCGACATAGAGATAGCCGTATTGAAACGTCAAGTCTTGAGTGTGTTTTCGTCCCTCTTAGGTGATGCTTGGAAAGACGTTGCTGATTTAAAGTTTGAACTGGAACATATGGAGAATAATCCCCAATTTTTGCAGGTTTCATCCGAAAGGGATGCTGTGGCCCTTGTGACCATGCGCTTTTCTCTTAACGATACCAGTGATATGATTAGTATTTGCCTGCCCCATCGCACCTTAGAACCAATTATGAAGAACCTCACGCATATACGCATGTTTGAGTCGCTGCACCAACCTGATCCCAAACGCATCGAACTGCTTAAAGCCAAAGTGCGTTCTGCCATCGTTCCAGTCGAGGTGGAACTAGGAAAAGCGACGGCAACGGTTCAAGATTTGTTAGAGTTGGCTCCGGGCGATGTGATTCCTCTCAATACAAAGAAAAACGAAACACTAGACATCAAAATAGGTTCAATGACCAAATTCAAAGGCACACCTGGTCGACTAGGATCGCGGTTGGGTGTGATCGTCACGGCTGTCTGCGAGACGGACGAAGACGATGATGATGAAGGAGGAGGGCTAGACGATGAGTGATGGAGTCATGACACAAGAGGAGCTCGATGCTTTGTTGGCCGGGCATGCCTCACAGGAGACTTCGAATGATTTCGACATCAATGCCCATCTAACTGCCATCGAGCAAGATGCCTTAGCTGAAATCGGCAATATTTCTATGGGATCAGCGGCAACGGCCTTAAGTACCTTAGTAAACCGTAAAGTTCGCATTACAGTTCCTAAGGTTTATTTGAGTACCCCTGCTATGATCACAGAATCGTATCCTGTGCCGTGTATCGTTGTCAATGTTGGATATATCGTAGGCCTAGAGGGTGTGAATTTACTGGTTATCCACGAACATGATGCCTTGGTCATTGGCAACCTAATGATGGGCGAGGATGGCACGAATTTACCAGATGAACTGGATGACTTATACCTTAGCGCTGTTACAGAAGCAATGAATATGATGATGGGTTCGGCTTCAACGGCCATGTCGGAGCTGTTTGTGCGACAGATTGATATCTCGCCTCCCAATACAGCCAGGCGCAACTTGGCTCATGATCCTTTGACAGATGGTAGCTTGCCTGAAGATGAACTTGTCGTCACCATTGCATTTCGCATGGAGATCGAGGATTTAGTCGATAGCACGATTTTGCAGATTATTAAGATCGACTTTGCCAAAGACATGGTTAGCAGCCTTATGCCACCAGAGCCAGAGGTGGATGTGGGCACGAAAGAAGTCAGTGCTACCGCCGAGTGGGCAGACCTTAGAAAACAGCCAGTGCAAGTAAAGACTCCCTCACCGAGTTCTTCTACGGAACCGGAGGAGGCTCAGGATTTAGGGAACATCAACGTTGATTTGATCCGCGACATACCAGTGCAGGTGCGGGCGATCCTAGGACGTACAAGAATGGCCATTGATAACATTTTGCGTTTAGGCCCAGGGCACATCATGGAGCTAGAGTCGATGCACGGCGAGCCAATTGAAGTATTTGCTAACGACAGACTGATAGCGCGGGGCGAAGTCGTAGTGGTTGGGGAGCAATTTGGCGTACGTATTACAGAAATTGCCACACCGCGCGACCGCATAGTAAGCGTGCGCTAGAGTCTATATGTTGCTGGTAAAGGGGGAAGTTCATGGATATCAGTTCATTCAAGGACGTGTTTGCAGCAGAAGCCCGCGATTACCTTCAGTCACTGAACGATGATCTTCTGAGTTTTGAAAAAAACCCGGGTGACAAAGAAACCGTGGATGATATGTTTAGGGCAGCCCACAGTCTCAAGGGCATGGCAGGAACGATGGGTTTTGATGAACTTGCCGAGTTCACACACGAGATGGAAAGCGTTTTGGATTTGTTGAGAAATCAGGAACTAGAGCCCACAGCAGACGTTATCAACACCTTATTTTCGTCTGTTGATACTCTTGAGATCCTTCTCGAGCAGACAATCAGTTCAGAACCCATTACGCCGATTAAGGCACAGATTGCTGCATTAGAAGCTTTGACGCAGCAGACATCCTGGGCTGCTAAGCTAGACCAACACCAAGACACTGCAGTTTTATCGGTCGAACTTGATGAGTTTCACCGTGAGACTGTGAAGCAGGGTATTGCCCAAGGCTACCTTGCCTTAGCCATCAAGGTTACTTTGAGAGCGAACACGATTTTGAAGTCGGTGCGTGTGTACACGGTATTTCAAGCGGTAGAGCAAGTGGCCACCGTGATTCAAAGTAACCCGTCCGTCCAAGACCTCGAGGAAGAGAAATTTGACAATAGTTTTGTTCTGACCATCCTGACCAAAGAGTCGCCGGAAAGCATACAGAAGATTGTTGAGAACATCTCGGAGATTGATGGCGTTGAGGTAGTTCACCTTTCCAACGAAGATGGACAGCAACATATCGTGGCCGAGGTCGAAGCCGCCCCGCAAGAGGCGGCAGCTGCTGGAAAACAACAGACTAGCGTTGCTGCGCCGACTCCGATCGTTCGGCAACACAGGCCAGAAGCGCTTGTGCGCGTGGAGACAGAACGCTTAGATAAACTCATTAATCTTGTTGGCGAACTCGTCACGAGCCGCACCCAGGTTGTGGAAATGGCCAAGGGTGATGATACTATAGGTGCTCTAGACCAACTCGATCGGGTTACGACGGAACTGCAGTATGCGGCGATGAGCCTGCGGATGGTGGCGATTAAGCAAGTTTTCGATCGTTTTCCTCGCATGGTTAGGGACTTAGCCCAGGCCAGTGGGAAAGATATTAACCTCCAGATTTTTGGAGAAATGACAGAATTGGATCGTACGATTGTAAACCAAATTGGCGATCCCTTGGTGCATTTAATTCGCAATTCTATTGATCATGGTCTTGAGCCCAAGGCGGAACGGGTCGCTAGGGGCAAACCTGAAGCCGG
>DHNI01000071.1:325-2543 GCA_002409455.1 Firmicutes bacterium UBA5420 | reverse complement strand
ACGCTTACCCTAGGGGCTCGACATGAGGGTAGCCACATCTTAATTGAGATTAGTGATGACGGCCAGGGGTTGAATTTAGGCAAGATTAGAGAAAAAGCTATCGAACGGGGCCTTTTGAATCCTTCCTATGGAGAGCTGTCTGTGGAAGAAGCTGGAGATCTTTTGTTCAGTCCCGGGTTTTCCACTGCCCAGGAAGTCACAGATCTCTCTGGTAGGGGTGTCGGACTCGATGTGGTCAAATCTACAGTTGAATCATTGAGTGGAACCATTGAGATCGAATCAGAACCTGGTCGTTTTTTGCGAACGATCATCAAGCTTCCTCTAACGTTAGCCATCATTAAAGCTCTACTAGTGGTAGCCGATGGCGAGACTCTTGCCATACCTATTCAGGCAGTACGAGAGAACATTCAAGTGGAACGAAGCCAGATCAAAACGGTGCAACAACGTAATGTGATCATGTTGCGCAACGAGGTATTGCCACTTTATGATCTGGCTGAGAGTCTTGGCTTTAGGCCTTTAAAGATAGATGGTCCCTTACCTGTGATTGTGGTGGAGATACGGGGCCAAAAGGTTGGTTTCGTCGTTGAAGATCTCATTGGTCAACAAGAGATCGTGATTAAGTCTATCAGGGGAATTCTCAACGACATTCGAGGAATTGCCGGAGCTACTGTGTTGGGCAATGGTACTATTGCCCTTATTATTGACAATAGTACTTTAATCGGATAGGGAGTTGAGCTGCTAATGGCAAAAACCGTATTAATTACTGATGATACCGCATTTATGCGTATGACATTGAGGAATGTGATTGAAAAAAACGGCTATGATGTTGTGGGCGAAGCAGGAGACGGTGAAGAGGCCGTGGCGCTGTACCAAGAGCTGAAGCCAGACATGGTGACGATGGATATAACCATGCCCAAAATGGATGGAATTACCGCCATCAAGGAAATCATGAAGGTTGATCCCCAAGCCAAGATTATTGTTTGTAGCGCCATGGGGCAAAAACCCATGGTAATAGAAGCTCTCAGTGCGGGCGCTAAAGACTTTCTAGTGAAACCTTTTGACGCTGAACGGGTTGTAGAATCGCTGCGAAAAATAGGTTCCTAGGAGGTGGTGTGTGATGAATGATGCGAAGTTAGATTTCCTTAAGGAACTCGCTAACATTGGGACAGGACATGCCACCACAGCTCTGTCACAGATGTTGAGTGGGCGCCTTTTTCAACTTGTTGTCCCCGATGCCCAGATGTTGCCCTTTTCGGAAGCAGCAGCTTATATCGGAGGCTCAGAACAGGTTGTCGTTGGCATCTTTGTAGTTGTGTCTGGTGATGTGAAGGGGTATATGGCCTTTCTTATTCCGCTAGATAGTGCTCTAGTGCTGCTACGGCTACTAACTGGCGATGATAGTGGGGAGATCGACGAATTGGCACGTTCGGCCCTACAAGAGCTGGGTAATATCATGATTACCTCTTATCTGAACGCTCTTTCTAAGATGACGGATCTGCTTATGGCTCCCAGCGTTCCGGGAGTCGCCATTGATATGGCTGGTGCGGTATGGGAAAGTGTTTTGGCTGGAGCGCAAGTTACCAATGAGGTCACTGTGATACGTACGGAGTTTTTTGCCGATGGCGAATCCATTGAAGGGAACATCATTTTTCTTCCCGATGACGATGACTTTAACAAGATCGCTCGGTTGTTGGGTCTGGAGGAACTGTGATGACAGAAGTGTTTGTGAATATGGGGCAGATTAGCTCCTTTAGGGCACAGGGCATATTGACCACGGTAGGTCTTGGCTCGTGTATCGGTATCACAATTTATGATGCGGTAGCCAAAGTAGGTGTCATGGGTCACATTTTTCTTCCCAAGAGTAGACCCAATGATTCTGACGCGCCACCAGGTAAGTATGCTGATACGGGAATACCAGCCATGATTGACGAAGCGGTAAGGTTGGGAGCGAAAAAGCCGCGGCTTCGAGCCAAAATGGCTGGCGGAGCCAACCTCTTTCCGAACTTGAGCGCTCATAGTATGAGCATTGGTCAGCAGAACATTGAAGCAGTCACAGAACACCTTGACAAACATGGTATTGCTATCATTGGCAAAGATGTTGCAGGTGGTCATGGGCGCAAAATGCGCTTTTTTGTTGATACAGGAGTTGTAACAGTTACTGCAATAGGCAAAGAGGCCGTTGAGATCTGAGGGTGATAGTGATGCCTATTAAGGTTTT
>DHNI01000071.1:0-151 GCA_002409455.1 Firmicutes bacterium UBA5420 | reverse complement strand
ATAGTGATGCCTATTAAGGTTTTCGTCGTAGATGATAGTGCGTTTATGCGCAAGTTGATTACAGAGATTCTTAATACAGATCCAGATCTTGAGGTTGCGGGATATGCTCGAAATGGCCAAGACGCCTTAAAGAAACTGGCCAAACTCGAGG
>DHNI01000091.1:16984-19415 GCA_002409455.1 Firmicutes bacterium UBA5420 | reverse complement strand
AAATGTTCAGTTTTCAAGGTTCTTGGGAAATAAATAAGCCTCGAAAGCAAGGCTTTACGGCCCTGGCACGTGACTTCTTGTGCCCGACGCCTTAATCAATATACCACCGATCCCGCGCGCAATCAACACTCTTAAATCGCCTATTTAGCCGATTGCGACACATCACCTCTCTATATCGTCTACTTTCTCCTCCTTCCTATGAAAATTGAATCCTATGCAAAGAAAAACCTGCCTACAATGGCATTCTCCGGAAACGCGAGGCCAAAGTAGACAGGTTTGAAATCACATGGACATTATGAACGGGGACGCATATGGGGAAACAAAAGAACATCACGAATCGATGGTGAATCAGTAAATAGCATGACCATACGATCGATACCGATGCCAAGCCCACCTGCGGGCGGCATACCATGCTCTAGAGCCCGAATATAATCTTCATCCATCATATGAGCCTCATCATCCCCCAGATCGCGCTGGGCTACCTGTTGCCTAAAGCGCTGTTCTTGATCAATGGGATCATTGAGTTCGGTGAAGCCATTGGCTACTTCCCAGGTCACAATAAACGGTTCAAAACGATCCGTTAGGCTTGGGTTATCTTTCTTACGCTTCGCTAAAGGGCTCACCTCGACGGGATGGTCAGTAATAAAAATCGGCTGAATCAAGTTGGGTTCTACGAAAACGTCAAAGAACTCATCAAGAATCTGAGAGTATAGGGCGTTGGGCTCAACTTGAAGCCCCTTTTCCTTCGCCACTTGGCGTGCTTGGCTATCATCAAGGCCCCGCAAATCGACTCCAGAATATTCCTCAATGGCATCCAACATGGGTTTTCTTGGCCAGGGAGGCGTCAAATCAATTTCTTGTCCCTGGAACACAATTTTCGTGGAACCCACGAGCTCTTGAGCTATATGAGCGTAGATTTCTTCTGTAATCTTCATCATATCGCTGGCATCACCGTAGGCCATATATAGCTCACACATAGTGAATTCAGGATTATGCTTGGTCGAAATGCCTTCGTTTCGAAACATCTTGCCGATCTCAAAAACGCGGTCAAATCCACCCACCAGCAGACGCTTCAAATATAACTCCGGTGCGATTCGCAAATACAGATCCATATCCAATGCATTGTGATGTGTAGTAAAGGGACGGGCACTAGCTCCCCCCGCGATTACATGTAACGTAGGAGTTTCAACTTCGAAGTAGCCGCGGTCAGACAAAAAACTGCGCATGCTTTGAATAATCTTACTCCTTGTTTCAAAGACCTCACGCACACCTGGATTAACGATTAAATCGACATAGCGCTGACGATATCGCAAATCCACATCCTTCAGTCCGTGCCATTTTTCAGGCAGGGGTCTCAGGGATTTGGATAGGAATTTTAGGTCTAGAACTTCCACACTAATCTCGCCTCGACGGGTGCGAAAAATCTTTCCGGTAATCCCTAAAATATCACCGATATCTAGTTTCTGCAGCAGCGCATAACCCTCTTCACCTAGGCTATTTACCCGAAAATACAGTTGGATACGGCCTGTATGATCCATAAGATCGGCAAAACTAGCCTTGCCATGGGTACGCATGGACATGATGCGTCCACTAATCTTCGTTTCCTCATTTTCTAAGTTGTCGAAGCCGTCAATGATCTCCTGGGCAGTATGAGTGCGTTCAAATTTCTCACCGAAAGGATCAATGCCCAGATCATAGAGGTCTTGCAATTTATCTCGGCGCACTTGCATGAGCTCATTAAGTTCGTCTCTATCGTCTGCATAGTCCATGTGTTGCTCGTTCACCGTGCTTACCCCCTGTTTTATCTGGCAACCTTCAAAATTTCATATTGTAAAGTTCCGTCCAGAACCTCTACCTCTACAATGGCGCCACTAGATTTTCCCATGATAGCCTGCCCTACAGGAGACTCATTGCTAATTTTCGCTTCTGCGGGATCTGCTTCTGCCGAGCCAACTAAACGGTATTCAAAGACGTCTGATGTCTCTAAATCTTTCAATGTGATCGTCTTACCTAGGGAAACTACTGTTTCATCCTGATCGTCATCGGGCTCAATGAGACGCGCATTGCGCAAGAGTTTTTCTAGCGTAAGAATTCTTCCTTCAATGAAGGCCTGTTCGTTCTTGGCGTCATCGTACTCGGAGTTCTCTGAAATATCTCCAAATTCTAGTGCAGCACCAATTCGTTCTGCTACTTCTCGCCTTTTGACGCTTTTTAATGTATCCAGTTCAGTCTCTAGCTTCTTCAAACCCTCCGGCGTTAGCAATACTTCTTTGTCAACCATACTCTCAATCTCCTTTATAGTCCGCATTTCACGCAAGGGTGTAGACACTAACTTAAATAGATCTTTCTCAATGCTCCATCTATTATAAGTAACAAAAAAAGGGATGTCAAGAATGAGACAATCCCTTTCCACGCCAGAGCTCCGAGCTCC
>DHNI01000091.1:0-16820 GCA_002409455.1 Firmicutes bacterium UBA5420 | reverse complement strand
GAGCTCCGAGCTCCCGAGCTCCCAGAACAAATCACTGCCGCATCTCCAATGCGCTATTGAACATCTCCCTGCGAGGTACAAAACCAATCTTGTCGAGCATTTGATCATAATCCTCAGGTGTAATTTCCTCCAAGGGCTTTCTCAAAAGAGCCACCAAGAGGGCTTCCATAACATTTGTTCCAAAGGATCTTCCTCCGATATTGGGCGTGGTGGTTATCAGTTCGCGGACATGGCGCTGTTTCAAAAATTCTACATCTTCAGGAGTAATGGTATTCGTGATAATCGTCTTGCCTGCTAGATCATCGGGCATATACTTGCGAATTTGGTGGTAATCACCGGCAATCACATCAGCCCAGGCATAGTACTTGGCATATTTATCCCTATTAGGAGACTCTTCTTGTTTCGAGCCAGTGGGATACAGCCACGTAAACGGAAGCTGAACTGCGACAGGGGCTAGCACCGAGACTACTGCCTGCAGAACACTCAGCCTGTAAATGGGCAACGAGATGCCCAAAGCAAACATCACATCGCCGTACAAGACCTCGCTCCCCGTATTTTGGAGAGCCTGAGCCATGCCAAAACGATCGACTGCGCAGGTAAGCAGGACATTTTTATCCTTGAACATTCCTGGGTTCTTCTTGGCTAGGCTTTCAATAGCCCTACGTTCTAGGGTGTTCTTTAGACCCGAACCATCTACCATTGGTGTAACCTGCGCTGCCCGGGCAATCTGTTTGGCTTCCCGCAAGATATAGCGTCTTTTGCCATCTTGCAGATACAAATCGATACCACCCATGCCAAAAGCCGCTACCTTACCGTCAAGCTCCTTGATGAGGGCAATAGCCTTTTGCATATCACCATCCGTGCCAATTCTCTCAATGGAGAATTCCTCACCACATACGGTCACTGTTGCCTTACTGTCCCTTTGAGACGAGCCTATGCTAACACTTACTATCCGTCTCATCGTTACTCCCCTTTAATCGATATAATGAGTTCCCGAAGCCTTTGGGGATTTAAGTAATAATCTTCTTCAATGGGAGATTCCCCAATTATGACGCCTAGAACCTTATCTCCCACAATCGCTTCTGCCAATCGAATGCGCATATCGGAACCAATCATGATCAGATGATCGTATTCGCTCATCTCCAACATCAACTGCATGAGCCAGTTAAGGAGGCTCTTTCCATCATGGGACTCAATCATCTCCCAGCGTTCGGCATCATTCATCAGCAGGGAATAATCGACCCCCAACTCTTCGCAGACGCCCACAAGCTCTGTAATGTTCGCCAAGGGGAATCCAATAATGGCAACGCTACCACCCTTTCGCACTTCTGCCAGAGACTCTAGGCGCGACACCAACGATCGATCGCATCCAATTCTATGAGCTACTTCTTGTTGAGATAACCCCGATACCCTGAGTTGAAAAATGCGATCAATGATTCGATCGAGTTTGACGCGATTTAAGAGCTTATCACCCACTCGGAAAAAACCACTCACTCCATCACCGCCATTGTGCACATTCTGTTCACAATCATTATATCACGTGAAGTGAAAACCTACAACAGTTCTTTCAACACCCTTTCCATACCACTTGCCGTGGTCGTGATGTTAACTAGACGCCTTGCTTCGGCAGAATAAGGAACGCCCTTCAGATACCACGCTAAATGGGGCCGCATCTCTCGCACCGCCCGGGCTTCACCATCATACTCTACCTTCATCTGTAAGTGCCGAATTGCAAGGGAAATGCGCTCCAGCAAGGTGGGAGCGGAGAGCATCACACCACACCCTAAATAGGTTTTCACCTGCTCAAAAATCCATGGATTCCCCTGGGCCCCGCGCCCAATGGCCACGTGGTCACAATTGGTCTCATCCAAAAGATCCCACGCCTCATTGGGTGAAAAGACATCTCCATTGCCCACAATGGGAACATTACATGCATCCTTTACTTTTCTAATCCACTCCCAATTGGCCTGGCCGGAATAAAACTGTTCCCGTGTGCGGCCGTGCACTGTAATCCAGTGCACCCCCACATCCTGCAGACATCTAGCAACCTCAACACAGTTGATACTATCTCTGTCCCAGCCTAAACGAATCTTTGCTGTGACAGGAACGGGCACTGCCTCCACTACCGCTGATGCCACCTGCCCAAGTAGTTTTACGTTTTGCATCAAGGCTGCCCCATCCCCATTTTTCACGATCTTTGGAGTCGGACAGCCAAAGTTCAAATCGATCATCTCAGGTGCTACTCGATCAAATACGATCTTAGCCGCTTCCGCGCAAACCTTGGGATCATGACCAAAGATTTGAATGGCCGCAGGACGCTCTCGATCAGCCAGGGTCAGCATCTGCAAGGTCTTGCGATTATCATACACAAGAGCTTGGGCAGAGATCATCTCACTGACAACTAGGTCTGCCCCATACTCCCTAGCTAAGATGCGAAAGGGCAGATCCGTTACGCCCGCCATCGGGGCCAAAAAAACTCCCATTAATGAACCTCCCTCCACTGTTTTGTTTCGAGATTCATTCCCGAAACGTCCACAAAAAAAGCAGGGTTTCCCCTGCCTTCTGCAATCGCATGATTAGTTCTTTTCTTTCATATTATACTTGGTAAGGAATCGTTCCACACGACCACCTGTACTGCTTAGGGTTTGTCGTTGCCCAGTATAGAAGGGGTGACATTTGGAACATACTTCCACTTTGATTTGATTCTTAGTGGATCCAGTTTCAAAAGTCTCTCCGCAGGAGCAGGTCACAACGCACTTATCATACTTTGGATGTATATCAGCTTTCATGTTCTCATTCACCTCACTAACTTTACTGGCTAAGCCAAAAAACATTATAACATAGTCTTGTTACTTTTGACAATCAAAATAAACTATTTCAAGTAAGTTTGCGGGTTCACAGGGTTATTGCGATAGCGGATTTCAAAGTGCACATGGGGCCCTGTTGAAACTCCTGTATTGCCACTGTAGGCCACCGTTTCTCCCCTGGTAACCCTTTGGCCCACTTTCACATTCAAGCGCGAATTATGGGCATAACGAGTCTCGATGCCGTTGCCATGATCAACAATGACCAAAATGCCATAGCCACCATTCCATCCAGCGAAGGTGACTCGCCCATCCGCGGCCGCTTTTACTAGCGTTCCTGTGGAAACTGCGATGTCCAGACCATTATGCATCTTGCCCCAACGCGCACCAAAGGGAGAAGAAATGCGACCCTTTACTGGCCAATCGAAGGCTTTCTGTAGTTGTCCATTGACAAGAAGAACATCACGCGGTCTAAGCTGCGTAGCCCCAGGAATAACCAGTTTGGTATTGGGTTGTATGCGACTGGCATCAGCGATCTCATTTACCCTCGTAATCTCATCCATAGGGACATTATAACGTTCTGAAATCTCCCATAAACTTTCGCCAGAAGCAACTTGGTGCAATACCCCATTCACAGATGGAATCTGTAACTCTTGCCCAATGGATAGGTAGTTGTCATTCGTCAAACCATTGGCCGACGAAATCGTATCTACTGACACCCCATAAGCAATGGCGATATCCCACAAAGTTTCTCCTGAACAGACCTTATGAACAAAGATGGACGCTTTTTCTTGTTTTTTCTCTTCAACTTGGGGTGGTTCAGAAGCCGGGACAGTTGCTTCAACTCGAGTAACAGTCTCCGGTACCAACACGTCTTCTTCCTTGCCCTTTACGTCCAACGGGCCAAATTCAGAAGAACTAGAGGCTACTTCAGTTGCACCATCGAGGGAAACCCGAGTGTGTAATGGTGCTGGGACCGTTGCAGGCTGATCCTGGTCGACTTGGGCGTCATCTTGGGAAACAAAGTCATCTAAAATATAGTCATCTACGTTAATGTAGATTAAACTATCAAAATCCCAGTCACTTCCGCCAATGTGCATTCGGGTGTCTACTTGACCCAAAATTCCGAAGCTGAAGATGACTGCAAATATCAACAGTACAAACCCCCGACTGCGGATTAACCGCCTCCACATGATAAATCCTCCCTCGACTGGCAATAACCTACTCTCTAAATTTCGACGCGTTCTGGCGATATCCTTTTACTTATTCCGAACATTTTCAGCGAATGTTGAGGTAGTAATCAGTTCCAAGAACTCTGCATTACTTTTTGTGTTTGTCACTCGATCTAGTACCAAATCCAGAGTCTCAGCTGTTCCAAGTGATCCCATGGCCTTACGCAATACCCATGTTGCATCCAACTCTTCCGCGGACAGAAGCAACTCTTCACGGCGTGTACCCGAACGATAAATGTCAATGGCCGGGAAAACACGTCGCTCCGCGAGTTTTCGATCTAAGTGTAGTTCCATGTTGCCGGTACCCTTAAATTCTTCGTAGATTACATCGTCCATACGGCTGCCGGTTTCAACTAAAGCTGTGGCTAAAATTGTTAAACTTCCTTGTTCCTCCAATTTACGGGCTGCACCGAAAAATCTTTTTGGCCGATGAAGCGCCGCTGGATCTACTCCACCCGAGAGGGTGCGCCCACTTGGGGGGACAATAAGATTATGGGCCCTAGCGAGACGAGTTATACTGTCCAAGAGAATCACCACATCTTTACCCGACTCCACTAGACTTTTTGCCCTGGCCAACACGATATCAGCGACCCGTACGTGGTTCTCAGGCGGCAAATCAAAGGTTGAACTAATCACCTCTCCATCTACGGAACGCTGCATGTCTGTGACTTCTTCAGGGCGCTCATCGATCAAAAGCACTATGATTTCAATATCAGGATGATTCTCGGCAATTGCATTGGCTAACATTTTCAAGATCGTCGTTTTGCCCGCTTTGGGTGGCGAAACAATCAAACCTCTTTGGCCAAACCCTAATGGAGATAATATATCCATTAGGCGCATGGAATAATTCGTTGGTGTCGTTTCTAAATGAAGACGTTGGTTGGGATAAATTGGGGTAAGATCCTCAAAGCATGGTCGTTTCGAAGCTAGTTCAGGATCGGATAAATTGATGGCCAGTACACGAAGTAGAGCAAAATACCGTTCTCCATCTTTTGGTGGACGCACCTGCCCCAAAATCTCATCTCCGGTACGCATGGAAAACCGCCTAATCTGCGAGGGTGAAACATAAACGTCATCGGACCCCGGTGTGTAATTGTCGACCCTGAGAAACCCATAGCCTTCAGACGTGATTTCTAAGATTCCACTGATGAATAACAGATTCTCTTTCATCGTTTCGCATTTCAAAATCTCAATAATGAGATCCTTCTTGCGCAACCGTTTAAACCCTGATACCCCCAAATTTCTAGCCAATTCCTGCAGATCAACGGAGGTCTTTGATTCTAACTCTGCAATATTCAAGCATTCACCACCTTCAGTAAAGGGGAAGGAAATACCTTCCCCTTAGAATTTTTAAGCCCGCCCAGCTGAGCCAAACAGCCTCATCTTTGTTCTAGCTACTTCCTTCATGGCGTCACGAGCCGGTCCTAAAATCTTTCTCGGATCAATCTCGTCAGGCTTTTTCGCCAGAAGATCCTTGATAGCCTGGGAAAACGCGATTCTCAAATCGGTGTCAATATTAATCTTGGTAATGCCATGCGGAACCGCTTTGCGTATCTGTTCGTCGCTGATACCTGACGCTCCATGCAACACCAATGGAACATCCGTAATCGCTGCGATCTCCTCTAGGCGTTTGAAATCCAATTTCGGTTCGCCTTTGTACACTCCATGTGCGGTACCAATAGCAATAGCCAAGGCATCCACTTTGGTCCGTTCTGCGAACTCCGCGGCTTCTTTTGGATCGGTAAAGGATGCATCAGCTGCATCTACCACAATGTCATCTTCCACTCCGCCAATTTTTCCAAGTTCAGCTTCTACGGAAACGTTGTTGGGATGCGCGATCTCCACAACTTTTTGTGTCAAAGCAATGTTCTCTTCAAAGGGATGCTTAGAACCATCAATCATGACAGCAGAAAAGCCGTGCCGCACACATTGAGCCACCTGCGTGAAGCTCGTACCATGATCCAGGTTCAACGCTATAGGTATTCTTGCCTTTTCCGCTGCTACCCTGGCCATGCCGGCTATGTACTCAATACCGGCGTACTTAATGCCACCCTGGCTAGCCTGAATAAATACGGGGGAATTCTCCTCTTCTGCCGCTTCAATAATCGCCTGCAGAATCTCCATGTTATTGAGGTTAAAAGCCCCTACTGCATACCCACCCTTCTTTGCTGCTTGGAATAATTCAGTACCACTGATCAACATACTAACTGCCTCCTCTGGCTATGAATTAAGTTAAGGGTTTGAGCCACTCCCCTAAAAACTGCGATGTGCATGGCTCCATAACAATCTCAGTCACTCGTGCCAGCCTTTCCTGGTGTTGCTGCGTACGAGCGCCAATCTTCACCACGCTACCGCAATATGAACAAACTAGCTCTACCTGATCCGGATAGACATCGATCCCGATGCATGAGTGCTCGCATTCACAACGGATCTTATCTTGACCCGCCAATTGCTCTAAACTTTCCAGCACGTACCGCATGATGTCAGGATTCGTAAAATCATCGGACTCTAGGCAAAATTCGGACGGTTCTTCTATCATAACCTCTTGCACCATGGCAGGATCACCTAGATATCCTAGGCTTTGCCCGCTCATAGGCGATGCTAGGTTAATCAAAGGCGTGCCGAAAAATTGGCCCCTAGGGAGTAAGATCCGCGCCCGTTCACCCTCTATACTAAGAACATCCAGTTCGAAATGTTTGTTTAATCTGCGCAAGTGTCCCTGGGAAAAGCCACAGCGACACATCAGCTGTAGAGGCTTACGGGAGATGGAAAAAAGGGAAAATGTATGTTTTTGAATTCCTTGGCAAGCAGGACAGGTCAGCGCAATCGTCCTCTCGCTGTTTACAATCACAGAAACTCCTCCTATCGCGACTAATAGTTCGCCAACGAGAAGGATTTTCCTTTGAAATCATTTCAGATTCCCAAATATATCATAACTAACGAGGATACCCTCCTGTTCTCGCACAGTGTAATTCACCATGACATGGCCAATCAACCCCTGAGGGTTGATCCAACAAAGTGCGTCTTGGTACGCGTTAGATGCAATAGGCCGCATCGATTCCAAACTTACTGGCACTCCTAGGCGCAAGATTTGGCAATCAGCATCTAGAAGATAGATCCTCTGCTGTCCACTAGACTCTAACATAATCTTATGCTGATCCGCAAACACCTGTACCACTTCTCCATGGACCATTTTCCAGCCATCCACTTGAGCCCACACGGTGGAAACACTTGCAAGCAACAAGCCAAGAACCACTAGTAACTTGATACTTCGCAACAACATAGCGCACACTCCTTCTACCAAAGAGTATGCGCCAAAATCTCCCATCTATGCAAAGTTCTAGGCCCCTAGTTATCCTTACGAAAATCGTCGGGGGAAAGATCCTCTAGGAAAGATCGGAATTGTTCCATTTCCGGATCGTCCTCGCCAGGAATAGCCATGGCATAGGGGGTAATCTTCTCGTCCACAAAAATTGAGGCACCTGAACGCAGGGCCAAAGCAATAGCATCGCTCGGCCTCGCATCGACGCGTAGATTTCGCTCTCCGTGTATCAAACAGATTTCCGCGTAATAAACATCATCGGCCAGATCTGTAATGACAACCTTATCTACTTTGCCGCCTAGGGCTAATACAGAACTAAGGAGTAAGTCATGTGTCAAGGGTCTCGATATCTCCACGTTTTCTAACACCACTGCAATAGCGTTGGCCTCCGCAGGACCGATGACCATCGGAACATAAGATTCTTCAATCTCATCGGTGAGAATTACAACGGGAAGTAAGGTTTCGCGATCTATGCCCACAGCTTTCACTTTCATTCGAAGCATAAATACACCTCCAAGTATCTGAAAATCAGCAGGTTCTTAAGACGGCCTCCATAAAACGCACAAACAGCGGATGTGGATTGGTGGGTCTAGACTTAAACTCAGGTTGAAACATCGTACCCACAAACCAAGGATGGTTCTCTAACTCGATAATTTCAATCAAGTGACCGTCGGGTGAAACACCCGCCACACGCATCCCGGCATTGACCAAGACGTTTAAATAGTCCCGATTCAACTCATAACGATGCCGATGACGTTCGTGAACGAGCGTATCCTGGTACGCCTCCATACTCAGCGAATCTTCTTGAACGTGACAGGGGTAGGCCCCCAAGCGCATGGCCCCGCCCAGTCCGGTAACCTCAGGATGGCCTGGCCTGAAACTAATAACAGGATGCTCGCAAGAACCGAACTCTACACTACCCGCACCATCAAGTTTGGCAACATGACGTGCAAGCTCAATCACTGCACATTGCATGCCCAAAGAGATGCCAAAATAAGGTATTTTGTTCTCTCTAGCGTATTGAGCCGCCATGATCTTCCCTTCCACACCACGGGAGCCAAATCCTCCTGGAACTATAATTCCATCTAGACCTTCTAGATGTCCACGGCCTTCCTTCTCTAGATCTTCCGCCTCAATCCAGCGCAATTCAACGTCGGCCCCGTGAACAAAACCGGCGTGACGGAGAGACTCAGCCACACTTAAGTACGAGTCAGGAAGCGTCACGTATTTTCCCACAATGCCAATGATCACTTTACGAGAAAGCCCCTTTATAGAGGCCACTAGGTCGCGCCATTGGCCCAAGTCCGCGGGGCCGACATTTAGGTTTAGCTTCTCCAAAACGATCTCGTCTAAGCGAGATTCGGCAAAACAAAGCGGCACCTCGTAGATACTGTCCACATCTGTGTTGGGGATGACTGCTTCTTCATCTATATCGCAAAACAAAGCGATTTTGGCCCTTAGATCTGCTGTCACTTCTTTTTCACTGCGGCACACAATGACGTCAGGCCTAATGCCAATACTACGTAGTTCTTTCACGCTGTGCTGTGTAGGCTTGGTCTTTAGCTCTTGAGCAGCGGCAATATAAGGAATGAGGGTGACATGAATGTACAGACACGAATCCCCCCCCACTTCCGTTCGCATCTGGCGAATGGCCTCAAAAAATGGGAGACCTTCAATATCCCCAACGGTGCCTCCGATCTCCACCAAGATCACATCTGCTCCACTATCCTCCGCTACCTGGAGAATGCGGTTTTTTATGTCATTGGTCACGTGGGGAATCACCTGCACGGTACCTCCATTGAATTCACCCTTGCGTTCCTGCGAAAGGATAGACCAATATATCTGCCCGGTGCTCACATTGCTTTTTTTGGTTAGGTTCGTGTCAATGAAGCGTTCGTAATGCCCTAAATCCAGGTCACATTGACCCCCGTCTTCGGTGACAAAGACTTCTCCATGCTGCAAGGGACTCATGTTGCCCGGATCCATGTTCAAATATGGATCGAGTTTTAGCACACTAACTTTTAAGCCCCTACTTTTCAATAGCCGTCCTAAAGAGGCTACTGTAATACCCTTGCCAAGACTGGAAACTACGCCACCAGTCACAAAAATGAACTTACTCACGCTTTGTCCTCCCCTTCAACCTCTACCGAATTGTGTTGTTCTTGCACCTCATATTTCATCATTAGTTCATGATAAAAACAGTTTTGTACGATGGCTAGAAAGCTGGCCATGAAAATCAAGAGGGGGGCTGCAAACACAAGACTCAGTGCCACCACAATCGCGCTCAAAACTAACAAAATTATACTAGGCAAGGGATTATCCAAGATGATTAGAGCCGCCCTTTTCAATGCCTTGAATACACCAATGTCCTGGTTAACCACAAAGGGAAAAACAAATTGTTGAAGCGCAATCCAATAAATGATGCCCCAGATCCAAAGTCCCGACAGAATCACAAACAACGTAGTGGGATAATTCTGGCTGAACCAAATGTTAAAGACCAGAATCAGAATACCCAAAATACCCAGGAAAAATAGGATGGTACCTCTAAGCCAGTACCTCTTGAACCCTTCCCACATATCCTTAAGAACCGTTTCTTCGCCTTGAATCATGTGGTTCATGCGATAGTGCACAGCTCCAGTCGCTCCACCCATGGTAATAAAAGTAGCAATAATGGACAAAAGGAAGAATACATCGGTCTGTAAAAAAGGAACATACGAACAAGCCAAGATTGGTGCAAGACCAACACCAAACCAAATAAGATTGGTTAGCATAACTTTTCCAATATGATCGTAACTCAGCTTAAGAGCCCTTACAAACGTCCGCCAACTCTGGCCAAAACTCATACTTCACCATCCTCACATTTGTTCGGGGGCATCCACACCCAAGATCCCTAACACTTTTCGTAGCACACATTGAACCTGTGCCACTAACACCAAACGGGCATCTCGCAACGAATCTGTCTCCCCCAGAATATGGCAGTGCGTATAAAATGAGTGAAATAGGCTAGCTAGATCGAGCGCATAGCGAGTTACGCGATGCGGTTCGCGCTGCACGGCTGCAGTTAACAGCTCTTCTGGCAACGATGCCAGCTGCTTTATTAAAGCAATCTCACTGTCATGAGCCAAAAGGCTCAAATCAACCTCTGTGGAACTAGGTAGACTGACCCCCATTTCTCGTCCCTGGCGCAAAATGCTGGAGATCCGGGCATGAGCATATTGCACATAGAAGACCGGATTCTCGTTAGACTGTTCTACTGCAAGATCCAAATCGAAATCCAAGTGACTTTCTGGACTGCGGTTCAAAAAGAAAAAGCGTGCTGCATCTTTCCCCACTTCTTCTACCAGGTCTTGCATGGTGATAAACTCACCAGCTCGTTTCGACATCTTCACCTGCTGGCCATTGCGGAGCAAGGCCACATACTGCAAAATTAACACTTCAAGCGTGTCCTCGCCATAACCTAAAGCTTGAATAGCCGCCTGCATACGCCCAATATAACCATGATGATCTGGACCCCAAATGTCAATTAGCTTCGTATAACCTCGCTTGAGTTTATCATGGTGGTAAGCAATATCCGCTGTAACGTAGGTGTACGAACCATCACTTTTCACAATAACCCGATCCTTGTCATCACCAAATTCCGTAGATCGAAACCACTTGGCATCCTCCGCCTCAAACAACAGGCCCCGATGTTCCAAGAAAGCAATAGCTTCTTCTAACGCGCCTGCAGCATGCAGATCGCGTTCCCTAAACCATAGATCAAATTCTACGCCATAGTTCTTCAGATCCGCTTTTTGCATTTCTACCATTTGGTCTGTTCCCCAGCGTTTACAAAGGGCGAGACGCTCCTCGCGCCCCATCTCTAGTAATTCAGGATGCTCCTTTTGTAGAACTTCCGCCAATTCACATACATAAGAAGCAGGGTACCCATCCTCTGGAAATGCATAGCCTGGATCTGTCAACTGTTGATAGCGGGCTTCTAGCGATCTCGCAAATACATCGGCTTGATTACCGGCATCGTTGACATAAAACTCGGTGCCTACAGTGTAGCCCGCGGCTCTAAAAAGCCTTGCTAGAGTATCCCCCACAGCAGCTGCACGGGCATTTACCACATTCATAGGACCCACCGGGTTGGCACTAACAAACTCTAGGAGAATTTTTTCGCCTGCCCCCTGTGTTGAGTCTCCGTAAGCCTGACCCTCTCTTTCAATCGTTCGAATGGTATCAAAAAGCCAATCATAACTCAAAAAAAAGTTGATAAACCCCGGCCCAGCCACCTCTACATCTCGAATGAATCCGCCTAAGGGTAGGTGCCCAGCTATAATTTGGGCTACATCCCTAGGTGCCTTTCTTGCCATTTTTGCAGCAACAAGGGCGATATTGGAAGCGAAGTCTCCGTGCCCAGAGTCCCGCGGCACTTCCAAACCTATGTCAGGCACGCTAGCAAGCTCTAATTCATCGCTCGCCTGTGCGGCTTCAATGGCAGCCTGAATTGCAGAGCGCAACTGCTCCTTTTGCTTTAAAACAACGCTCATTGCTACTCCCCCTAACTAAAGAAACTCCCCCGTAGGAATTCCTACAGGGGAAAAAATCGGTCGTGCACTCGCTGCTTGCACTAACCATTCTCAGTTAGTATACCATTAGTACCGAGAATAGACAACTGCCATTTTGACACGCTTTTCGCCATCTTTTCTCGATCCTTTTTTAGAATAATCCCGTGATGTTGCCGTCGGCGTCAATATCTACATTCTCTGCCGCAGGTTTGGATGGCAATCCTGGCATGGTCATAATATCGCCGGCGAGGCAAACCAAGAAACCAGCCCCTAGCGATGGCCTGACATCAGTAATCGTCAAAGTCCAGCCTTTAGGCGCACCCTTCAGTTTTGGATCATCCGAAATGGAATGCTGTGTTTTCGCTACGCAGACTGGCAATTCACCATAACCAAGGCGGGTCAAATCGCGAATGGAACGTTCTGCTTGCGGTGCAAAGGTGACACCATCGGCGCCATAGATTTCCTTAGCCAAAGTCTCCAGTTTCGTCTTAATGGCCTCTTTCCAATCGTAAAGCGGTTTAAACTCGGCCTTTTCCGTTTCCAAAACATCCAAGACAGCTTGGGCAAATTCCACTCCGCCCGCTCCGCCATCAACCACAACTTTCGACACAGCCCACTTCACACCAAGCTTGTCACAATGGCGCTGCACTAATTCCAGCTCCTCAGGTGCATCTGTGGGGAATTGGTTAATAGCAACCACAATAGGCAGTCCGAATTTTTTGATATTCTCGACGTGTTTATCCAAATTAGCCATACCCTTCTCAAGCGCAGGCAAATTCGTCAATTTCACATCTTCTTTAGCCACACCACCGTGCATGTTCAGAGCCCGTACAGAAACTACGATCACAGCCACATCAGGTGTTAGTCCGGAGTAGCCATGAACGATGTCAAAGAACTTCTCTGCACCTAAATCGGCAGCAAATCCACCCTCTGTCACAACGTAATCAGCAAGTTTGAGGCCCATACGGGTAGCAACAATACTATTGTTACCATGGGCGATGTTTGCAAAGGGACCACCATGTACAAAGGCTGGCTGTCCTTCCAAAGTTTGGACCAAATTCGGTTTAATTGCGTCTTTCATAATGACTGCCATCGCGCCTTGTGCGTTTAGATCCTTAGCATAGACCGGCTTACGGTCGTAGGTGTAGCCCACAAGAATGCGCCCCACCCGTTCTTTGAGATCCTGAAGATCGGTGGCTAAACATAAGATAGCCATGATCTCAGACGCCACAGAAATATCAAAACCTGCCTCACGCACATAACCGTCACCGAGACCACCTAGACCGATAACGATATTGCGCAACTGCCTATCGTTCATATCCATAACACGCCTAAATACAATGCGTTTTGGATCAAGGTTCAGCTCGTTTCCTTTGGCAATATGATTATCCAAGAGGGCTGCCAATAAATTGTGAGCTGTAGTCACGGCATGAATATCGCCGGTAAAATGAAGGTTAATATCTTCCATAGGCACAACCTGCGAATACCCTCCGCCAGCTGCTCCGCCCTTTACACCGAAGGTGGGTCCAAGGGATGGTTCACGGATACAAGCAATGACGTTCTTGCCAAGCTTTCCTAGAGCCTGGGTCAAACCAATGGCAGTAACCGTCTTGCCTTCCCCTGCTGGAGTCGCCGTGATGGCTGTTGTGTAAATAAGTTTGCCATCTGGGCGATCCTTTAATCTGTCATACACTTTTGTGTCTACTTTTGCCTTGTACTTTCCATACAACTCAACTTCATCTGGTGTCAAATTCAGCTGTTCGGCAATCTCTGCGATCGGACGCAGTTTGGCTTGTTGTGCAATAGCAATATCACTAAGCATTATTCAGTCCCCCTATCTTTATGTACCTACAATGAGTGTAGGCCTATTCCTAATCCGCTAAGTACCGCTTCTTTAATTGACTCCGAAACGGTCGGATGCGGATAAACTACCTCTGCCCACTCCTGCAACGTCAATTTCTGCTCCATGGCTACCGTTGCGCCAGATATCAACTCTGTAGCCTGGGGTCCAATGATATGTACTCCTCGTACAATGCCCTCCGCTGAAGCTACAAACTTTACGAACCCAGAATCTTGACCCGCAATAACTGCTCTTCCATTACCTTTCAGAGAATACTTGGCAGTCAACACTTCTCCATATTGCTCCTTGGCCTTCTCCTCTGTTAAACCAACAGAAGCAATTTCTGGTGTGGTATACACACAACTCGGTACAAACCACTCGTTTCTGGCAGGCTTTCCAGACATATTATTTACCGCAGACCAACCTTCTTCAAAGGCCAAGTGGGCTAGCTGCATACCACCGATAATATCGCCAGCGGCATAGATATGCGGTACAGAACTTTGGTAGTGCCCATCAACGACCACATAACCTCTCGAGTCTACCTCTGCGGGAAAACCCTGCGGTAATACGGCCTTGCGACCCACCGACACTAAAACCAACTCGGTTTCGATCTCTAACGCGCGACCCTTCTGATCCACCTCAACGACGACATGATCCGCTTCGTGGCGCAATTTCTCTACCTTTGCTCCTGTCAGTACCTTGATTTTGCGCTTCTTGAACTCTCTAGTCAACGTCTGGCTAACCTCTGCATCCTCTGGAGGCAGAATTTGGGGCATTAGCTCCACAATGGTCACTTGAACCCCATACGATGCAAAAACAGTGGCAAATTCACAACCAATCACTCCGCCGCCCACAATCACTAAAGATTTCGGCAAGGAATCTCGATCAAGAAGTTGATCGCTGTCCACCACTCGCTCACCATCTATGGGTAGATTTGGAAGCTCAAAGGGAACGGTTCCTGTGGCTACGAGAATGTTATCTGGCTTGAAGACTTCATCACCAACCTGCACTTCCGTGGTTGATAAAAAACGGCCTTCTCCTTCTATAACACGAATCTCCTTCTTCTCCAACAAGAACTTGAGCCCATCGACCAGGCGTTTAACCACTTGATCCTTGTTTCTAACAACCTGGGCATAATCTAGATCTTGGATCTCCAAGCTCACTCCGTGAGTTTTAGCAGAAGCAAGGCCCCCGTAAAAATGGGCACTCTCCAACAAAGCTTTTGTTGGAATACAGCCCCGGTTTAGGCAGGTTCCTCCCACACTTGACTTTTCTACCACCACTACACTCTTGCCCAAATGGCGAGCTCGAATGGCGCCAGCGTACCCTGCTGGCCCTCCTCCAATCACAAGAAGATCAATCTGCTGCGACAATGTCTCTCCTCCTTTGGTATCAACCCTTTGTCGTTTTTGGTACATAGTAGGCTAAGCGCTGTAGTTCCAAGGATACATCGGTATTTACTACGTGAACTGTATCAGGCGCTTGCAGTTTGACAGGCGCAAAGTTCAAAATGCCTTGGATCCCGGCCTGAATAAATCGACTTGCCACATCTTGGGCATCTTGGGCTGGAACAGTAATAATTACAATTTTGAGCCCCTTCTCTTGAACCTGACTTGGGATATCTTCTAAACCATAAACAGGAATCCCTTCTATAGAACCCCCAATTTTCGCAACATCGCTGTCAAAAAGAGCTGCAAGCTCGAGATTGAAACTTTCGTCTGCCGCAAACCGCTTCAACTGATAACGGGTGAGAGCGACACCGAGACTTCCCACACCCACGAGGCCAACCGGTAGATTACTATCTAAGTTGAGAATCTTCCTCAATTCATCCCGCAAAAAGCCAACCTCATAGCCTACGCCTTGCTTACCAAACTCGCCAAACCAAGCCAAGTCTTTGCGGACTAAAGCCGGCCCTACTCCCGCCCTGACGCCAAGTTCCTGCGAAGAGATGGATTCTGTTTCGGACTCATCGGCCAGGTCATCCAACACTCGTAAATATAAAGGCAGACGCCTGATCACCGCATCAGAAATCTTGTTCCAACGCATCAGTCTTCCTCCTTTCATTTATGATAACGCTCGCCAGCTACAATGGTGAAGGCCCGATAAATCTGCTCGTATAAAATGAGCCGCATCAACTGATGAGGAAAGGTAAAGGCCGAAAAGGATAACGCCACATCAGCACGGTCTATCACCCGCTGATCCAATCCTAAAGAGCCTCCAATCACAAAGACGAGCTGGCTTGTGCCACTGATAGCTAGGCCCTGAAACTTTGTAGCCAATGTTTCTGAGCTCCAGGATTCTCCGACACGATCCAAAGCAAACACAAAAGAGCGAGGCTTGATTGCAGCCAAAATACGATCTCCTTCGCGCCCGAGAATCTGCTCTATTTCTTTCTCGCTAAGAGGTTCGTTGAAACTCTCTTCTTTAACCTCCACGACTTGAAAACGGCCATAGCGGTTCATGCGCTTACTATATTCCTTCAGCCCTAGGTCTACAAATTTCTCCTTAATCTTCCCCACTGCCACAACCTGGACATTCACAGCACCCACACCCCTCTGGATGATTGCGCACATCACACCACCAAATATATCGGAGGCTTGTTACAGAAGGTGCAATGGGAGGGTGCACTCCAATCAGTAAACGACACACTCTCAAGCTCATAGAGATCAGGCGGCGTTTCGTAAATGTCCACGAACTCGTCAATGGCTTCTTCAAGATGGTCTGCGCACACTACATACATGCTTTTCCTCCCTTGGAAAAATGTGCATTTGCGTTTACATGTATCATACCACAAGTAAACATGAAAAAAAAGAAGAAGACCAGAGAGCTGGCATTTGTCCCTGGTCAGAGCACCCTAGAGAACCTCATAGGCGAACCTCGGTTTGGTTTTGCACCGTTCCCCGATAAAACGTAAGATCGAGACTGCCCCCAAAGCCCGCCCTTTGCACCGCATCTTGAAGCTCACGCATGCCAGCGATTTCCTGACCGTCAACTGCGGTCACTACATCGCCCTGCATCAAACCGGCCTGAGCAGCAGGGGTACCAGGTAATACCCTGGTCAAAAAAGCACCG
>DHNI01000127.1 GCA_002409455.1 Firmicutes bacterium UBA5420 | reverse complement strand
TGATTATATAATCACTCTGAGAGAAGACCAGTTCCATGTCCTCTTCACCATAGACCCTCTCAACACCGGAAACGTCCTCCAGTGTTCTTTTCACACCAATGACATGCATACCTAGTGCAGAAGCTTTCTCGGCTATCTTTTTTCCTATACTGCCCAGACCCAAGATGCCGAGTGTGGCGCCGCTAATCTCTCTCTGGCTTACTTTGTTATCCCATGTTCGAATCATCTGGTTGCGGAACATTGTGTGGGTGTTGCGGGCAAGGCTGATCATGGCCCAGATGGCATATTCGGCCA
Organism: Firmicutes bacterium UBA5420; assembly: GCA_002409455.1. GTDB lineage: Bacteria > Bacillota > Limnochordia > Darwinibacteriales > Darwinibacteriaceae > UBA5420. Next base: position 11,740 of record DHNI01000127.1, on the reverse strand, counting down.
TGTGGCTTTGGTGTATTCCTTTCCCATTTGTGAGGATGAGCCCTTGTTCTTTAATATAGTCTAAGGGAAGAGCATCCACACCCGCGCCCAAAGCTTGGATCCACTTTAGGGCTTTTGCCTGCTCCAGCGTTTCTTTCGTGCAGGAAAACGCCATCAGAACCTGCGCATCCTGGATGTTCTCTAACATTTCCCTTTTGCTCTGACAGAATACAAAAGAAACACTCCTATACTTCTCGTGGAGTCTGGCGGCCATCTCGTCTGGAAAACTGAAAGCAATGAGTAGCTTTGTCATAGCATCTCTCCTCAAGTCTTGCTTCGATTTTCTTCATTTTACCATAGGCCAGATGCGAGGGCTAGGGAGATTATTGGGCAGGGTTTTTGCAGCCTAGCATTGGTCTTGAAAGTGAGGAAGCGCACAGATGGATTTTCGAAAGCTTGAATCGTTTGTATCAATAGTAAAACACGGAAGCTTCACCAAAGCAGCAGAAGAGCTGTACTTAACCCAACCCACGATTACCGGGCATATCCAGTCCCTCGAAAGCAAACTAGGGACTGTCTTATTGAATCGCAATGGTAAAACCGTCTCCCTTACCGAAGCGGGGCAGATTCTTTACAAACATGCGATCAACATACTTAACACCAAGGAGCGGGCCCTTTTTTCGCTAGCCCAATATGAGGGGAAATTGGAAGGGGAGCTGATTATAGCATCGAGTACAGTTCCACAAAGATACTTGCTGCCCGATCTTTTGGCTGCTTTCAGCCTTCAATATCCCCAAGTTAGGTTCGTAATCAAGCAGTTCGATAGCAAAGGTGTGGTGGATGCTATCACTTCAGGAACCATGGACTTTGGCTTTGTGGGAACCGACACATCCTTACCCGAGCTTGAGATCACAGAACTCTGCCAAGGATGCCTTGTCCTGATTACGCCACGCCATGGAAAATTCGAAAAGCGCGAAGAAGCCACGCTTACCTGGGCAGAAGTGAAGAACGAGATGTTCATACTTCGAGAAGAGGGATCCGGAAGCAGGACACTATTCCTCAAAGGTCTTGAGAAAAAGGGTATCGATCCTGCCAAACTATCCGTTGTGGCCACGATCGAGAACCCTGATACCATCAAACAATGTGTAAGGGCCGGTCTAGGGGTGGCAGTTGTCTCAGAACTGTCGGTAGAAGACGAAATACGTATGGGTTTACTCAACGGTTTTTACCTATCTGGACTAGATCTCAAGCAAAGCTTTTACTTCATTAGCCATCGCAGGAGAGTATTAAGCCCGATAGCTAGAGCATTTAGGGGATTCACTGCGGAGTACTTTGCAGCTCCTTAAGCGCTTCGCTAATCGCAGAAAGCGTTTTTTTCATCTCTGCTTTAGTGTTGAAGTGTCCTGGCGAAAACCTCACCGTGCCTTGGGGAAAGGTACCTAGAGTCTTGTGGGCTGATGGAGCACAGTGCAAGCCACATCGGGTTCGAATCCCATGGTGTTTCTGGATGTAGTACGCTACCTGGGCGTTATCGTAACCGAGGAAATCTGCGGATACCACCGCCATCCGGCCTTGGATTCCCTTTGGGCCAACGATACGCACTCTTTCCATTGTTGCAAGGCCCTCCAATAGACAGGCTGCTAATTGCGACTCTTTCTCTCTAATAGAATCTAAACCCACTTCCTTTAGATACCGTAAGGCCTCATTCAGACCATAAATGCCAGGCAAATTCGGTGTACCTGGCTCAAGCTTATCTGGTAAATACGGCGGTACCTCTTCATATTCCGAGAGGCTACCCGTTCCACCGCTTACAAGCGCTGTCACCTGCTCGGCCATTTTCTGGCTAATTAGAAATCCCCCAATCCCTTGGGGCCCTAAAAGTCCCTTATGGCCTGTAAAAGCAAGGGCATCGGTTTTGAGTCTCTGGAAATCTATATCTAGGACACCTGCGGTCTGAGCGGTGTCAACAACAAACAGCAGGCCCTTCTCTTTGCAGATCGAACCGATTTGTTCCATTGGCAAAATAGTGCCCGACACATTGGACGCATGGGTTAGGACTACCATCTTCGTGTTCTGCTTAATGTGTTGTACGAGATCCTCCACATCAAGCATACCCTCCTCATCGCAGGTCACACGGGATAACTCGACCCTCTGATCTGCAAGCTGCATAAGGGGGCGCATTACCGCATTGTGCTCCATGGATGAGACGATGACGTGATCGCCAGCTTGCAGTATGCCTTTTAGCAAGAAGTTGAGACCATATGTGATATTTAGGGTGAAGATCACGTTCTCAGGAGTAGGGAAGTTGAAGAGCTCGGCTAGCATCTCCCTGGTTTCAAAGACTATCTCTTCGGCCACCATAGAATCATAGCCGCTACGATTTACATTCTCACCGACATCTTCGATAAAGTGTTTGACAGCATCGCCTAGTCCTGGTGGCTTTGGGTAGGATGTTGCCGCATTATCTAAGTAGATTCTCTTCATCTAAACACACCTCCAGAACCATTCTACACCAAAGCAGCTCCGTCAGTAATAGGGAATCATTATACGCGGTGATAGCATATCGGAAATCTCTATTGTACAATGGAACCCCCAGTTGACTATAATCACGATAGAGATTGCTAAAAGTCTGGCAAACTCAAGTCCGATTCTAGGAGGGGGATTTATTTGAGTAGCAGGAAGGGAATTATTCTGGCCGGTGGCCTGGTGGGACTCTTAGCAGTGCTCCTTGTGCACTTTGGCAACCCGGTAAACATGGGCTTTTGTATTGTCTGTTTCATTCGCGATACGGCAGGTGGCCTAGGCCTACATCGAGCCGGTGTCGTGCAGTACATAAGACCAGAACTGATTGGTATGGCTCTAGGGGCTTGGATTATGGCCCTGGGGAGCGGGGATTTCAAGGCCCGCGGCGGATCATCACCTTTTACCCGTTTGATCTTGGGTTTCTTTGTAGTGATCGGTGCTCTCATGTTTTTAGGATGTCCTTTGCGCATGGTATTAAGATTAGCCGGAGGAGACCTTACAGCGATACTGGGGCTTATAGGATTCACAGTGGGCATCATAATTGGCGTGCTGTTCCTCAACAGGGGTTTCACACTCAAAAAGACCTATACGCTAAATAGGGCAGAGGGTTTCTTGTTCCCAGCCATGCAAATAGCGTTTTTTATCCTACTTATTGTTGCACCTGCCTTCGTTTTTTTCAGTGATTCAGGACCAGGTTCGATGCATGCTCCCATCGCCATAGCTTTAATCGCTGGGCTTCTTGTCGGTATTGCAGCGCAAAGAACGAGGCTATGCATGGTGGGTGGAATTCGCGATCTTATCATGTTCAAAGACACCCATTTGATTAGTGGGTTTGCGGCCATCCTTGTAGTAGCATTTGTGGGCGCCCTTATAACTGGTAACTTCAACCTTGGATTTGAAGGCCAACCTGTAGCCCATAATGACGGTCTGTGGAATTTCTTGGGAATGGCCCTTGCTGGACTGGGTTCCGTTCTGCTCGGAGGTTGTCCCCTTCGCCAGATCATTCTCAGTGCTGAAGGCAACATCGATTCCGCGATTACCTTTATTGGCATGCTGATTGGGGCCGCCTTTGCCCACAACTTCGGTCTGGCATCATCAGCCGCGGGCCCCACAGGAGGCGGCAAGGTAGCAGTGATCATCGGACTTGTAGTGGTCGTAGCTATTGGATCTATGAACATGGATAAAAGTTCGGACGTTACAATGAAAGGGGATGTGAGACTTGGCGCTTAATACAGTAGATGCAAGAGGAAGAGCCTGCCCCGAACCTGTCGTCTTGACCAGAAACGCATTGGGACAATTTCCACTGGGGGTTCAGGTTATTCTGGATAACACAACGGCCCGTGATAACGTGAAACGCTTTGCTGAAAGCAAGGGTTATCAAGTGGTAGCCAAGAATGACGGCGAAGACTTCGTCTTAGTGATAACGAAGTAGCGATGGAATTCATAGCAACGTTTTTCACCCATTCTGGAGCGGTAAAATACAAGAGACACATGAAAGGGTTGGGAATTGATGTGGAGCTACTTCCGGTACCCCGTAGACTCAGTTCTGACTGTGGAATCGGTGCAAGATTTGTAACCTCTGCAGATATGAGCGGGCTCATCAGCGATGATATTGATAAGCTCTTCCTAATAGCCGAAGATGGCGAAAGGCTTGTATTTAGCTCCCATGAGGAGTAAACGAACCCCTGTGACCCAAGGTTGCAGGGGTTTTCCATATTGTACTTTCTTTTGAGCAGGAAGAACGTGCCTTACTCCGAATTACATGTCAGGAAGGGCGCAATCGGAGGTGGCCTATGAGAAGGAAAGACAGAGAAATGCGTGCGGATTTTGGATTTGCAGTCATCGATAAAGCTCAATACGGGGTTATTTCTATGATCAATCAGAAACAGGAACCCTATGGAATTCCACTTTCCATGGCTAGAGAGGAGAACACCTTATATTTTCACTCCGCAAAGGATGGTGAAAAGGTGAAGGCATTCAAAAACAATCCCCACGTCACCGTAACCTTTGTGGGTGATGTGAGGGTTCCAGAAATTTATACCGAGGAAGAGCTCGATGAACTAGTTGTCGATGAAGCGCAAGCATCTATACTTATAGGCAGTGTCTTTACTACAGAGTATGCATCAGCTTTTATTAGGGGGGTTGTTACCGAGGTTTTGAACGAGGGCGAGAAAGTAAAGGCAATGAGGCTTATCTGTGAGAAGTATGCCCCATCAAAAATAAAGTACTTTGATCTGGCTATTAACGCAGGATTAGATAAAGCTAAGGTCTATAGGATTGAAATTGAGGAAGTCACAGCGAAGAGAAAAAAGTATGATGACTACGGTGAAGAAATGAAATGGGGAAGGGGGTAGCCATGAGTATAGATGTACTTGGTCTGCAGGAGATTGATCAAACCACTCGTCTGTTGGTTGGTGGGAAGGCAGCAAACCTAAGTGACCTTTTTCATATTGATGAGATACGGGTGCCAGACGGCTTTTGTATCACGACTGAGGCTTTTCAGAAGACAATGGAGGGAGAGCCTGCACTTGGAGGGTGGCTGAGTCGGTTGGCCGTCCTAGACATGGATCAACGAGATGAGCTTGTGGAGCTATGTGGTTCCATTCGTAGCGCCATCGAAGGGATCACTATCCCGCAACGCATCAAAGACGAAATTGTCCGCTATTTATCGAACCATGGCGAGAAGCAAGCCTACGCGATCCGTTCTAGTTCTACGGTAGAAGACTCTTCCGCAGCCTCCTTTGCCGGGCAATTGGACTCGTATCTAAATGTTGCCGGGACAGAAGATATCGTAAGGCACATCAAAAAGTGCTGGGCCTCACTCTATAGTGAGAGGGCTGTGATGTATGGAATCCAAAATGGAATTGACTACAATACAGTTGGTATGGCGGTGATTGTGCAGAAGATGATTGCGCCTTGGGCCGCAGGAGTACTATTCACTGCGGATCCTCTCACATCAAACCGAAAGGTGACATCGATTGATGCTGCCTTTGGTCTAGGGGAAGCCTTAGTCTCGGGTTTGGTGAATCCGGATCATTACAAAGTTCGGGACGGAGCAATGCTCGAAAAGCGCACTTCACGGGCTGGCCAGGTGCTTACCGATGGGCAAATTCAAGTACTTGAGAGTCTAGGCCGCCAGATTGAGGCACATTTTGGCTTCCCGGTAGACGTGGAGTGGTGCCTAGTTGATGACGAGTTTTACATTGTTCAGAGTCGAGCGATCACCACTTTATACCCTATTCCCGAAGGAGATCATGGCCAGGAACGAGTTTACGTCTCGGTTGGACATCAACAGATGATGACAGATGCCATGAGACCATTGGGCCTGTCGTTTTATCTATTGACCACCCATGCACCGATGCGGCAAGCAGGAGGGCGCTTGTTTGTTGATATTACTGCACAGCTTTCCACCGCAGAGGGAAGGGCTGCCTTGCTAAACACGTTGGGTAAGTCCGATCCCCTTACTGGAGAAGCACTCATGACCATTATGGAGCGTGCTGGCTTTGAAAGAATAAGAGATATACGTCGCGAAGAGCTTCCGTCTGAGGGGTTTCTTTCGCATGTTGAGAATGACCCTGAAATTGTGCAAAGCTTGATTCGTCATCACCAATCATCCCTTGAGAGGTTAGAAGAGATCATAGAAACTCTGTCGGGTATAGAGTTGTTTGATTTTATCCTGGGGGATATTCAGGAACTACAGAGGCTACTTTTCGATCCCCAAAGCATGGGCATCATTACGGCTGCCATGGATGCCACAGAATGGATCAACGAGAAAATGCAGAAATGGTTAGGGGAATACAGCGCAGCAGACACCCTGTCACAATCAGCATCTAGCAATATTACGGCTCAAATGGGTCTGGAATTATTGGATGTAGCAGATGTAGTGCGTCGTTATCCGGAAGTGTTAGAGTATCTAGAGCGAGTACGAGAGCAAGAGGCCGGTTTTCTAACTGAACTGGAAAGCTTCGAAGGTGGACGGCAGGTTCAAGAGGTGTTCAATGCCTTTCTTTGTAAATACGGAATGCGGTGTAGTGGTGAAATCGATCTTACAAGAACGCGCTGGATTGAACAACCCACCAAGTTGATCCCCATAATTCTTAGTCATGTCAAACATTTCGGGCCTCATGCGAGTTGCGAGATGTTTAACGCGGGTTTACAGGAGGCACAAAGGGAAAAAGATCGACTATTAGACCGATTAAAGCAGTTGCCCGCGGGCGAACAAAAAGTTGCTGAGAGCAGTCGTATGATTGAACTGGTCAGAAACTACATTGGCTACCGTGAATATCCAAAATATAGCATGATTAGCCGGTACTTCATTTATAAGCAGGCGTTGTTAAAAGAAGCTGCAGAATTAGTGCGAGCAGGGGTGATTCAGGATAGGGAAGATGTCTATTACCTCACTTTTGAGGAATTTCGTGACGTAGTGCGCACACATGACCTAGACTATCAGGTGATCAAAACTCGCAAGGACGAATACAAATTGAATGCGAAGCTTACGCCTCCCCGTGTGATCACCTCCAATGGAGAAGTTATCCAGGGCGACTACAAACGGCAAGATTTGCCCTCGGGGGCGATTCCCGGTCTAGCAGTCTCATCTGGAGTTATTGAAGGACGTGCTCGCGTGATCTTGGATATGCAAAATGCGAATTTGGAAGAGGGAGACATCTTAGTCACATCCTTTACCGATCCGAGCTGGACTCCCTTATTCGTATCCATACGAGGTTTGGTGACTGAAGTTGGCGGACTGATGACCCATGGGGCTGTTATTGCCCGAGAATATGGCTTACCTGCCGTTGTGGGCGTTAGGGACGCCACCAAGTTGATTCAAGATGGGCAGCAAATTCGTGTGCACGGAACAAAAGGATATGTGGAGATTCTAGACCCTTGTTGAACATCAGGTGATCAAAACCTTGACAGCAGGGCTATTGCATGACAATATAAGATCAAAATGCACTTTTTTGTGATGCAGAAAGATAGGAGGCAACGCTCATAGGTGATGCACTTTATAAAAGACTGCTAGTCCGCTTCATCCTGGCTGTTCTGTTTGTGGTCGTGTTGATGTTTGTGCTTCCTAGGCTAGTTCAGATCCTCTCACCCTTTCTCATAGCTTCCGTTGGGGCAGCCATTATTGTTCCTATCGCAAGCAAAATCAACCTGTTGGTTGCTCGCATCAATAAAAACATCAAGCTCCCTAGGAAAGCTACCACATTTGTTTTGAACACTGTCGTTTTGATCGTAATATCTTTTGCCATCTACTATGTGACATCTACGATTGTAAGGGAAGTCATTGCCTTAGCTTCAAGCATTCAACAGAACTGGCCGAGTATCGCTATGAAGTATGATGAGCTACTGGAACATCTTACTTGGAATGCACAGCTCTTGCCCCAGCTCGTGATTGATATCCTAGAGGATACGAAGGATAGCATTCTCGTTTTTGTGCAGGATCTCAGTAAGAACATCGTGAGCTTTACCGTTTCAACGACAGCATCTGGAATAACAAGTACAGCTGGCTTTCTGGTAAATCTAATAACATTTTTCCTTGCACTCTTTTTCATTAGTTCAGATTCTAGTTCCATTTCCGAGTTCGCCCAAAGATGTACTAGTAAGCGCATGATGGAAACCTTTATCCTTCTCAAGACTTCTGTGCTAGCCGCTGCGGGCGGATATTTGAAGGCACAACTTATTTTGGCCAGCTTTGCCTTCCTGTTCATGCTTGCGGCGCTGGCGATATATGGACAGCCTTATGCCTTTACGATAGCGTTGTTTCTTGGATTCATTGATTTGTTGCCAGTTATCGGCACAATCGCGATATTGCTCCCCTGGGGAGGCATTGAGCTTTTTATGGGGGACGTCAATAAAGGGATGTTTTTAATTTTCGTTGGAATAGCGTTTTTCTTGATTAGAAAAGTTATTGAGCCAAAAGTTATGGGTGATCAAACAGGTTTGCCCCCCTTGCTCGCTCTTTTGAGTACCTACGTGGGCCTGCAGTTCTCGGGAGTGTGGGGGGCGGTGTTAGGGCCCGTGGTACTGGTGCTTATGATTAGCTTGACCAAATCAGGCATATTCGCAAATACGGCCGCCGATCTCGGTGCAGCTTACGGTAAAGTGGCGGGCCTATTTCAGAAGGATGAGTGATTGAGCCTAGTCACGTTTCAAATTTCATTCTTTGCCACCGGGTAAAGAATTGAGGTGTTCTACAACATTCCGTTAGGTCAGGGAGGAATGTTTGAGGGCGCCTTTTTGTTGTTTTGGAGAGGAGAATTCTACCATGAACCAATCTTTATTGCGCACGTTTTCAAAATACGTCACGTTGAACATTCTAGGCATGATTAGTCTTTCGTGCTACATTCTGGCCGATACCTTCTTTGTGGCGCAAAAACTTGGAGCTGTGGGTCTTGCAGCATTGAACTTGTCGATTCCGATCTACAGCGTGATTCATGGCCTTGGTTTGATGCTGGGTATTGGAGGCGCCACCAGGTTCACCATCCTACAATCACAGGACAATGACAGGAAGGCTAACATCGTCTTTTCCACCGCTTTGCGTACAGGGATTGCCCTTGGGCTGGTACTTGTGCTTATTGGATTATTGGGTTCAAGCCATGTGTCGAAAATGTTAGGAGCAGATGCAAGTACGTTGCCTCTGACGAAGACATATTTGACCACAATATTAGTCTTTGCGCCGTTTTTTATCATGAATAATGTAGTATTAGCTTTTGTTCGAAACGATGATAATCCCAATCTAGCTATGTTTGCCATGGTAACAGGGAGTCTTTCGAATATTGTCCTAGATTACGTATTTATGTTTCCCCTTGGCATGGGAATGTTTGGCGCCGCCTTGGCGACATGTTTGGCCCCTATGATTAGTCTTATCGTTTTGGTGTTTCATTTCGCTCAGAAGAAAGGAAGACTTGTGGTTAGGGAAAGCAAGCTTGCTTGGAACCTGATCCCCGATATGTTTAGCCTAGGATTATCGACACTGATTACCGAGGTGTCATCGGCTGCCGTTCTCATAACGTTCAATCTGGTGATTCTAGGTTTAGAAGGCAACTCGGGTGTTGCGGCTTACGGAATTGTTGCCAATTTGGGTCTTGTTGGAGTGGCGGTCTTTACAGGGTTGGCCCAGGGAGCCCAGCCCTTGATGAGTAGATCCTACGGAATGAAGAGCCTTGATTTAGCCAGAAAGGTGCGACGATACGCCCTGATCACCTCCGGTATTATCGCTGCCGCAGTGTACTTCGGTCTTTTTGTTTATGCGGAGAGTATTGTCGCCATTTTCAACCGTGAGCAGCATTTGGAAATTGCTCGCATGGCCCAAGAGGGCCTGCGTATTTACTTCTCAGGTTTCTTCTTCTTGGGTGTAAATATCGTAGTAGCCACGTATTTAAGCGCGACTGAGCAGACGAAAGATGCTTTCTTCCTCACCATGGCACGGGGAATTGTGGTGATTATCCCACTTGTTTTGATTCTAAGCAGACTTTGGGGTATGAGGGGTATCTGGTTAGCCTTCGTGCTTACCGAATCGATTGTGACAGCAATTACTGTGGCCGTAAAACGCACAAGACGAAAACGGTTAGCCTTTTCCCTTGAAGTTTGAATACAATTGGCGATTTTTTCGCAAAGTTCACAAGGAAAATATTTACACTTTGCAGACCTTCTGTTAGTATCTTGTTAGAAGGTGTCTAGGTGGTTGTTTCATGAAATTGATGCCGTATAGTACGCGCAGCACTGACAGCTGCGAGAGACATGGGAGGAAGAAGTATGGCAGTGGGTAAGAAATCCCGAGTGGGCAAGTTTTTGTTGAGAGGGCTTTTGATATTGATCCTGCTTATTGTTGCTCTGGCCGCAGTGAATTATAAGTTGCTTGTTGGCATTTATCACGGGATCACCCTCTTTACCCCTGATAAGCTTGTAGTCAATTTCCGCACAGCTGATCAACGCTTTCGATCAAACTTAGTTGCTGCTGGGGATGATGTATCGACGTTTCGATACAATCTGCAACAACTGCCTAAAGAGTACACCTATAGGGGCGAGACTAAGAGTATAGCCCAGTTCATGGCAGATACGGACACCACTGGTCTTGTGGTTACTAACGGTGATGAGATCCTCTATGAGGAGTATTTTCTAGGCAATACAGAGCACTCCCGGGCTATTGTCTGGTCAACATCGAAGTCTGTAGTTTCTGCCCTAATGGGTATTGCCATAGAGGAAGGATACATCAACGCTGTCTCCGATCCGGTGACCGATTACGTGCCGAGCCTTGCGGCGAGTGGGTATAATGGGGTCGCCATCGAAGATGTGCTGCAAATGTCATCGGGCATACGCTTTAGTGAGGACTATTTTGACGCCTCTTCTGACTTTAATAAAATGGCGCCACGTTCAGTGGGACTAGGAGGCCCATTAGAGGATATTTTGCTCACCCTAGAATCTGAACATGAACCTGGCACAGTTCGCGAATATGCTAGCAGCGACACCCAGGTTTTAGGCATGGTCATTCGCGCAGCGACAGGCATGGATCTGGCCTCCTATACCGAGACGAGGTTGTGGCAACCTGCAGGCATGGAGGCTGATGCCTATTGGCTTGCCGACAGCTCAGGTGTAGAATCGGCTTTTGGAGGCTTTAATGCCACCCTCCGGGATTTAGCTCGTTTTGGAAGTATCTATCTTTGTGATGGTTTTTGGAATGGTAAACAGATTGTCCCTTCTGCTTGGATTCGTGCTTCAGTGACTGCCGATGAAGCTCACCTCTTGCCTGGCGAGGATTCCCTAGGATATGGATATCAATGGTGGGTGCCCGGGGGCGATGAGGGTGATTTTCTGGCCATCGGCATTTATGGGCAGGCAATTTATGTTAATCCTAGCCATCAGATCGTGATCGCTAAGACCTCAGCCTACCGCGAGTATGAGCAAGAAGGGGAAGAAATGGAGCTGGAAAGCGTCTCTTTTATGCGGGCGATTGCTAATGCTCTGGGGAAGGCGATATAGTCGGCACCTAGCAGGAAACAGACGGCCGATGTGTAATCTGTGCAATAACAAACACGATAGAGGTTGTTGATGTGAACCCACAGGTAGAATTTCGCGTAGAACAGCAGGTTTTAGACTCCCTCCTCGAGGCTTACGTAAGACTCGCCGTTCTCAAGGATCCCCAAACCGGTGAGCTGTGTGGCTATCGTGTGGTGGAGATGAATAGTCAGGCGGCGCACATCTCTGGCCGGCGCCGAGAAGACGCACTAGGGCGGGA
>DHNI01000100.1:21880-22963 GCA_002409455.1 Firmicutes bacterium UBA5420 | reverse complement strand
CTTATGCTCTTCTTTGTAGCTGTCGTTTTGGTTATGGTGGGTACCTATTCCCTCTTTACCGCTGGAAGTATCGCCTTCCTTAAGGCTTTACGCCGAAACAAACGCTACTACTATACGCCTAATCACTTTACGACCGTTGCGGGTCTTATGTATCGTATGAAGAGAAATGCTGTGGGGCTTGCCAACATCTGCATTCTGTCGACTATGGTTCTGGTTACGCTATCAACGACCGTATCGCTCTATGTTGGGGTTGAAGACGTCTTGAACACTCGCTATCCGCGGGACATCGCTATTTCTTCCTATCAGATCACAGACGAGTACATTGCCGAGCTACATGGTATTATCTCTGAAGTCTTGAATAAACACGGCTTGTCGGCTAGTAATGCTATGGAATACCGCATGCTTTCGTTTGCATCTCAGGAGCAGGGAAGCGAGTTTGTGACAGGTCGAAGTGCGGTCAATGATCTGTCTGGAAAGCTGCGAACCTTGTATTTCATCCCAGGGGAAGATTATAGCCGCATCACTGGTGAAACTATTGATTTGACTGACCATGAGGTTTTGGTTTATTCCGATGGGGTAGACTTCGAATATCAGACGTTTACTGCGCTTGGTCGGACTTTCAGCGTCAAGGAAAAGCTTAGTGGGTTCGCCGGAGCTACAAATGCGGCGGATATTACAGGTAGCCACTATGTGATTGTGAAAAATATTGAGGTTCTTGAAGAGCTCTATGAGGCCCAGGTCGAAATACATGGTGAATACGGTTCGCACATCAATCATTACCTGGGCTTTGATCTATCTGCGGAGGGTGATGATGTCGTCGCAGTCTACCAGGATATTCGTGCCAGTCTGCCCACCGGTGACTTCCGCATTAATGTGGAATCAACGGAAGCGATGAAGGATGAGTTCTATTCATTGTATGGTGGTCTGTTCTTTCTCGGTTTGTTTCTGGGGACCTTGTTCATCATGGGAACGGTGCTGATTATCTATTATAAGCAAATTACAGAAGGCTACGAGGACAAGGATCGTTTTGCAATTATGCAAAAAGTGGGAATGAGCCGGGAGGAAGTGAAGAAATCAATACAC
>DHNI01000100.1:21499-21858 GCA_002409455.1 Firmicutes bacterium UBA5420 | reverse complement strand
ATCATGGGAACGGTGCTGATTATCTATTATAAGCAAATTACAGAAGGCTACGAGGACAAAGACCGCTTTGCAATTATGCAAAAAGTGGGGATGAGCCAGGAGGAAGTGAAGAAATCGATTCACAATCAAGTGCTGACAGTTTTCTTCTTACCCTTGATTACTGCTGCCATCCACATCGCAGTGGCGTTTAGGTTCATCGCGAAATTGCTAGCGATCTTTAGCCTAAGCAATACCGGATTACTTGCTTGGTGTACCGTTGGAACGGTTCTAGTCTTTGCGCTTTTTTATGCCCTTGTCTACGCCATAACAGCCAGAGTATACTATAAAATCGTAAGCTGACCAAATTGATCGAGGGACAG
>DHNI01000100.1:13611-21315 GCA_002409455.1 Firmicutes bacterium UBA5420 | reverse complement strand
CCCTCGATCAATTTGACGAATTTCGTTAATTTGGCTATAGTGAAAAGACTTTTTGACCGCCCACATAGGTGGCTTGAACCTTCATCGTGAGAAGTTCTGCGGGTTCAACTTGCGTTGGATCCTTAGGCAAGACTACAAAATCAGCGAGCTTCCCTACGCTTAAGGTGCCCTTGATATCTTCTTCATGGGCCGCGTAGGCTGCTCCCTTTGTAAAGAGGGCGAGTGCTTCTAGGGCTGTAAGGCATTCTGCGGGGTGCCATCCTGCGTCGGGATACCCGTCTTGGTCTTGGCGGGTTATGGCAGCATGCATTCCCCATAGAGGATTGCAGGATTCCACTGGGCAATCGGATCCGCCTGCGGTATGGATACCTAGTTTCTGCATGGTTTTCCAGGCATAGGCGTACTTGGCCCTATCAAACCCTATTCTTGCCTCCACAAAATGCAGGTCTGTGGGAACAAAGATAGGTTGAATATCGCAGACAACGCCGAGCCTCGCCATGCGCTCTAGTTGATCATATCTTGTGATTTGGGCATGGATGATCCTGGGGCGGGCAATCCAATGTGGTTCGGCCAACTGAGCCTTTTCATAGCTATCCATGACCATATCCATGGCCCGATCGCCAATGGCATGGATGGCAACTTGTAGGTTAGCATGCGCAGCCATTCGTACCAGTTCATCCAGTTCATCTTGGATATAGATAGCCATTCCAGAAGTAGTGGGATCATCAGCATAAGGATGCGTAAGGGCTGCGGTGCGGCCACCTAGGGAACCGTCAGCAAAAAGTTTTAAGGGCCCGAGAGTAACCCTAGATCCAAGGGAGGAGTGCTCCTTTTTTACTCTTAAGTAGGTGTTCAGCTCCCCTGGGGTGGGCATGGTAGATTGCAGTTCCACCCTGATCGGCAGCTCATCTGCATCCACCAATTGGCCATAGGCCTCTAGGCGGTTGGCCAGTGTTCGAGCGCCGTTAAGATCATTGCTCTGTACCGTAGTTAGGCCAAAGGATGCTGCGGCCTGGCCTGCAATACGGATCACCCGCTTCAAGTCATCAATCGTCGGCGATGGGATTAGGCGCCTAACCATACCGATGGCGTTCTCTCGCAGAACACCAGTGGGCTCTCCAGTTTCTTCATCTCGATCTAAGCTCCCACCAGAAGGATCGGTCGTGTGTGCATTAATTCCGGCCATCTCAAGTGCTTTGGAGTTGGCGATACAGATATGCCCACAGACTCGGGTAAACAACACGGGTTTGGCTTGGGAAATCTGATCCAACTCGTCTCTAGTAGGGAGAGCTTTGCGGTTAAAGGTTTCATCGTTAAAACCACGGCCAAGGATCCAAGTATGACTAGGATTCCTTTCTTCATATTCTTGGCCAAGGCGGATCATGTCCGCTGCAGAACGGGCCTTGGTCAAATCCACACCGTCCATGCCTTGCCCCAGGTTAATTAGATGCATATGGCTATCGTTGAAACCAGGCACAATCACTTGGCTATGCAGATCGTGGGCTTCGGTATCTTCACCGGCCAGAGCTTTGATCCCTTCATTCGTACCTAGCGCCAAAATGTGTTCCCCTGCAAGTGCCATGGCTTCGGCCTGGGGCTGGTAGGGATCGAGGGTGATAATCTTGGCATTATAGAAAACCTGGGTGGGCTTTATTTGTGCTGTCATCAATGTAACCTCCATTTTTTGGCGAAATAGTCTGTTGAATCCAACATTTCTGCACCGCTATTTGAATCCCTGTTAATCGAGGGCAAATTTCGGTGTCTGCAGGATTAGTGTTTCCGGAGCTACTGTGACCACCAAGGCCTTGCAAAAGGCTATCGTAAATGCCTTACAAGGAAAGTAAAGTCCTGGCATAATCAAGCCCCATGGAGCGATCCGAGGGGCTTCTTCGCAGAAGAATCAGAAGGAGATTAGCCTATGATGGCGAAGATACGGACTTGGTAATAATAACGGATAGAGATTGGAGCCCGATCAAGATATGGATGTGTTTTTAGCGAGGCAACCCATCTTCAATGTAAACCAAGAGACTGTTGCCTATGAATTATTGTATCGCAGCGGTGACATCAATGCTTTCACCGGGGGAGTCGCAGACGAGGTAGCTTCATCAAGGGTCATTTTCGACGCCTTCCAGAACTTCGGTCTAGACACGATTACCTCAGGTCTTCCTGCTTTCATCAATTTTTCTGCCAGACTGATTGAAGAAGAGGTCGCCACACTATTTTCCAAGGAGTACCTAGTAGTGGAGGTTCTAGAAACAGTCGACCCAAGCCCAAGGATTGTGGAAAAGTGCAGGGCGCTTAAGGATGCGGGGTATCATATTGCTCTGGACGACTTCGTTTACTCCCGAGCCATGGAGCCATTACTTGATCTCGCTAGTATAGTAAAGGTTGATTTTCGTCAGACAACCCGCTTTGAGGTGAACAAGCTCAGGGCACGTCTTTTGACTAGAGATTGCATACTTTTGGCTGAAAAAGTGGAAACCTGGGATGACTTCCATCTAGCTAAAGAACTTGGTTTCACGTTGTTTCAAGGATACTTTTTCCAAAAACCTGAGATTATGACCACCACCAGTCTTACGCCACAGGAGCTCAACTACTTTCAGCTCGTGATCGAGGTGAACAAAGAGGAACTTGATTATCCTAAAGTGACTAGGTTCATCTCTATGGACGTGGCTCTCACCTACAACCTCTTGAAGTTGGTCAACTCCGCTGCCTTTGGGCAGCGTCAACGCCTTACCACGTTACAGCAAGCCCTGGTAGTTCTCGGAGAACGGGAGATTAGAAAATGGGTTACACTTGTTGCGTTGCAAGGAATGAGCGCTCAAAAAATGGACGGCACGATAAGCCTTTCCCTCATTCGGGGCCGTTTTGCTCAACTATTAGCCCGGAAAACGGGATTTAGAAAACAGCAAAACGATCTATATCTTACAGGGCTCTTTTCGTTACTTGACGTTTTGTTGCAAAGGCCTATGGAATTGATTCTAGATGAAGTCAAGGCTCCAAAAGAAACTAGGGAGGTACTGCTTCACGGCACCGGTCCGTATTGTGAGATCTATAATGCCGTGTTGGCCTACGAAAAGGGGGAGTGGGACAATATGGCGCAGAGCGCACGGCATTTCAACCTAGATACTTCTGCCGTCGCGGAAAGTTATGTGCAGGCGATTAGGTGGCACCCTCTCACAGCTGCATCACGGTTACAAATTCATAACCTAGCTCCTGAAATGTCCTAATTACATCTGGTAGTACGGTCGTTGTTGCGGGCCCATTGCAGTGCATGAGAACGACTGCGCCGTTGTGGTGCTGTGCTTTGATACGATTGATAATCTGCTCAGGTTGATTGCGACGACTATCCCAGTCAAAGGTGTCCAGTGACCAGCGCACAATGCGCCAGCCTGTTTCTTTTAAGAAATTCACCGAGTCTGGCCTGAGCGACCCATATGGAGGACGCATCATCATGGGATAATACCCCGTGAGATTCTCTATCAGTTGTGATGTTGGGTCAAGCTCTAAGGCAATAATTTCTTCATTTGTCAAAAGGGCAAGATCCCCGTGGGTGCGCGAATGGTTGGCAATTAAGTGACCTTCACTAAATATGCGTTTCACAAGTTCAGGGTAGCGCTCCACATACTCGCCAAGGACAAAAAACGTTGCCAGGACATCTTCGGTCTTTAGGATATCAAGAATTCTAGAGGTGTAATGGGCATCGGGACCATCATCAAAGGTTAGGGCTACTTTGCGAAGGGGTTTCGGTTCGGATTCTACCTCTACCTCTCCTTCGATATGTTCCTCGTCTGGAGTTGACTTCTGCACGCCAGGTTGTATCACTCGCACAACGGGCCCTTCTTTCAGCACTTGGGGGGGTGGGTTTGCCTCCAAGAGCTCATTTATGTATAGTTGGCTGCTTTGAACCGATCCTGTGGAAATGAATAGTACGAAGAGAGTGTATACCAGGGCCACAAGCCCTCTTTTTTTGTTCCGCATGAGATATCCTCCACATATAAGTACGGTGTTGATTACTCCAATCCGAGGAATGCCGCAACATTAGATTGCTTCTGCAAACATTGGAGTCTAACCCCTGTCAACATCCTTCCCCCTAGTTTCTGGATTAGACCTGGTTTTCCTGCATTAACGTTAAAGGTTATCACTATTTGTATGAACTTGCTCTCTTCGGGGAGGATCTAGGCTGCTTGATGGGGAAACAAAGGAAGATACGATTAAAAGGAGGAATTACTATGACCCTTAAGGGAACACAAACGGAGAAAAATCTATGGGAAGCCATTTCTGGCGAGTCGATGGCGCGTAACAAATACGATTGGTACGCTAGCGCCGCCAGGAAGGAAGGCTATAATCAAATTTCTGGTATTTTCGAGGAGACCGCCCTCCATGAGAAAGAACATGCCAGACGCTTAGGCAAGTTTTTAGGTATCGTAAAGTCTACCGATGAAAACCTTAAAGATGCCGCAGCTGGCGAAAACTACGAATGGACAAGTATGTATAAGCAGTTCGCCGAGACGGCCAAAGCCGAAGGCTTCGATGAGATTGCTGATGTGTTTCAAGAAATCGCAGAGGTAGAAGAAGAACACGAAAAGCGTTACTTAGCACTTTTGGCCAGAGTTGAGGCTGGAACAGTGTTCACTAGAGAACAGCCCATTCGGTGGAAGTGCCGCAATTGTGGATACATTCATACCGGCAAGGAAGCTCCAGAATTGTGCCCAGCCTGCGCCCATCCTCGTGCCCACTATGAGGAGTATGCAGAGAACTACTAATCATGATCGCAAAATCCAAACGTCACTTTAGGAGATGCCGTACGGCATCTCCTTTCGCCATGCTTTTAAGGGAAAAAAGTGCACCCGAGACGGGGTGCACTTTATGCGCTAGAGGCTTCGGATAAAGTCTCTACCATATTCTTGGCAAGCGGCTAACACTGTCTCATCGGGAACCCATAGCGCTTTGAATCCTTCGTTTACAATCTCAAAACCTGCGCTGGATAGATCCTCGCTCAGTAACTTGTTTCCTTCACCGCTCCAACCGTAACTACCAAAGGCCGCGGCCTTTTTCTTTTTAAACTTCATACCTTTCACCATTTCCAAAAGTCCGCCCATGCCTGAAAGGTATCTGTTATTGATGGTAGCGGAACCGGCTAAGATGGCCTTAGACTTGAAGATTTCGGTTACGATGTCGTTCTTATCTTGCTTTGCAACATTGAAGAGCTTCACGACTACAGCCGGGTCTTCCGCCTGCATGCCAGAGGCAATGGCTTCAGCCATGAGGCGGGTAGACTGCCACATCGTGTCATAGACGATACTGATTTGGTTTTCTTGGTAGTTATCAGCCCACTCTAGGTACTGTTCGATAATCTGGGCAGGATTATCCCTCCAGATCACACCATGACTGGTACAAATCATATTCAGAGGCAGCTCAAGGGCTAACACCTCTTGAATCTTGCGTTTGACCATGGCGCTAAAGGGCGTGAGGATGTTGGCATAGTATTTCAGCGCTTCCTCATATAGTTCGCAGTTGTCTGCTCGATCATTATAGAGCGTTTCGGTGGCATAATGCTGTCCAAAGGCATCGTTACTGAAGAGGATATTCTCGCCACTCATGTATGTAAACATGGTGTCTGGCCAGTGCAGCATGGGTGCCTCCACAAAGGTCAGCGTAGATTCACCAATCTCTAGCGTATCGCCGGTCTTAACTGTAACAAAGTTCCAATCCTCATGATGGTGTCCCTGGATGATCTTCTTGCCGTTATTGGTGCAATAGATGGGGGTTCCGGGAATTTCGCGCATTAGCTCTGGCAAGGCTCCGCTATGGTCGATTTCGGCATGTTGGATAATGATGTAATCGATTGTCTCTAGATCGATTTCGTCTTTCAGGTTTCGCACGAACTCTTTGTCATAGGGCAACCATACCGTATCAATGAGCACAACCTTCTCATCTCGAATCAGATAGGAGTTATAGGAAGAACCCCTAGTGGTGGAGAGCTCGTCTCCGTGAAACTTTTCAAGCTCCCAGTCTACTTTGCCAACCCAGGTAACCTTTTCGGTCAATTTTTTCGAGGCCTGCATAAAAACACTCCCTTCCATTCCTTAGTAAGATAATACCAAATTAAGTCTCTAAATTCAAGAACGTGTCGCATTTGTAGAAAAAGCTATCCCAAGAGGATTCGATGGCATTCGTCCCAGCGCCCGACATCGGTGAACTTGAACAGGCTCAAACTCGTGCATGTGAAGGCATACCCTGGGCAAAAATCACGCACCTTGGCTGCATATACGGAGAACTGCTTGGCACTTAGGCGCGTGGCTAGGGTAATGTGAGGGTTGTATGAACGACGATCCACAGAAATGCCCTCCTTATCGAGCCCGGCAGTCAACGCTTTTTGCAGGGCGGCCAGTTCGGGTGTGAGGGTCACGTTTACAAAAATCACCCGTGTCCCAAATGATCCAATGCCAGCACCTTTCACTGCAAAGGGTTGTGTATCAGCAAGATTCATCTTGAGAGTTTCCAGCAAATCCTCCAGTGTTCTTTCCCAGGTAAAAGGCGCAATCACTGTAATATGGGAGACTGTCTGCGGTGCTTTAAATGCTCGTCGATACCGTTCACACGTATCTTCGAGCTCCCTTGGGAGCCGGATCCCTAGAAAGAACTTCATCGAAATCGACTCCTTCCCATTTTTTTGCGGGATACATCTAGTATGCCTTTCGGAACGTAATGAATTTATCCTTTTACAAAAAAAGATGGCATATACCACAGAAAGTGGTATAATGGGAATAGTATTCGAACGGTCGTCCGATTGAAAGGGGTGGAAATGTGTTAGAGGTAGGCCAGGAGGAGAAGATCCTTGATGCAGCCTATGCGGTCATTGCCAGGGAAGGCTACGTTAGAACGTCTCTGCGGCAGATCGCCCAGGAAGCCCAGGTAGCCGTGAGTCAAATCAGCTACCATTATGAGAATAAGGAAGGCTTGCTCCTAGCGGTAGCCCGCCGCGTGGCGAACAGATACTACGATTATATGCAATTGTTCTTAAAACCGGAGATGTCCCCTTTAGAAAAAGGTGAGTGCTTTATCCGTCTTTATCAGGAGGTTCTGGAAAATGATCCTGATCTGTTTCGTGTTCTTTATGATTTGGTGGGCCTAGCGCTTTGGTCCGAGCCGGTACGTCGGCAAGTGCGGGAAATTTTTGCAGGGATAATGGATCAGATTACGTCCGATGTCTTCACGAAGGAAATGATGGGGAAACTCGGCTCGACGTATAGCGGAGAAACACTAGCTATCTTGTTTTATAGCGGGATTTTTGGCATTGGGGTGCAAGTGTTACTGGAACCCGATAACAAAACCATAACGAGATCCCTGGAAGCGCTCAATGTGATTTTTAGGGTTGGAGAGGTGGAATTAACTTGAAACGATGGATTGAAATGGTTTTGAATCGGCCCTGGGTTGTGATAGGGGTGGTGTTACTTCTTACTGTGGGCGCTTTGAGCCTATTTCCCCGTATACAATTTGATGCCAACATCAACGCGATGATTCCTGATGATGATCCCGTACTCCTGGACTTACAGGCTGTGTCAGAGGAATTCGGATCACAAGAGCTATTTTTTATTGCTATAGAAAGCGATGATGTGTTTGCACCGGCAACCCTCCAGAAAATAGCTGATCTAGAACAGGCGTTGCTGGATCTCCCTGGTGTGGCGGACGTACAAAGTA
>DHNI01000100.1:9017-13508 GCA_002409455.1 Firmicutes bacterium UBA5420 | reverse complement strand
GAACAGTTGGAGGATGTGCCAGGCATTAGCATGGTCCAAAGTCCCTTGAATGCTCAAATGGTGGAAAGCAGCTTTTTTGGCATTGAGATTGGGCCCATTGCGGAGTATCTGCCCCAAACGGCCGCGGAAATTGAACAATTTAGGTCCGACATTTTGAATAGCCCCTATGCAGGCGTTCTGATCACCACGGATGGGCGCGGAGCGGCCTTGCTACTAGATTTAGAAGACCATCCTGATATAAACCAATTACTACGCCGGATTGAGGGAATTGTAGAAAGCTTTGAAGGGCCGGAAAAAATCCACATGGTGGGTGATTCCTATATTTTGTATTACACCGAGGAGGCCATGAAGCAAGACGTGTTGGTCTTAGTTCCCTTCGTAGTTATCTTGATTGGCCTTGTCTTGTTCCTGATCTTCCGCTCGATCCTCGGGGTGATTATACCCTTGGTCACGGTAGGGGCTAGTGTAATTTGGACTGTAGCTATTATGATCTGGCAGGGCATTCCCATTTCCTTAATCACCATGGTGATGCCAGTTATTCTAGTGACCGTGGGCATTGCATCCAGTATCCATATTCTCAACAAGTACAAGGAAGCGTTGGCTGACGGTTTGCCTAAGCGAGAAGCTTTGGTTGAAACTTTTAGGGTCATTACTTCACCGGTGGCCATGGCAGCTTTAACTACATGTGCCGGATTTGCCTCTCTTATAACCGCTTTTGTGCAGCCCATGCGTGAATTTGGAGTGCTAACAGCGATCGGTGTATTCCTGGCCATGGCCTTGTCTTTGAGCCTTGTTCCGGCGCTGCTGAGTCTGGTGAAAGAACCCCAAGTTACGCAGGATAAGGAAAAGACGAACAAGTCCGGACTTTTGACTCGCATTTTGGATACCTTAACGAGCTGGGCTGTTGATTATCCCCGTAGGCTTTTTGCAGCGGTGCTCATAATTACAATTGCCTTTGCCTATGGAGCCACCTTGTTGAAGCTGGAAAGTAACATTGTCAACTATTTTAGCGACTCCAGTCCGGTCAAACGGGGAACACAGGTCATTGAGGATGTCTTTGGTGGAAGCATGCAAATTTCTGTCGTGGTAGATACTGGTGTAGCCGATGGCGTGAAGGATCCAGAATTGATGGAAGAGCTACTTCATATTCAAGATTATCTCAATTCCTGGGATACCATCAATAACGCCTCATCTATGGCGGATGTTGTGCGGGAGCTCAACCAGGCTCTTTGGGATGGAGACCCGGCCTACTACGTGGTTCCGGATACCCGTGAAGGCATTGCCCAGCAGCTTTTACTCTTTACGATGCAGGGAGGTTCGGGCCTTGATACTTTGGTAACCTATGACTACAGCCAGGCTTTGGTAACCGCCCGGATGAAGACATTGGATGCCGAGGCCATGGGGCATGTCATTGGCGAAGTGGAAGAATATCTGGCAGAGCGCTATGGTTCTAGAACTGATATAAACGTGCGACTTACCGGAACGCCCAAAGTAATGATGCGCCTGATGAGCCGCTATGTGCAGACTCAAGTTTCGAGTCTCGTGAGTTCGTCGATTGCCGTAGGACTCATTGTGTCCATTATGATGAAGTCGCTGGTTTTTGGCCTGGTTAGCCTGGTTCCTCTTCTCTTTACTGTATTGATCAACTTCGGAATCATGGGGTTTATCGGCCTACCTCTAGATGCCGTGACTAGTATTATTGCCAGTTTGGCCATTGGTATTGGCGTTGATTACGCTGTTCATTACATCAGCCGCTACCGCCTGGAACTATCAGATGGGCATGACGGTGAGACCGCGCTGCGCCGCGCAGGCTCTACTGCAGGGCGGGGCATTTTCTTCAACGCTCTGGCCTTGATCCTTGGCTTCTTGGTTCTGGCGTTTTCCCACTTTAGGGCCATTGCAGTCTTTGGCTACTTGATTTCAGCTACCATGATCATCAGTTCACTGGCGGCGTTGCTGGTGATTCCCATGGTGATTGATTATATCGCGAAGCGAAAACTAGAAAGGGGTACAGGAATGAAACGCACACTTGTGGTCTTACTTGCGCTTGTGCTGGCAGCGGGTGCTGTGGTGAATGCCCAGGAACTCACAGGCCAGCAAATATTGGATGATCTAAGTTTTGACACTGTCTTGAGCGGATCTGGCACTGCTGAACTGAATTTGATTACGGAGAATGCCCGGGGAGCCCAGCGTGATTCTTCTGTGAGGGTATACCTGAGAAGTGATGATGCGGGGGATAAACAGTTTCTTGAATACTTAGCTCCTGCTGATGTGCGGGGTACGAAGTTTCTTTCCATTAACGATACGGGTGAAGAGAGTCAAATGTGGCTTTACATGCCTGCCCTTGGCCGTGAGCGGCGCATTGCCTCGCATATGACAGGGGATTCGTTTATGGGAACAGATTTCACCTATGACGAGATAGGTGGAGGTTTTAATTACGATGAGGATTATAGTGTGAAACGTTTAGGCGATGAGCAGGTGGCAGGCATAGGTTGCTATGTCTTGGAACTAACCGCAGATAGTTCTGATGCACTCTATGCGAAAATTCAGATGTGGGTGTGGATCGATGAGTTGGTTCCAGTTAAGATTCAGTTTTTCAACGCCAGCGGGACTCTAGCCAAGACCTTGACTTTGGATGGCTATAAACTGGTATCGGGAGATATGATTCCCCACGAATTAGTTATGGCTGACGATGTGAAGGGAACAAGGACGATCTTGGAGATTATCGAAATGAACCAAGAGGATGTCAGCGATGACATCTTCACCGTGCGCAACTTGCGTCGCTAAAGCCTAAAGAACTTTTTGGGAAGGTGATGGATAAAATGAGAAGACGGATTCAAGTAGTGGTAGGTGTTTTGGTGGTACTCCTGGCTACTCTGCCGGCCTTGGCCTTGGAGCCTACAGGTGAACTAAATGCCAGTCTGGGTTATGAATGGAATAACGATGATCAGAAGGTGCTCCATAATTCGACCCGAACCGGTTTTCGGTTTGCATTGGAGGATAGCCTGGATTTTGGCGGCAGGCTCCATTTTTCCACTAAGGGTTGGTGGGACTTTAAGCAAAAAGATGGAGATTTAAGCTTAGATCAGCTTTGGGTCAGTGGGTACCAGGGTGATCTTGATTATCAGGTAGGTCGCCAGGTGATTAGTTGGGGTACTGCTGACGGTTTCAACCCCACCAATTACTTTGCTCGCATGGGTACAGACGCTTTGGTAAGTGGGAGTATGAGCGGGGATCCCCTCTGGGCTGGTCAGGCTACGTATTATGGTTCCAACTGGTCTGTGACCGGCGTGGTGGTTCCCTTTTTCACAGCGCAGGAAATTGATGAACAGATGAAACAGATGATGACAGATCAAAACCCGCAGGCGGCCATGGTTTTGAAAGCCATTGAGGATACAAAAAAGCCCCGCGGCCTTGGCAAAAACTCCGAGTGGGCTCTAAGGGCAGAGACGCAGATAGCGGGTTTTGATGTGCAAGCTAGTTTCTATTCGGGCTTCGAGCCTTTACCGGGCTTAGAAATGGTGTTAGCGCTTCAGGAGATTCCCGGGACGGGGATTACACCTGTGCCTAGTTTTGAAGGCACGTATCGCAGGCAACACTTCGCTGGCCTCGCTACTACCGGAACCATTGGCCCTGTGGGGGTGTGGGGAGAAATAACCTATGGTGGCCCCACGAAATTTGCCGAACCTGAGCCGAATCCGTTAGAGCTTGCTAGAGTTCCCTTGTCTGTCAACGAAAAGTATCTGCAAGCGGTGATTGGCGGAGATTATACCTTTGCGCTTGGTAAAGGTCTTCTAGCTCAGGCTCAGTACATCTATCGTGGCCAGGGTTCGCTCATGGAACCTTATGTAATGCCCAATATTGATTTGACAACGCTTACCGTAGAGCCTGGGGAAATTGAGGGAGCTCATTACCTCTATGGACGTCTAGGCTATGATTTTAGCCCCGACAGTTCAGCCGATGTGTTGATCTTGCACGGATTCAAGGAGAAGGGCGGCATCATTCGGCCAGCCTACACCCATCGTTTTCCTAATTCCATTCAGTTGGAGCTTAGTTTGATTAGACCTTACGGAGATGAAAGCATAGCATCCTTTGGGACAGCAGGCCAATTGGCAGTAACCTATCAGTTTTAGAATTGACCAAATTGATCGAGGGACAGTCCCTCGATCAATTTGACGAATTACGGCTAAATTGTGTTTAGGAGAGTTAGAACTTCAGGCTCTTAATGCCGAACTTCCAGGTGGTATTGGCCGTCGAATCTAATTCAACACCGAGGGAGATATCACTAGGGTAGAGGCCGAAAAGATCCATTTCTGTCCCCACTCCGACCCGAAAGGTGGGTCTAATATCAAGCTCCGTGACAGGAGATTCTACTGTAACGCCGCCTAGCAGGTAGGGCCTGGTCATGGCTATACCTGCTGGGAACTGCTTTTCGCCCCAGGGGAATATTTGAACCTGGGGTGCTATAGCCATGACTAACGTGTCTTGGAT
>DHNI01000100.1:8330-8794 GCA_002409455.1 Firmicutes bacterium UBA5420 | reverse complement strand
GCCACACCACGAGGCGTATCCAAAAGCTTGTTGTTAGATGCTGACACTTGCCATGCCTTATAACCTTGGGATACATAGGTGGCTTCCAGCATGAGTTGATCAATTTTCGGGCCTCTTATGGAACCGCCAAAGGTGGGTTCATCGCGATTGGCGCTTTGCCGCACGTATAGATCGATGGCTCCCCAGTTGTTTCTCCCCCAATCAACGAAGACTTCATGCCCGCCGTTATCGGCATCGAATCCATAGCGATACCCCACTCCAAACCAGTTGAGAGGACCATGGGTAAACTTGGCTCCCATTTTTGGAAAGCTGTAATCACTGTCGAATTGCACTTCTGGTTTCAAGGTAAATCGCTTGGGGAGGTTAGCTACAGCCCGCTCCGCAGTTTGCGTAATTAACCTAAAGCCTTCGCTAGAGTAGCCATGCTGTTTGTACGGAGTAAACTGGAAACTTGGGTCTTTGGC
>DHNI01000100.1:7388-8073 GCA_002409455.1 Firmicutes bacterium UBA5420 | reverse complement strand
ACATCAGGTACAATCAGCACATCGGCCATGGCCGTGTTGAACACATTGTAGCCTTCGATCATTGCTGTGAGGGACATGCGAAGATTATCCATGATTCGCCTATAATCTGGGTCTTGGTGATCCTTCTCTAGCGAAACGGCGATGATCACATCGGCTCCCAAATCTGCGGCTACATTGGCTGGTACTTGGTTTTTCAATCCACCATCTACATAGTATTGATCTCCTATTTGCACTGGAACAAACATGCCTGGAATGGACATGCTCGCTTGAATACCCTTGCTGACTTTACCCTCTGAGAGAGCAAGCTCTTTTCCGGTACCGAGATTAACGACTACCGCGCGGAATGGAATGGGCATTTCCTCGAAAGTCTTTCCGTCTAGTAGAATGTCTAGGTAGTGCTCGATTCCGGTGGTATCAACAATTCCTCCGGCAAGCGGCATGGGGATGTCAAGGAGCGAACCGAACTGGAGTTTCGTGACAAGTTCCGTCATATTCTCTACCGAATAGCCACCAGCATAGAGACCTGCTACAATGCTCCCCATACTTGTTCCAACAATCATATCCACCGGTATACCGTTTTCTTCGAGGGCTCGAATTAGTCCGATGTGACTGAAGCCCCGAGCAGATCCACCGCCTAGAACCAAGGCAACAGATGGTCGCTCCGCGGCAAAGGATGCAGGGGTTA
>DHNI01000100.1:0-7134 GCA_002409455.1 Firmicutes bacterium UBA5420 | reverse complement strand
AATACAATTCGAAACGTCTCCACCTTTATTGGTGTACGCGCGTTCGCGATCAGTCTATTCATTTTTAGAGCCGTAGTCAACCAAGCTGGGATAAAAGTTTATAGTGAGGTTATGCTAGACATGAAATGAGCTTTGAGTTTGGGAAAGGAGTTGAGTTATGCCCAGAGGGCCTAAACCGGACAACCGCCGAGATAATGTGGATAAGCTCAGGGAACAAGTGGTGAACACCATCGAAAATCTTGAGGCTTCCCATGATACGTTGCACATGGATCTCCCGGAAGAGCAAAAGGAGGCGATTCGGGCCAAAAACCGTCGCCGGGAGCACGCCATAGCAGGTAAACGGGAAGAAATCAGCGACGAGTATGAGTTTCAACAAAAGCAGGAGGACTAAGTCCTATGAAAGCCACCCTAACGCCAGGGTGGTTTTTTCTTTCTAAACAAGGGAAACTGCAAAGGGAGCAGAAAACATAGGAAATCAGGTCGAAAAGAGGGATAGTATGCCTAACTTACAATATATGCAGAGGATCTATGAGACGCTCCACGCCCACCCTGAGTTATCTGAAGAAGAGGTCTGGACCGCCGATTTCATCTCTGGGGAGCTCACTAGGCTTGGCTTCACTGTGCGTACAAATGTTGGCGGTACAGGAGTTGTAGGGATTTTAGAGCTTGCAGACCGAGGCCAGACTCTTGCCCTTCGCTGTGATATGGATGCTCTGCCCGTACATGAGGATACAGGGGCCTCCTATGCTTCAAAGTATCCTGGTGTGATGCATGCTTGCGGCCATGACAGCCATATGGCAACCGTTCTTGGCGCGTGCGCCTATGCTTCACAAAACAAGGAACGTTTGGCTGGTACCCTAATGGCTATCTTTCAACCTGCGGAGGAGACTGTTGTTGGTGCCAAAGCCATGCTCGATCAGGGACTTTTCTCTAAGCACAAGCCAGATCATTTTATAGGTATTCATAACTGGCCTAGTCTGCCTGTGGGTAGCATTGGTCTGCAAGAAGGCCCTATCACTGCTTTTTCCGATCGCTTCAAGGTCACCTTTGTGGGCGAGGGGGGACATGGGGCTTTTCCCCATAAGACGATTGATTCTATCGCCATGGCTACAGCAGGGATTCAAAATGCCTTTGCCTTGGCCCAGAGACGCGCTAATGCTAGCTTTCCTCAAATATTATCGTTTGGAATGATCAAAGGGGGAACAAGCTTTAACGTGATTCCCCCTAAGGTGGAGGTGGAGGGAACCGTGCGCACTATTCGCCAGGAAGATCAAGAAACGATGATTGATAACCTGCATCAAGCCTTTGGGGCGGGGGCGCATTTGCACGGAGGAAGCTATACTTTAGAGTATAGCAAGGGGGTTCCGGCTGTGGTCAATGATGCCACATGTGTTAATGAACTGAGCGAAATCTTCTCTGCAAAGATTCCGGAAATTCCAGTTGTGACCCAAGGCTTGGCCAGTTTGATTGGCGAAGATGTGGCTTATTTTCTGCAAGAAGTACCAGGGGCTTTACTACTTATTGGGTCAGGGCAGGAAGGTGCCATCAATGAGCTTCATCATCCAGCCTTCTTGGTACCCACTCAGACCCTAGAAACGGGTTATAAGGCGCTAACTAGCATTGTGGAGGGATATCTGTCATGCCTGGACTAGAGGTTTTACAGAAACCGAATAGACTTCAAAGAGGGGATCGGGTGGTGACAGTAAGCCTGTCTTGGGGAGGCGCTGGCGACGCAGAGATTTTGTGGCGTTACCAACAGGGCAAAGGGTGCCTGGAACAGCAATTTGGCCTTGAGGTTATGGAGATGCCCCACACGCTTAAGGGAAGCAAGTTTGTCTATGAAAACCCCCAGAGGCGGGCCGAAGACTTGATGGAGGCTTTTGCCGATCCCAAGATTAAGGGAATCTTTGCCTGTATTGGTGGCGATGATAGCGTCAGAATGCTACCCTATATCGATTTTGCGGTAATTCGCAATAACCCCAAGGTGTTTCTTGGCTATTCTGACACAACCATCACGCATCTCATTTGCCTTAAGGCAGGCCTGTCATCTTTCTATGGACCATCGATCTTGGCTGAGTTTGCTGAGAATCTAGGGATGTATCCCTACACAGCGCACTGGGTAAAGAAAGTCTTGTTTAGCCCAGAGCCGATCGGTCCCGTTTCTGCCCCTAAATTCTGGACCAGCGAGTACTTGCCTTGGATAGAAGAGAATCGGGATCGCGCTCGAACCATGCAACCTCATTCAGGGTATGAGCTACTCCAGGGTAGCGGCGTTGTGCAGGGTCGGCTAATCGGTGGTTGTGCCGAGGTCTTGGAGATGGCCAAACAAACAGAGCTGTGGCCCGATATAAAAGATTGGACTAACGCTATTTTGTTTTTGGAGACCTCTGAAGGTCAGCCAGAGCCTATGTATCTAGAATACTGGCTGCGCAACTATGGAAGCCAAGGTATTTTACAAAGGCTTCAGGGGATGATCGTGGGCAAGCCCTACGACGACAACTACTACGAGGAATACAAGACGTCTATCGTTAAAGTCCTTGCAGAGGTAGGTCGTGCTGATCTCCCTGTTCTGTACAATGTCAGCTTTGGCCATACAGCTCCCATGATGACTCTTCCTATAGGTGCTCTGGCGGAAATTGTGTGCGACCAGCCATCCTTTACAATCTTGGAGGGTGGCGTGCTTTAGGCTTGGTGCCCAAACGCGAAAAGCGCCCGGATTTTCGCCAGGCGCTTTTTCTACTAGTAATCTGCCAGTGCTTTCGACATTCGCTCTATCGCTTCTTGAAGTAGGCTTCTAGGACAGCCAATATTCATACGCTGGAAACCGGCACCCATTGGGCCAAACATCAATCCATCATTAAAGGCGATTCCTGCCTTTCTTACGAAGAACTGGTTTAGCTCCTCTGCAGGGATTCCTAGGTTCCTGCAATCCATCCACAAAACATAGGTTCCTTCAGGCTGGACGATCGTGATCTTGGGCGTGATCTTGGCCAGCTCTTCTTGAACATAGTGCAGGTTGCCCTCCAAGTAGGTTATCAGGTGATCAAGCCACTCTTTTCCTTCGCGGTAGGCCGCCTCGGCAGCAACGATGCCAAAGACATTGAGATGTCCTTGAGCTAGGCGTTGCACTTGGGCACAAAACCTATCCCTGAGCTCCTGATTGGGAATGATCACATTCGACATATAGAGGCCAGCTAGGTTAAAGGTCTTGCTTGGTGCCATAAAGGTTATGGTTCGTTCAGCAATCCCAGGTGAAAGGCTGGCCAGGGGAGTGTGCTGATGGGAGTGGAAGGCTAAATCGGCCCAAATCTCATCCGAAAGCACAGTAACCCCATAGTTCACAATGAGTTCTCCCAAAGCAAGTAGTTCCTTCTTCGTCCATACCCTTCCCACGGGATTGTGTGGACTGCAGAACACCATGAGTTTAACTCCAGAGCGGAAAATCTCTTCGAGCTCAGGAATATTCATAACATAGTTGCCATTTGCCTCAACGAGGGGGTTTGTCACCACCACGCGACCGTTTTGTTCTACCACCGAGTAAAACGGGGGATAGACAGGTGGCTGAATCACAATGCGATCGCCAGGATCGGTAAGTGCTAGAATCGCTGAAACGAGGCCCGAGACAACTCCTGGACTATGGTTAAGCCAGATGGGATCAATCACCCAGTCATGACGGATTTTGAGCCAATCTATGACGGCCTCGCTCAGGCTTTCAGGCTTTCTTTCATAGCCATAGATGCCATGAGTCGCACGGGCTGTGATCGCCCTTATGGCGGCTTCAGGGGGGCGGAAATCCATATCTGCCACCCACATGGGTAGTAAGTCTTCCTGGCCGAACACCTCTGCAGCACCATCCCATTTAGCGCTTTGGGAATTACGGCGATCAATTAGCTGGTCGAATGGGGACTGGCAGTCCATAGCTACACCTTCCTTGCTACACCTGTTTTCTTAGCACTTGCTGCCACAGCTTTTGCTACCGCTGGAGCAACTCTGGCATCAAAGGGCGAGGGGATGATGCAATCTGTTGTTGGATTTTCAACTAAGTCAGCAATGGCGTAGGCGGCGGCAATTTTCATCTCATCGTTGATATCCTTGGCCCGCACATCCAAAGCTCCTCGGAAAATTCCAGGGAACCCAAGTACATTGTTGATTTGGTTGGGATAGTCCGAACGGCCTGTGGCAACAATCGCTGCACCGGCTTCTAAGGCTAAGTCTACTGCAATTTCCGGTTCTGGATTGGCTAGAGCCATAATAATTGGTTGATTAGCCATTCCCTTGACCATTTCTGGAGTAACAGTATTGGCAGCTGAAACACCAATAAAGACATCTGCGCCGACCATAGCTTCCTGGAGGGTCTGTTTTTTGCCCTTTGGATTGGTGAGTTTGGCTACTTCTTCCTTAATAGCGTTATTGGTTGGATCGCCTGGGAGCAAAGGCCCTTGGCGTCCGCAGCCAACAACATTCTTATAGCCATCTTCGAGAAGCAAGCGAACGATAGCTCCGCCTGCGGCACCAATGCCACTAACCACGATAGAGGCGTTCTTATCTTTGCCCACCACTCTCAGGGCGTTAATGAGCCCCGCCAGTGTCACTACAGCGGTGCCATGCTGGTCATCATGGAAAATGAACATATCGGTCTCTTCTCGCAAGCGCTCTTCAATCTCAAAGCAGCGCGGCGAAGCAATGTCTTCTAGGTTGACCCCTGCTATCGTTGGTTCGAGAGCCTTAACAAACTGAACAATTTCGTCTACGTCCTGAGTGTCTAAGCAGAGGGGAATGGCGTTAACGTCCCCAAACTCCTTGAAGAGCACGGACTTGCCTTCCATGACGGGTAGGGCTGCATCGGGTCCAATATTACCTAAACCTAAGACTGCGGAACCGTCTGAGACGACGGCAATGGTGTTACCTTTCCATGTGTAATCCCATACCTTGTCCTTGTTTTCTGCAATTTTTCTACAAGGTTCTGCTACTCCTGGAGAGTATGCCAGAGATAGTTCGTCGGCATTTGTCACTTTAGCCTTGCTCGTGATCTCCAACTTACCCTGCCATTCCTTGTGTTTTGCTACTGCCCTTTCGTAAATATTCATCTACAGTCCTCCTTATGTGATATTAAAAAGACAACAATTGTCTCATAAGCACTATGTTCCACACTTGTTGTTTGATCCCTACAATGATTGTGAAAAGTTTATGCTTTTCTTTCGTCTGCCCTTGTTTCATCGCGGTGATGGCGCAAAGACTTCATGATCTCCTGCAGAAATTCCTCGGCATGGATCATGTCGCCCTCGCTGGGAAGCTGATCTCCGTAGAGGATTTCATTGCGTAACTCCCTGATCTGCTGGAGTTTCTCCAACGCTTGTTTATTTAGCGCAGCGTCCTTGGGAGCTTCGCCATTAAGAAGGTGGCCAACGGTGTCACCAATCAACTTTTCTGACGCAATCCATTGTCGCATAAAGGAACCCAAATTCTCTTTGTCGGAGAAATAGGACACATATTCATCGGGGGCTCCATAAGGATCTGAGCGTCCCACGGCGATCCGCGCATTGTTATAGGTACTGTAAAAATCGGGATTCATCTGGAGAATGCGATCGACAATTTGCTGTGCTAGAGGCTGTCCTTTGGAATCCAAGTTGCAACTTTGCAGTACAGGCTTAAGGGCTGGAACCGAGTTTAGCCCGATTTCCTTGAGAAAATGGAACAAAACATCGGTGCGCCCAATAAAAGGCTCGAAATCGCTACGATGTGATGCCTTACGGGTATGATCATATAGATACGATGAGAGCTCATAATGATTGGAAAAAGGTTGCCGCTCTGTATTAATCCGGCGTTTTGATGCCGTCTGCAGGCGTTCCAAGGCGATCTCTCCTGCATGCATGAGACCGTTTAGTTCATCCAAAATAGCGTATTCATCCTGTGATAGAAACCCCTCTGTAGACTTATACACGAGATCGTGTTCGACCTCAGCCCAAGCATGCATGAGTACAGAACCGACCTGAAGCTCAATGACGTAGGTTGCCAAATGTTGATCCGCCAAAGGGAGGGTTTCAGGCTTCAGGCGCAGACGGTAATGGCGGCCCACATAGCCTAAAAATCGCTTTTGATACGCCCCCGGATGTTGAAGGGCCTCAGGAAAATCCTTGACCTGATCGACGTTAAAGTGGGAGCGAATAAAGTGATCGACTTCTTCCCGATCCCCAGGAAAATAGAGGGCGACTCGAACCCCGGCCAGGTCTACAATGTCTTCGTAGATTTCGTCTATGCTTTGGTAGGCCTTCTCTTTGGCCCTGGTTTCAACTTTAGAGGCTAGGCTATCTAGTTTCTTGGCTCGTGAGGTGACTAACGCTCGTAGACCTTGTCGCTTTAGTGCACTCTCACATTGGCAAGCGCAGGTTTGGGCTAGGTGTTCATAATGACCAATCTTGCTTTTGTAATCGTCGATGAACTCGCTGATCAAAGCCATGGCGCTCTCCTTATCTCTGCATAATATTCTCCTCGACCAGATCTATTCTAGAACAAATGCATCTGGTACAACACCACAACCACACTGAGGCTGCTGAGCGTAAAAAGTGCATAATACAGGCGTTGTAGGCGACTACCCTTAGCGGCAATGACTAGATAGATGGTTGTCAGCAGCATGAGGCCCGCTAACCCCATAAGAATCTTCGTAAGAATCAGGGCAGCGTTAAGGGTGGAGGAGGGTTCTAGAGCGACGGTAGGAATGCCAAAGGCCGGATGGATCGTGCCAATGACGTCAACGAAAAGTATGATCACAGTGATCAAGAACAGAAAGAACAGCACACCAAGGACTTTTGGCGCGACAAAACTGCGTCGCCTAGATTGCGGGCGAAATATGCTCCTAATCCACCCTAGTATTGTGCCTACCATAAATAGAACCGAAACACCCAGTAAACTAACGACAAATCTCGGCGTTTGATACCAAGCAGTGCGCAGCCACGTGTTTGGCCCCGCAAAGTGAATCTTGGTCACCTTACCATCATCAAAAGCGAACGCCATTTTTCCAGATCCGTTCAATTCTTGAAAGAGGTTAGGGGCAACTTCGCCGTAGCGGGTGGTTGCGCCATAGGCCGTAACATTCACGTAGCCGTCTTCGTCAACGTTGAGATACATAGGTTGAAC
>DHNI01000146.1:6561-14772 GCA_002409455.1 Firmicutes bacterium UBA5420 | reverse complement strand
CGGGCCACCATCATGATCCCGTTCTGCTCAAAGCAAACATCCAACTCTTCGCAAAGCTGCGGGTACATCTGATTACCTGGAAAACAGTACCGAGCCTTCAGTGTACCCGGTTCTTCGTGAAAACCTCCATGGACGATGCCACTATTGGCTTTTGTCGTACCCCACCCTACCTCTGGCTCTTTTTCGATGAGTAGTACATCAAGCTTGTAGCGACTGAGTTCCCGGGCCACTGCAGTCCCGATAATTCCACCGCCCACAATGACTACCTGTGCAGTAATCGTACTCTTTTTTGTTCTATCCATTGCCAAGCCTCCTAACATTCTTCCTGACAACACAAAAAGTCCGCCGCAGGGTATCACAAAGATACCCCCTCGGTCGGACTTCTCTTTTCTTTTGTCCTTACGGGTGTTATTCAATTCTAAATCAATCTTAACACAACTACTTCAAAATGGCAACTGACCAGACTCGAAATTTACGCCAATTTTGCTGCAGATTCGGCCGCAGGAACCAAATGGCAAGCCACAAAGTGGCCGTCGCCTGTATCTACGAACTCAGGATCCTGTGTCTTACAGATGTCCATCGCCTTTGGACACCTGGTATGGAAACGGCATCCACTCGGTGGATTAATCGGACTGGGCACATCACCCTTCAAAAGAATACGTTCCTTTTTAATGGTGGGGTCAGCCTCTGGAATTGCAGAAAGCAAAGCCTGTGTATAAGGATGCTTTGGATTGCGATACAGTTCTGCCTTGCCTGTCAGTTCTACAATCTTACCAAGATACATCACCGCTACCCGATCCGAAATGTGTTTAACAACACTCAAATCATGGGCAATAAAGAGATACGTAAGTCCAAACTCCTCCTGGAGATCTTGGAGCAAGTTAATGACCTGGGCTTGAATGGACACATCAAGGGCTGAAACAGGTTCGTCACAGATAATCAGACGAGGATCGACCGCAAGCGCTCTGGCGATACCAATTCTTTGCCTTTGTCCCCCAGAGAATTCGTGGGGAAAACGTCTGGCATGGAACGCACTCAAACCTACTGTTTCCAAAATCTCACGCACTCTTGTTTCCTTGGCAGCGCCCTTAGCAATCTTATGAATATGCAAAGGCTCACCAATGATGTCACCAACTGTCATACGGGGATTCAAAGAGCCGTAAGGGTCTTGGAAAATAATCTGCATTTCTTTTCTCAGTTCACGCAGTTCATCCTTGGGCAGATCGGGAACGTTTTTCCCATCAAACCAAACTTGGCCTGATGTAGGTTCAATCAGGCGAAGGATGCACCGACCAGCAGTAGTCTTACCGCAGCCACTTTCGCCAACGAGACCAAGAGTCTCGCCTTTATTAACGTCAAAGCTAATGCCATCAACCGCTTGCACCGCTCCTACTTGTTTGGAGAAGATGATGCCTTGACGAATAGGAAAGTGTTTGACCAAGTCCTTTACTTCGAGCAACACTTCTTGCTTCACAGCTTTAGCCAATGTCTAGCCCACCTCCTTTTCAACCACGTCTGCAGATTCGTTGTAATCCACAACTCTCCAGCAAGCTACATGGTGATTCTCTCCCACCTCAAAGGATGGGGGCTGCTTCTGAACACATAAATCTGTCGCAAAAGCACAACGAGGATGAAAACCGCAACCCTCAGGGAAACTCCCTGGAATAGGTACGGAACCTGGAATGGCTTGTAGCCTAGAACCATCGCCATCCAAACGAGGAATCGACGCTAGTAGACCAATTGTATAAGGATGCTGAGGATTCTTAAAGATCGTATAGGTATCGGCCGATTCTACAATCTTGCCAGTGTACATAACGACCACTTTCTCCACCACTTCGGCAATAACGCCCAAATCGTGTGTGATCATCATAATGGCTGTGCCTAAGTCTTCACGAAGCGCAGCCATCAAGTCCAAAATCTGAGCCTGAATTGTCACGTCAAGGGCTGTTGTAGGCTCGTCAGCAATTAATAGTCTAGGATTGCAAGATAACGCCATGGCAATCATCACACGCTGGCGCATGCCACCACTCATTTGGTGAGGATACTCGTCAATGCGCTGTTCAGGAGATGGGATTCCTACAAGACGCAGCATCTCGATGGATTTTTCTCGTGCGGTAGCCTTATCAAGTCCTTGATGAAGGATGATGGCCTCAGCAATTTGGTTACCAACAGTAAAAACAGGGTTAAGCGAAGTCATGGGTTCTTGGAAAATCATCGAAATGTCATTTCCGCGAATCCCCCGCATTTCGGCTTCGGAAAACTTGAGAAGATCCTTGCCTTCAAACTCAATTGTTCCACCTACTATTTTCCCAGGTGGTTGGGGAATAAGACCCATAATTGACAGGGAGGTTACGCTCTTTCCGCAGCCTGATTCACCAACAATACCAATAGTGCCTCCCCTGTCCAGATCAAAACTGACGCCATCAACAGCTGGAATCACGCCGTCATCCGTAAAAAAGTGCGTTTTGAGGTTTTTGACTGACAACAATTTCTGTGTCATAGCACCCTCCCTCTCTCGTTACTTGCAATACGCCACCGTATGTGGCAAATCACAAGGAGGATCCTTGTGATATCGTACAATTATTCGCCGAAATAGCGAAATCTCCTGCAAAAGAATACTGGAACTATCCGTGAATTCTGGCCTAACTACCCAATCGTACCTCGAGCTCAGGCTGAAGTTTCGACCACTGCAAGATCATACCCTCTAATCCAAACCACTTTAGTTCTACCGCTACGGGTCGATCGTCTACCGTCAAAAAGGTCATTAACTTCACAATTTGACTCGGCTCCGGCAAAGCCAGGGCGGCGGCAAGTCCTTCAGGAGCTCGTTGAATCATCGCCTTTTGCCCGCCAATTTCCAGCTTGGCGCGGCACCACTCTGGCAGCAATTCCCGAAGATCATGCGGTTTTACCGATATGGTGAGTTGTTCGGGGGTAAGTAGCTGCACATAGCACAATACAGAGCTACTCCTTCGCACAATGCTGGCCTGAAAGAGCTCAAGTTCTGCCCAGCTTGGTATGTCTGGAACCACTTTTCCTCCTACCACTTTGGTGATAGTCAGTTCCTCTTGGACAGAAACGTCCTCTTGTAGCTCTATGACCCCTGCATTGAGCTGTAGCCGTCTGGCATAAGAACGGCGCATTTCATGCAAGGAAAGCTGGGCTTCGGATAAAATAGTTCGTACATAGCGGGTGGTTGTAGCGGCCTCCTTGGCCAAATCCTTCACCGTCAAGAAGGGATCAGCCTTGGCTAGGGCAATGACTTGACCTTTTTTCGACTGTTCCATCTGCCAAACCCACTCCTTCTCTACAGGATGCGCTCAAGTCTAGGTGCCTTCGCTAAGCCTGGAATACGCCCTCGCTTTGCCACTGCTTGTCCGTTTACTTCTTTGATGTCCATGGTCATATCAATGGCCGAAGCACCCGAGATATAACTACCCACCCCAAAAGCATCAGCCCCCGCAGCAGCCAAGCTTCGAATGCGGTCTGGATCTAAACCGCCAGAGACAAAAATCCTGATATGTTCATACCCTGCCAAATCAAGCTTCGCCCGCAGTTCCTGAATAAGTCCTGGTGTGACACCACCACGTTCACTAGGGGTATCTAAGCGAACAGATTCTAGACCTGTCTGGGGCGATGAGGCCAAGCGCAAACTCTCTTCGACCTCGTCTTTAAAGGTATCCACCAGCATGGAACGAACCGATTCGGGTGGCATAAAGGCATGATAAGCAGCAGCAGCCTCGAGGGTGTCGCCTACAATGAGAAATAGGGCATGTGGCACCGTTCCTGAAGGTTCTAAACCCGCCAATTTGGCCCCTAAAATACAGGATGCGCCATCTGCTCCGCCTATAATAGCTGAACGCTCCATAACTGGAGCAACGGCAGGATGTAAATGTCTGGCACCGAAACAAAGGACGGGTCTTCCATCGGCCGCCGTCTTTGCCGTATGGGCTGCTGTAGCCCATCCGCTAGAGCTCGCCAAAATGCCCAAAATGGCGGTCTCATAGATGCCAAAACTCGAATAGCGACCATGGATCCGCATGACCACCTCTTTTCCCTCAAAGGAGGCACCCTCCTTGAGACTCCATACCTCAAGTCCTACGTTATTCAACAGCTGTTTCGCCTCGGCAGCACCTGCGAATATTCCTGGGCGCCTAGCAAAAATCTCAGCCACAACGGTGGTATCTTCCATGTGGAGATTCGCCAGGATTTCCTTGGTTTTCACAAAATAAATATCTGTGGTGAGCCCCCTTGCTATTTCATCATGGGTGGCTGAATACAGTCTCGGGCTATCGACGGTGAACTCCGTCACTTCCTTCACGGTTTCTATGGGCTTTACCATCATCCTTACTCCTTCCTGCTCCGACTGCTTAATAAATCCACTATTGATATAGAAGCGAATACAAATTATACATAATGACAACTTTGCGTACATACGATCTGGTTTCGGCAAAGGGTATCTGGCCCGTTCGTTCATAGGATCCATCCCAAATGCCTTCCTCAAGCCAGCGCCGGGCTGTTGTGGGCCCTGCATTGTAAGCGGCGAGGGCCGCATACTGCGTGGGAAAACGATCGAAAAGATACCTTAAATAATGTGCACCAAGTCCCATATTGACACTGGGTTCTAGCAAATCTTCAGGGGAAATCGTCTGAGCTGTTTGTTCCCCTAACCAGGCTGCCGTTTCGGGCATGAGCTGCATAAGGCCAAGTGCCCCCTTCTTCGAAACCACCTCTGGACGAAAACTACTTTCCACCTGGATCACTGCAGCAAGGAGCATCGGATCGAGGTCGTGAATACTCGCCACTTCAGAAATGAGCTCCCCATAGTACATGGGAAAAGCCCCGCGCAAGAAAAAGGGGATACTTGCAAAGATAAGTATAATAACCACTACGATTACAAGGGTCGTTAGGCGTCCCAAGACTCACGCCCCCATCGTAGTCAAAGCGGAGCCTAAGACAAGTTCCGCTGTGGCCTCGTTTGTAGCTAGGGGAATATTATGGACATCACAAACGCGCAAAAGCGCGGTGATATCAGGTTCATGGGGCTGAGCTGTGAGGGGATCCCTCAGGAATATCACGGCCTGGATATCACCCCTTGCTACCATTCCACCGATCTGTTGGTCTCCTCCCAGGGGCCCTGATAAAACAGTGGTCACATCAAGGCCGGTAGCTTCGATGATCATCTTTCCTGTTGTGCCGGTGGCTACCAACTCCAAAGGCCTCAACTCTTCTAAATGGCGTTTTACAAACGCAATTAGAGCTTCTTTTTTCTTGTCATGTGCGATCAATGCAAGAGTCACTCTCCAACTCCTTCCATAAAGCATCAACCTGTCGCCAGGTTTCCTCAAGCGAGCTGTTGTTATCAATTACCTCTGTAGCCCGCTTTATTTTTTCTTCTAACGATAACTGACTTGCCACCATCTGCCGAGCTTCCTCTTTGGAGATGCTAGATCGCTCCATGAGGCGCTTAAGTTGCACATCCTCTCTGACATAAACGACCCACACTTGATCCATAAAGCGCTCCCAGCCCACCTCGTAGAGTAGCGGTACATCCGCAAAAACAATCTTTCCTTCTTGCCGAGCAATCTTGGCCTCTACCTGGAGTCTCCGTAAAACTTCAGGGTGAATGATGCTTTCTAAAATCCTGCGCCGTTTAGCATCGGCGAAGACAATTCGGCCCAGCAAACGCCGATCAACCGTAAGGTCGCTTTGAATCACGCTTGGAAAAGCTTCTTTAACTCTGTGCCAGCCAGGCGTATGGGGATTGATGGCGTCTCTAGAGAAAACATCCGCGTCTAGAATCACCGCCCCTAAGTGCCGTAGCCGCTCGGATACTACACTTTTACCGCTGGCTATTCCACCCGTAATGCCAATCATGATCTTTGCTCCCTTTGGCATGCCGGACAAAAATGACTCGTACGGCCCGCCACCTTCTTATACTCTAAGTCTACTCCACAGCGGGGACATTTTTCCCCCTTTTTCCCATAAATCTGGAGCTTATTTTGAAACGATCCTTCCCTGCCATATCCTGTACGGTAATCACGCAAGGTTGTCCCTTGACCCACTATAGCATCCTGGAGCACGTCTTTAATGGCCAGATGAAGACTCTGAACCTCTAAGCTACTCAGGGAATTAGCTGGTCTTTCAGGATGAATTCTCGCCATAAAGAGGCTTTCGTCTGCGTAGATATTGCCCATCCCCGCGATTTTGGTCTGATCTAGAAGCAATCCCTTGATCTTTGTACTGCGATCTTGAATCAAATTCTGTAAGTGCTCCACCGTGAACGCCTCAGATAACGGTTCTACCCCTAGGCTATGCAAGCCCTTTATTTGTTCATATTCGCCGCTCGTGACCAAATCTAGAGTTCCAAATTTGCGCACATCCTCAAAACGCAAGTTCCCCCCTGAAGCAAAACCAAAAATGACAGACGTGTGCTTGGCCATGGCAATAGCGGCATCGGAGTAGTAGATCAGCCGTCCTGTCATGCGCAGGTGAGCTACTAAGTCGAGGTGATTCTCCAAGTGGAAGATCAAGTACTTCCCCCGTCGCGCAAGATCAAGGATGCGCCTTCCGGTAATTTGCTCCTTAAACTTCCGGGGCGTAATATGCTGTAAAATACGCTCATAATAGACATCGACAGATGCAATGGGCTTGTCCAAGATGACAGGCAAGAGGCTCCGCCTCACCGTTTCTACTTCTGGTAATTCAGGCATCGTTTACTCCTTATAGTCAAAACTCTGTACATCACGCCAATTAGGACCATAAGAGACTCCCACCTTGAGAGGTACATCAAGGGGGTAGACCTCTTCCATTTCTCTTTTCACAAGACGTGCAGCCACATCAAGCTCCTCTAGAGGTGTTTCCAAGACAAGTTCGTCATGCACTTGTAGGAGCATGCGGGTCTTCAGCCCAGCATCTTTCAGTGCTTGATAGACCTTGAGCATGGCCAGTTTAATAATATCAGCGGCACTACCTTGAATGGGTGTATTCATGGCGGTACGAGCAGCGAAGCTCCTTAAGGCATAATTGCGGCTTTTCAGATTCGGTAAGTAGCGGCGCCGCCCCGAAAGCGTTTGAACGTACCCCTCTTTCTTGCCCAGTTCTACAAGGCCATCAAGATAGGCCTTCACCATGGGGTAGCGCAAGAAATAGGAGTCAATGTATTCCTGAGCCTGGGCTCGGGTCAGATTAATGCCCTTGGCTAGACCAAAGCTAGAAATACCGTAGATGATTCCGAAGTTAATGGCTTTTGCTGCCGATCGCTCTTCATCCGTAACTTCGTCGAGGGCCAAACCAAAGACCTCAGCTGCAGTTTGGGCGTGAATGTCTTGGCCGCTTCGAAACGCGTCGGTCAAGATCGGATCGCCCGAGAGATGGGCCAGTAATCGTAGCTCAATTTGCGAGTAGTCTGCCATAAGTAAGACATGCCCTTCTGGGGCCACAAAGGCCTCTCGAATACGACGCCCTTCCTTGGTTCGCACAGGTATATTCTGCAAGTTAGGGTGCGTACTACTGAGCCGACCTGTAGCGGTCACTGTCTGATTGAAGGTAGAGTGAATCCGCTTGGTTTCAGGTGAAATCAAATCAGCCAAAGAATCCGTATAGGTAGATTTAAGTTTGGCTACCTGGCGATATTCTAAGACGCTAGCCACAATTGGGTGATCGCTTAACTCCTCCAGTACCTCGGCACTAGTAGAGGGGCCTGTCTTGGTGCGCTTAAGCACAGGAAGGCCCAGCTTATCAAAGAGAATCACGCCCAGCTGTTTCGGAGAGTTGATGTTAAACTCTTCCCCAGCTTCAGCATAGATCGTCTCCGTTAGTTTCTCCATGGTGCCCTCTAGTTCCAGTGAAATGTCTGTGAGCTTAGTGGGATCAACCAAGATGCCATAAGCTTCCATCTGGGCTAGCGCCGTGACTAAGGGAAGCTCCAAATCTTGATAAAGATTCCATAGTCCCTTGTCCTTTAGTTCCTGCTTTATCTCTGCCATCACGTTCTTAAAAATGCGCAGATAGACAGCGTGATACCCAGGCTCTTTAGGATCTAGTGTTGTCTGGGGCTTTTGAAAATTGTGGCAGAGGGATTGAAGATCCCAGCGCTTTTCAGGGTCGAGGCAATAAAGGGCCAATTCGAGGTCAAAAGAAATCGCGTTCTGACCCTCGGCGCCCAGAAGATGTAACACCTCTTTGCCACCTGTTGCGTAAAGCTCCTTG
>DHNI01000146.1:0-6372 GCA_002409455.1 Firmicutes bacterium UBA5420 | reverse complement strand
TAGGGCCCAAACCTCGTTTTCGACTAAACAAAAGAGAGTCTGCTGCCCAGAATCATATGCCAAGTAGACGTGTTGAATCTCTTGGAGCTGTTCGAAAAAGCTATCTGCATTTTCGGAATCCACCATTTGGAAACTAGAATCCCATGCATCCGCCTGGGATGCGCTTTCTGCCTGAAGATCTGCTGGCAGACGTTCCACTAGAGTCTTAAACCCTAGGTTCACAAAGAGCTCTCGAACAGCACTTGTGTCCATTTCACCCGTTTCGCTTAAATTGACCTCAACAGGCGCGTTCAAGCGAATTGTAGCTAGTTCCTTGCTCAAAAAGGCTTGCCTTTCGTACACGGTGAGATTCTCTTTGAGCTTGCCCTTAAGCTCGTCTAGGTGGGCGTAAACTCCTTCTATGGAGTCGTAGCTTGTTAGAAGCTTAAGTGCGGTCTTTTCGCCTACACCAGGTACCCCTGGGATATTGTCGGAACTATCGCCCATTAAGCCCTTTAGATCGATCACTTGTTTTGGAGTCACGCCATAGCTTTTTAACAGAGTCTCCTCGTTTACAAGCTCCGTATCTGTAATCCCTCGCTTCGTAAAGAGTACGTTGGTTTGCGGCGAGATGAGCTGAAAGGCATCCCGATCGCCTGTGACAATGAAGACTTCATAACCTTCGCGTTCTCCCTGCTTTGCCATAGTTCCCAAGAGGTCATCAGCCTCATAACCTTGCAGCTCTAAGCGTGGAATGCCTAATTTGTCCAGGAGATCCTTCATCACAGGGATCTGCAAGCGCAAGTCATCAGGCATACCTTTGCGATTTGCTTTATATTCCTCATACTGGGTATGGCGAAAGGTGGGTCCCGACACATCGAAGGTAACCAATATTTGGTCGGGATTGTAATCCTCCTTGAGCCTAAAGAGCATCATGGTCAGACCATAGACAGCATTTGTAGGTTCACCGCTAGCATTGGTAAGGGGCGGTAAGGCGTAGAATGCTCGGTTTATCAAGCTGTTTCCATCAATAAGAAACAGACGTTTTTCCACTGAAGATCCCCCATTTCTTCCTTGTCTATTCCACGCCCATTTGTAAAAACCTCCCTTAGTTGGGTAAAGACGCCCGCTCTGCCGAGTATTGCATAGAGGCTAAAGCTTGATATAGGCGAATGAAGGGGTGTAAGATAGATATAGTCTAAAAAAAGGAGTATGCTTATGCGACCAACAAAGTTTATATCTTTCGTTCTGGTTCTGCTTGTTTTGGCCAGCCCTCTCCTAGGGGGAGCAACCGGGTTTGCTGCCTTTATTGATATTGATCATAACTGGGCCAGAGAAGCGATTTCTTCTCTTGAAGCACAAGGTCTCTTTGCAGAGCTTTGGACCGAGGAATTCTCGCCCTCTACCGCACTCACCCATGAAGAAACCTTTGCCCTTCTAACCCGGGCCTTTCAGCTCACCAGCGAAGAGGAGCAGGCCCTTACAGACTGGCTCAGTGAGCTCTTAGTCGCTCACCCAGAAGGAGTCACTCGCGGTGAGTTTGCCGCGGCACTAGGTAACCTGCTTGGCTTAGGCGAACATGTAGAGGTGCCCCAGGGCTTTTACCCTTCCTTCGCCGATCTAAACGTGGACTACCCAGGGTTTATGGGAGTGGAGCTACTACAAAGACTTGGGCTTCTACCCACGCATATGTTAGGCCGCTTTGAGCCTTATCGCCTCATCACTCGCAGTGAACTAGCTTTCATCATCGATCAAGCCCTAGAGCTCCAGCAAATTGCGGGTTCTGTGGAAGAAGTGGCAGAAGGGGGCAAACAAATCACCCTCAAGCCCGGTGAAGACGAAGAAACACTTGTGTTCAATCTTCTGAACGAAACCTTGTATGTGACCCCAGGGAGCTTGACACGAGATACCATTAACAAAGATACGCAATTAGAAAAGGAACAACACATTGTAGTGTTAGCACGTAACAATCAAGCACTACTTGTCAACCTCGAACAAGTCTCCACAGCGCAAGCAGTTATGGCAGGTTTGAATAACGCCACCAAAGCCTTGGTTGAGGTTCTAACGCCGGCTCAGATCAATGCCATTATTGCCGGTGATTGGGAACAACTTGGTGAAGAAGTAAGCTATGAGCTACACGAACAATTGGTAGATAGGGGCGTTTCTCCCTGGGAAGCCGATGCTCTGTTGAAGCGTGATTGGGACAACGTGCAAATGATGCTACAAGAGAGGCTCACCCAAGAAGCCGCTGACTACCTCAAGGTTGCCCCCGAATTGGTTCATGCTGCCGTGAGCCAAGACTGGGAGAAACTCTTGGAGTACGCTCAAGTCGAGTTGGCCCAGCGTTTGCTGACCAGCGACTGGCTCAAAGACGCTACCTCGAATTAGGCCATTCTAGACGCACTTGATCCACCTGGTCGGATCCAATAAGAACCCGTGCAGGTTGATAGATCTGGCCCCAGAAAGCTACCACTTGCATGGGCGATGGAATCAGCTTCCAAGTGCGTTCAACTGTGTTGATATAAAGTTCATCTTGAAAAATGAGGGCCTGGCCCAGGGATTTCTCACCTAAATAGGCCTGAGGACTATGGAGGATGAGTTGACCCTGGGCTTGGCTATAACTAAGTCCTGTGAGCTCCAAGTAGACCTGAAGTG
The DNA here is from genome assembly GCA_002409455.1 of Firmicutes bacterium UBA5420. Taxonomy (GTDB): domain Bacteria; phylum Bacillota; class Limnochordia; order Darwinibacteriales; family Darwinibacteriaceae; genus UBA5420. The sequence continues at coordinate 3,738 of DHNI01000146.1, read as the reverse complement.
GTAGATAGTATTCCTCACCCCACTTCACCGTGGCGATGGCCATTTCGCTTCGTGGATCGAAGGGAAGATCAAAGGGCAGATAATACTCTCCATTCCATTCTGCCGCCACAAGCCCTGTGGCAGTAACGCCTTCTGCCTCTGTGTGAAACATCAGGGGCCATTCCCAAGCTAAGGGGTGTGGCTCTCCTGTGGGTGCCTTTAGGAGCGTAAGTAGGGCTGGCCAGAATACATCGTTCCAACCAAGCCTTTCGAGCTCATCTTGGAGCTGCACTGGGCTAACCCCCTGTTTGTATACGTCGCGGTACACCGTAATTGTCTTAGTGTGAAGCAGGGGATCTTCTTGGATCAAGATGGTTTGGTAGATGAGCTTTACGGCGGTTCCTACCTGAACTAGATCTGCTAGTTCCTCTACATCAGCATTTTGCATGCGAATACAACCTGATGAAGCCGGCGATCCGATGGATGCTGGGTTATTGGTACCATGAATCCCATACCCAGGAAAACCCAAGCCCAACCAACGGGTGCCCACTGGATTATCTGGACCCGGTTCAACGGGTTCTCCCCCCTGAGAAGGATAATAGGTGGGATGGGCAACCTTATTAATAATGGTTGTTTCGCCTAACACAGAGGGGTTGAGTTCGGTGCCAATGCTGATGGGGTAATCTCGAACCGGTATCCCTTCGTCGTATACATACAGCCTAAAGGCTGGGATATTAATGACAACGATCCGCTCGGCGCGAGCGGTCGCACCCACTAAACCAAGTAACATAATCAACATTAAAGCCATACATAGACATCGTTTCAACATAGACAAATCTCCTCCCCGCTTCAGTATCTCAAAGGGAGGAGGAGATTATTCTTTTCAGGCTTAACTACAACGACTAAATCCGCATTCTAGACATGTGGCACAGCCGCTTTCTTCCACCATAGTACCGCTGCATTCGGGGCAAAGACTTCCTGTGAACAAACTAGAACCCGAATTCGAACTTGTCTCTAGTGTTGCCGCAGCTTCAGCCATCCCATTATTCTGCAGATACTGCTCCAAAACATGGGCAATAGCATCGGGACAAGAAAGTATTTGTCGACCTTCTTGCCAAATAGGATGGGGACACCGAATACCCTTGAGCTGCTTAACTACCTGTTGAGGCTCGACGCCAGCACGCAAAGAGAGCGAAATCAGCCTGGCGGTGGCTTCAGAGAAGGAACCTGCACAGCCGCCTGCTTTACCAATGGTTGTGAACACTTCACAAATACCTTCGTCGTCTGCATTAATTGTGACATACAACGAGCCACAACCTGTCTTCACCCGCACCGTTTGCCCTGTTGTCACCCGCGGACGCTTTCTTGGAGTGGGGCGAGTCTTCGCATCCAAGGCAGCTGCCTCCTCGGATTCAGTCTTATGCCCAACTGTGAGTACTTCACCTTCTCTAGATCCAGCTCGATATACGGTGACTCCCTTGCAGCCCAGATCGTAGGCCAGCTGATAAACATTGCGAATATCCTCTTTCGTAGCCTCTTTAGGAAAGTTCACCGTCTTGCTCACAGCATTATCTGTAAATTCTTGAAACGCTGCCTGCATGCGAATATGCCACTCAGGTGCCGTTTCGTAGGCAGTTACAAAGGTCTTGCGCAGCTCTTCTGGAATCCCTTCGATACCACGGACATTGCCAGTCTGGGCCACCTCTTGAATCAGTTCTGGAGAGTACAGTCCCGCTTCTTTGAGAATACGCTCAAATTGGGAGTTGACTTCAATAAGTTGATCGTTATCCATCACATTGCGCGTGAAAGCCAAAGCAAAAACGGGCTCGATACCACTCGAACAACCGGCAATGATAGAAATTGTGCCGGTTGGAGCAATTGTGGTTACAGTAGCGTTTCGCATAGGTTTTCCGGTCTTTTCAAAGATGCTTCCTTTGTAATTTGGAAACGACCCCCGTTCTTCGCCAAGCTTTGAGGACGCCTCATGACCTTTGGCCTGGATAAAGCGCATGACCTTGGCACCGAGCTCTACACCTTCTTCGCTATTATAAGGTACGCCAAGACGCATTAAGAGATCAGAAAAGCCCATTACCCCAAGCCCGATCTTGCGGTTTGCATAGGTCATCTCTTGAATGGCCTGAATCGGATAGTTGTTGGCGTCGATGACATTATCCAAAAAGCGAACCCCGATTTCTACCACTTCTTGAAGGCGATCCCAATTTACGATCCATTTGTCACCTTCTTTTTTGGCCATCTTCGCTAGATTAATCGAGCCCAAATTACAACTTTCATTGGGTAACAGTGGCTGCTCGCCACAAGGATTCGTGGCCTCAATCTCACCCACATGGGGGGTTGGGTTAAAACGGTTCATACGATCGAGGAAGATGATGCCAGGTTCGCCGTTCTTCCAGGCCATCTCCACGATAAGCTCAAAAGTCTCTCTAGCGTTTAGTTCGCCAGCAGGCTCCTTTGAACGGGGATTCACTAGTTGATAGGATTTATCTGCCAATACGGCTTCCATGAATTCTTCGGTGATGCCCACAGAAAGGTTGAAGTTTGTAATCTCAGTGGGATCTGCCTTGCACTGGATGAACTGAAGAATATCGGGATGGTCAACCCTTAAGATCCCCATATTTGCGCCTCTACGGGTACCTCCCTGTTTAATCGCGTCTGTGGCCGCGTTATAGCATTTCATGAAGGACACCGGCCCGCTCGCTACGCCACCTGTGGTGCTAACCATATCAGCATTAGGGCGAAGACGCGAAAAACTGAAGCCTGTTCCGCCACCAGACTTTTGAATAAGGGCGGTGTTGCGCAGTGTATCAAAGATTCCTTCCATGGAGTCCTCAACGGGAAGAACAAAACAAGCAGATAATTGCTGTAAATCGCGCCCTGCATTCATGAGTGTAGGGCTATTAGGTAAGAACTCCAGGTTGTCCATAACGTCGAAAAAACGCTCTTCCCACAGGGGATCGTCTTCTGATTGGGCAATATTTTTTGCCACCCGCCGCAACATGTCTTCTGGTGTTTCTACAATTTCATTGTTGATTTTCGCTAGATAACGGCGCTCCAGAACGGTTCTGGCATTGTCAGATAATTGCATTCACATTTCCTCCCTGACCACTATAAATTGTGTTGATGCCAATTTATTATACTACATATGGTAAATGATGTCTATGGTGATATAGAAAAAATCTGAGCATCATCACACGATTAAAACGTGTTGACACTCAGATTGAGAACGAATTGACCGTTAGTTCACGTGGTGACCAGATTTGTCGCGAACACAATCGGGGCAGAGTCCGTAGAACTCTAAACGATGAGCTGTGACTTTATAGTCGCCGAGTTTTTCGACTTTGCGTTCGAGCTCTGACATAGGCGACATATCCAAATCCGTAACCGCTCCGCAAGATTCGCAGACAAAATGGTAATGGGCCTCTGCATTGGCATCAAAGCGCGAATGATTGCTACCATAAGCCAGCTCTTGAATTTCCCCGTGTTCACTGAGAGTGCGTAAATTGCGATATATGGTGCCTAGACTGACATGGGGCATCTCTTTACGCACTTCTTGATAAACCCAGTCCGCGGTGGGGTGGCTTGTTGTTCCCCGCAGGACCTCAAGGATGGCCTCCCGCTGCCTAGTACGTCTAACAAAACCTTTAGGCTTCACTGCGACTCCTCCAGCTCAGTAATGATAATTCTGGTTATTATTCTATCACGTATGCCTGTAATGTCAAGAAAAATCCCTAGTCCAACGAC
>DHNI01000113.1:5766-16940 GCA_002409455.1 Firmicutes bacterium UBA5420 | reverse complement strand
CATTTAGACATGAGCCTCTTTGGCCAAGGTAAGTACCTCGATGCCCTGGAAGAAAAAGAGTTAGCTGAAGTGATCTCCAAGGTGCTGTATCCCGATGATAATCATCCTGAAGGCAAGGCACTTCGCCTCAAACAGCAGTACTTTTTCGTCTCCGCCAGCATTCAGAGCATTGTGCGCAAATATCGCAGCCAATATGGAACAAATTTCACAGCATTCCCCGAACATGTCGTAATCCACATCAATGATACCCATCCAGCTTTAGCTATTCCAGAGCTCATGCGCATTCTCCTAGATGAAGAGGGCTTAGAATGGGATCAAGCCTGGCAGATTACGAAGAGTACCTTTGCCTATACCAACCACACTATTTTGGAAGAAGCGTTGGAACGCTGGCCCGAGGGTTTGTTTAGGGATCTGTTGCCACGGCTTTGGGATATTGTCTACGAGATTAACGAGCGGTTTTGTGCCTCGCTTTGGGATCGTTATCCTGGTGACTGGGACAAAATAGCGCGTATGTCGATCATTGCCCATCATGAAGTGAAGATGGCTCACTTGAGCATCGTCGGATCCTTTTCGATCAATGGTGTGGCCCAGCTGCACAGCCAGATCCTTAAAGAACAGGTTTTTGCCGAATTTGCAGAATTCTTCCCGGAGAAGTTTACCAATGTTACCAATGGAGTGACCTTTAGACGTTTCTTGCTGAAAGCAAATAAAGGTCTGGCAGAGCTCTTAGCGGATCGCATCGGTACTGGTTGGATCAAGAAACCACAGGAATTGAAGAAGTTTCTGGCCTACCAAGACGATAGAGGAACACAGGAGGCTTTAGCTCACATTCGCCATGCTAACAAAACAGCTCTTGCGAAGTACATTCACGACCATAATCATGTGCGGGTGGATCCATACTCCATCTTTGATGTGCAAGTTAAGAGGCTCCATGAGTATAAACGCCAACTTTTAAATATCTTGCATGTGTTATACTTGTACAACCGCCTGCGCGAAGACCCAGACTTTGCCATGCATCCCCGTACCTTTATTTTTGGTGCCAAAGCTGCACCGGGCTATGGTATGGCCAAACTCATCATCAAGCTCATTCATGATGTGGGTGAGAGGATTAACAATGATCGCAATATTTCCGATAAGCTCAAGGTTGTCTTTTTGGAGAACTACCGTGTATCGTTGGCTGAAGCGATCATTCCAGCTTCCGATGTGAGTGAGCAAATTTCCACAGCAGGCAAAGAAGCCTCCGGGACCGGTAATATGAAATTTATGCTCAATGGTGCCCTCACCATTGGAACCCTCGATGGGGCCAATGTGGAGATCGATCAAGCGGTAGGTCGAGACAATATCTTTATTTTTGGCCTGACCGCAGCGGAGACAAGTCGCTATTATCACGATCAGACCTATCTGCCCTACGAGATATACCTGGCCGATGCGCATTTGAAGGAGGTCTTGGATCAACTGGTGAATGGTTTTGTCAACGCTCAGCATCCAGCGCTGTACCAAGATCTTTATCACAGCCTGCTCCATGGTTGGGGTGGCATGGCTGATCCTTACTTTGTCTTGAAGGATTTTTCATCCTATTGTTTAGCCCATGAGGACGTGAATCAGCAATATCAGCAACCAGAAATATGGTGGAAAAAGGCAATTATCAATATTGCTAATGCTGGCTATTTTTCCAGTGACCGTACCATTGAAGAGTATAACCAGAGAATCTGGAAATTGCATTGAGGAGGCCGAGTATGAAACGGATCGAACATCCTGTTGCTCTGCAGCTCTATTCTTTACGCGATGCGGCAAAGGAGAATTTTGTGGGCGTTTTAGAGCTAACTGCCCAGTTGGGGTACGAAGGAGTGGAGTTTGCGGGCTACGGGGGATTATCCAGTGATGAGATGAAGGATCACCTCCATCGTGTAGGCCTACAGGCTGTAAGTAGCCATGTGCCTTTCGAGCGTCTCGAGAATCACTTGGATGAAGAAATCGCTTATAACCGGCAACTGGGTAATGATACCTTAGTGTGTCCAGCTCCGCCACAAGGTTTTGTAAGAAACGCCGAGAATTGGCGCCACTTTGCCCGTGAGCTCACGGCTATTGGAAAGCGGGCAGCGGATCAAGGCTTTAGGCTCGGTTATCATAATCACAGCTGGGAATTTGAAGTTTTTGGTGACTCTTATGCCTTAGACCTTCTTTTTGAAGCCGCTGATTTGCGTTATCTGTTCGCCCAACTTGACTTGGGCTGGATCCTCCATGGGGGAGAGGATCCGGTGAGATATCTAGGCAAGATGGCAGGGCACTGCCCGCTTGTGCATGTTAAGGATTTTGATCAAAGCAATAAGCAGACTGATGTTGGCTGCGGCGTGCTGGATCTAGAAAATGTACTTGTGACAGCGATAGATGCAAAGGTGGAATGGCTGATCATAGAGACAGAGGAGTACAAGGTTTCGCCTTCAGACAGCGTCAGAGCTGGCCTTGCCAATCTGAAGAAGGCTCAGAACAAGTAGTCGTAACGATGTAGAAAAGTCGACCAGAGGGTCGGCTTTTTTTATATTCTACTTCATTTTGGTTATACTAGGTAAAAGTGGAAGGGAGTCGTGGGCCCGTGTTTTTCTGGAAAAAAGCCAAAGGTGAACGGTCTAAAGCCAAAGGTTTAGACAGGCTCAGCACTTCCCTTGAAATCAATGTGAAGTGGTTGAAAAGCAATCTTTTTGCTGATGATGACACCATCGTCTATCGTCACTTTAGAACCAAAGAACCTCAAGCGCGACAATGTGTCTTGATCCATGCTGATAACATGACCAAGCATGAGTTCTTAAGTGACTATATCGTCAGACCCATGATGTCAAGCTCTTTGCCTAAAGAGCTCCAGGGTAGGAGGCTTATTCAGCATATCACAGAACAGGTGATCCAGTCCGACGGTGTTGCCGTCTTTACTGATTACAACAAGCTGGCTGAAGGTGTGGTGGCTGGGTCTGGAGCCGTCTTAGTGGAAGGATGCAACCACGGCATCTCTGTTGATGCCCAAGGATGGGAAAGGCGGTCGGTGACCGAGCCCCAGACGGAAAGTGTAGTGCGAGGGCCCAGACAGGGTTTTACAGAGGACTTACTTGTTAACGTTAGCTTAGTGCGCCGTAAGATCCTCAACCCCGCACTAAAGGTGAAAATTCTCGATGTGGGCCTGCAAACTAGGACCAAGGTGGCTATCGTGTATGTTGAGGGGATTGCCTCCAAGGAACTGGTGGATGAGGTGTTCCAACGGATCGAACGCATTGAGACCGATGCTATCTTGGAGTCGGGATATATCGAAGAGTTCATCCGGGATAGCCCTAACTGTCCTTTTCCGACCATTGGACATACGGAAAGGCCTGATGGGGTCGCAGGTAAGATCTTGGAGGGGCGGGTTGCAGTTTTAGTGGATGGCACACCCTTTGCACTGACGATGCCCTATTTGTTGGTGGAAGCTTTCCAAGCTAACGAAGATTATTATCATCATTGGATAGCAGCCAGTTTCCACCGGACGCTACGTTACATCAGTTTTTTCTTGACAACAAGTACGCCTGGACTCTACTTAGCTCTGGTCACCCATCATCCCCAGTTAATACCCGTGAACCTGTCCGTAAGCATCGCGGCAGCGCGAAAAAACGTGCCCTTTCCGGCCATAGTTGAGGTGATGGTCATGGGCCTGGTCTTCGAAATTTTGAGGGAGGGTGGTGTGCGATTGCCGAAACCTGTAGGTCAGGCCATTAGTATTGTGGGTGCCATTGTTTTAGGGGACGCTGCGGTGAGTGCTAGCCTAGTCAGCGCACCTATGATCATTGTCGTTGGTATTACGGGGGTAGCAGGTTTTGTGGTTTCCAAGCTCAACGACACGGCCGTCTTGATTCGTATTCTTCTGGTAGTGACATCGGCTATACTGGGTATCTATGGCTTTCTTTTCGGCATCATGGGTATCATGATTCAATTGGCGTCCATGGAATCCTTTGGCGTTCCATACTTATCGTCTCTCACATCGCTCACAATCCAGGGTTCGAAGGATACCATCGTCAGGCTGCCGTGGTGGCGGATGGTTTTGCGTCCCCGACATCTTGCGGCCAAGAATAGGGAACGATTACAGAGAAAATCAAGGAGTAAAACAAAATGAAGAAAGGCTTAGCGCGGATTTTCCTCCTTTGTACAATGACTATAGTAACAACGGGCTGCTGGGACTATACCGAAATCGAATTGCGGGATTTAGTGATGGGGGCTGGAGTGGATGCAGAGGATCCGAAGGTCATCGTGATTACTGAGATGGCCAAATCCATAGGTGTAGGACAAGAAGCCGAATTCGAACCGGTAGTACTTACTACAGATGCAAGGAGCTTAACCAGCGGGGCTCACAATCTAGCAAATCCAGCGGGGATGGAGATCTTCTGGGCTCATGCCCAGGTGTTTCTTGTTTCTGAGGAGGTCGCTCGCTCGTCGATACTCCAAGTTTTGGAGCCCATCGTTCGTGCTCGGGATTTACGGAGTACGATGTACCTACTTGTGACCAAAGACTGCACAGTGGAGGAAGTCTTCAAGAGCAAACCACCCCTAGTGGACGGGGTTAGTCGGCACCTCGCGAGCGTCATTCGCTTATCAGACGTCACCACTGACTTTATACCTCAGCAGGTGTGGCGGTTTATAGGTGATTTATCTTCTCCCGGCATTTCTGGAACACTTCCCGGCGTAGAGCTTGTTCATGAGGGAGGCGCTCTGCTACCCGTGGTGAGAGGGGCTGCCGTCTTTAAGCTTGATCGCTTGATAGGTTGGCTTTCCAAAGAAGAAACGCAAATTCTCGCCCTCCTCAAGGGTGAGAGCGAGGGGGGGTTCTTTGTTATGGATACTGAGGTGAAAGGAAATACGTTTCCTATAACCTACGAGTTCCGCGGTAGCCAGTTCCAAACCAAGCCAAGCGTTGACGGTGAGAACCTAAGGATGAAGGTCAGTTTGAGCTTGCAGCTTGGTGTTGCGGGTGTAAAGGGGGCAGATGTTGACTTTTCCGATCTCGCAGTTGTCAACGACATAGAGGGACAGGTGTCGAGATCGTTTACACGGCGCATAAGGGACTTTCTAGGATTGATTCAAGAAGACTATAATAGTGATATCGTAGGCTTTGGGCAACTTTTGTGGCGGCAGGAACCAGCTATCTGGCGCAAGGTTGAAAGTGACTGGGATGCAGTTTTTCGCGATCTCCCAGTGGACGTTGACGTCGATTGCAGGATTTCCTTTACGGGTTTTCACGCCCAACCTATTAAGGTAAGGAATTAAGATGTTAATCGTCATAGTCCTCGGCTATGTTGTGGTAGGAGGGGTGGAGCTTTTCCTCTGGAAAGAGCGCCCGTGGCAGGAAGTCTTGGTCTATCTTTTATTACTTTCTGCGACAGCCACGTTTTCGGTGCTTTTGACAATTGATGCGCAACTACCAGTGCCGGAGCCACTGGGTACTCTTTGGAATTGGCTACAAAAGCTGTGGCAGTGAGGTGATCCGTTATTGTGATAAATGAATCTGTGCCCGAGAGGCAGGGTGCCGCCCTAGTGTTCCTATTCATTATCGGCAATTCCTTTGTCTTTGGGCTGGCCCGTTGGGCTGGTCGGGATCTTTGGCTCTCTTTTTTGGTCGCCATTGTTTTGGCTTTGCCGTTGATTTTGGTCTATGGACGTTTGGACACTCTCATGCATGGACAGTCCTTTAGTGAAGGTTTGCATCGACTCTTTGGCAAATGGCCTTCGCGGTTGGTAGCCTTGATCTACAGCTTTTATGCTTGGCGTTTGGGCTGTCTTGTTACAGGTAATATTACTAACTTCGTACAAGCGGTGTCCCTGCCCGATACTCCTCAAGTTGTGATGGCCTCTGCGTACGCCATACTTGTTCTCTGGGCTGTCAAAGAAGGTATAGAGGTGCTGGCGCGTTTTAGTTCTGTGATGGTCATCTTTGTACTCCTCATCTTATTGACGGCTTTGGCTTTGGCGACGACGGAGGTTGACTTGCAAGAATTCTTCCCAATTCTGTATGACGGCTTTTGGCCTGTGTTTCAAGGAGCCTTTCAGCTCTTGGATTTCCCCTTTCTAGAAACCGTGCTTTTGGTAGGGCTGGCCAACGCTTTGACGACTAAGAAAAATTCGGCCTACAAGGTGCTTATACCGGGATTTCTTTTGGCTGCCTTCTTTCTTATGCTGGTCGCCAGTGCCAGTGTAGCAATTCTTGGAGAAGAAATGTATAAGATCACCTTTTTCCCTGTCTTCCTGGCCATCGCCCGCATTGACATAGCCCTTTTTCTAACCCGCTTAGAGGTGGTTGTGGGTGTGACTTTTGCCATAGGGGGCTTTTTGAAGATTTCCGTGTGCCTTTTAGTGGCCAGCAAGAATTTGGCACATGCCCTAGGATTTCCAGACTATCGTTTCTTGGTTACGCCACTTGTTCTAAGTATCATCCCGGGTTCTCAATGGTTTGCAAAATCGGTCATGGAGATGAATTTAGGTGCCACCAAGATCGCAGCGTTTACTGATGTTATGGTACAAATCGTCCTACCTATGATATTCTGGGGCGTAGCTGAGATCAGAATGTCTAGGGTGCGCAAGAATAAAGCAGGGAAGCCAAGTGGTATCTAGAAGTAATTACCATAGAATAGTGCAGGAAGGGGACGGGTATGGAAGCACGGGAATGCTATGAGGCGTGGATTCAGAACCCACTCATTGATGGCGATACAAAGGGCGAACTGCGCGATCTGGCCGACAATGCGGCTGACATTGAGGATCGCTTTTTCAAATGGCTTGAGTTTGGTACAGGGGGTTTGCGTGGCAAAGTAGGCGCTGGATCCAACAGGATGAATATCTACACAGTCCGCCTGGTAACCCAGGCGTTGGCAAATCACCTCAAGGCGCAAGGAAAGGCCGCGGGTGGTGTTGCTATTGCCCACGATTCTAGACATATGTCCAAGGAATTCACGGAGGCCGCAGCCAGCGTGCTTTTGGGCAATGGAATTGCGGTCTATGTATTTCCTGAAGTGGCTCCTACGCCTCTATTATCCTATGCAGTCCGCTATTATAAGGCCTCAGCCGGGATTGTAATAACGGCAAGTCATAATCCTCCAGCGTATAACGGATACAAGGTCTATAATGAACATGGCAATCAAATGCTAACAGACGAAGCTCTGAGCATTAGCTCCCAAATGGCCAAGCTCGGTTTGGATAGTGTTCTTGTTACAGATGATCCTAAGGAAAACCCCCTCTGGCATTGGCTTGGGGAGGAAGTTATTCAGGCCTATTATGGGGAGTTACTCGAGATCGTGCCCCAGATGGAAAACGCAGAGAGCTTACGGGTCTTATATACCCCACTGCATGGCACCGGAGGACGTTTTGTTCCTGAAATTTTGCGCATGGCAGGTTTTAGCCAGGTGTCGACTGTCGCAGAGCAGATGGTGCCCGATGGTAACTTTCCCACTGTGGGATACCCCAATCCAGAGGACCCTGACGCTTTTGAGCTTGCTTTTGCTCACGCGCAGGAGCAACCTTGTGATTTGATTATTGCAACCGATCCAGATGCGGATCGCATGGGCGTCGCCGTGGATCAAAAGGGGGAATGGGTGCTCCTAAGCGGAAACCAAGTGGGAGTGTTGCTCACAGACTTCTTATTGGCACAGGCAGCCCCAGAACAATTAAGCCGTTCTGTCGTTGTTAAGACGATTGTGACGACGGAGATGGTGCGACCGATTGCAGAAAAATATGGGGCGGAAGTGAGGGATACCCTTACTGGATTTAAGTATATTGGAACACTTATGGATCATCTGCCAGCAGAGAATAAGGAGTTCGTCTTTGGTTTCGAAGAGAGCTATGGATATTTGGCAGGAACCGCGGTCAGAGATAAAGACGCTGTTTTGGCCAGCCTGCTCATTGCTGAAGTTGCAGCCTTCTACCAGGGAAAGGGTTTGACCTTAGTCGATCGCTTAGAGGAGCTTTGGGCTGAACATGGCTATTACCTTCAGGATCTAGTCTCCTATTCCTTTGCCACGAGCTTAGAGGCGGAGCGTTCGCGAGAGTTCATTCGCAAGCTAGAAACAGAACCCATTACGGCAATTGGACGAGAGCGAGTTGTAGAAATATTGAATTATGGTTCTAGTGTTCATCTTGATTTGCGTTTGCAAAAGGAAACAGTGATCTTACTACCCAAGGAAGGGGTATTGCAGTGGATTACCGAGGAGGGGAGCAAAGTGACGCTCAGACCTTCAGGTACCGAACCGAAGATGAAGTTGTACTTGGAAGTGCGGGGCAAGAACCGCACTGAAGCACAAAAGAAGCTACGGACAATCAAAGAAGCCTTCCATAACTTGGTGGTCGCGGGTTTGGAGGCATAAAGACACAAGGCGCTCACCTCTGAGTGCCTTTTTTAAGCGGATCCGCTGCATCTGTTGACAATCTCCATAATTTCATCCAAATGGGCCACGGCTAGATCAGTGAGGTCAGGATCAATGTGTCCCGCGTTAACGTTATTATACAGGATTAGACGTACCTTCTCCTTGGACATGCCTTTGCGATAGGGCCTGGTTTCTAGCAAGGACTCTGTAATGTCTGCAACTGCCATAAGACGGGCCTCCAGTTCCAAATCTTGGGCGCTTAAGCCAAAGGGATAACCTGTTCCATTAAGTCTTTCATGGTGGAAAGCTGCCCAGCGGGCCAGGCGCTTCGCCCCAGGTCCAATACCTTTAATCAGGTGGTAGCTGTGGTAGGTGTGTTGTTTCATGACAATTCTCTGCTGCTTGCTAAGGGGCCCCGGATACATGAGGATTTCATCGGGGATGGCAAGTTTTCCTATGTCATGGAGCATCCCGGCGATTTTTATCATGCGCACTTTCTCTTTGGGCATATGTAATTTCGTCGCCAATAAACCCGCCACATTGGTCACCCCTTGCGAGTGATGACGGGTAAATGGGGATTTAGCGTCAACCAAAATGGTCATGATCTGGGCGAGCTCTTCTAGTTCATCAAGGTTGAGCAGTCGTTTAAAGTTCTCGCCATCATCAGAGAAGTGATATTGACCAAACTCTAGATCGAGCCAAAAACTGGGGATGCGAGCCAATCCATGCAAGGCATCGACGACGTCGGGACTGAAAATATGTCCGGCTTGACCTTGGAAATACTGTAGTAAACCTTCTACCTGGGAGAGGGCGTAACGGTTTTTATCAAGTAAAATGTCGACCCGATCGGCCACATGAATGATGGCCGGGATGAGGCGTAAGTCAGCAGAGTAGTAGTCATGGTGTTCAAGCACATTAAGGGCAAAGGGGCCAAAAGTTCGGGTAGGTTGCAACAGACGATGGCCCTCATGGCAATGGGGCGAAACTTGGTTGGCTTTCGGCTCGAGATCAGCCAACTGTAATTGCTCTTTATCGGTCATGATACCAATATCGTGGAGGAGAGCGCTTAAGACGAGTTCATGGAGTTCTGCCTGGCCAAGGGTCAGTATTTTTCCCAGCCGAAAGGCGGTATGCGCTACTCTCTCAGAATGGGCTAAAAAGGTTAGGTTGCTTAGATCTCCTGCCTTGGAGAAACTGGCAAGGGTGGAGATTAAGTCAGCTTCAATCTGTCGCACGATATTCACCTCAATTTAAGCATCTTTATCGAGATGCAGTCATGCCCATCATAGCACACTTGTTTTCCCAGCTCCAATCGAATTTGTATACGCCCTTTTAGAAATAATGCCACGGAAGATCTGGCATATCTAGGATCTACGTGGTATACTATTTGCAAATAGATGACTGGGTAGTCACATTTGGGAGGTGTGGGCATGCCGAAACAGACTTTCTTCAATTTGGAACCAGATAAACGCCAGGCCGTAATCAAAGCCGCCGTGGAAGAGTTTGCTCAATTACCCTTCGAGCAAGCATCGTTGACCAAAATTGTTGAGAAGTGCGGAATTGCCAAAGGGAGCATGTACCAGTACTTTGAAGACAAGCGTGATTTGTACCTCTATGTTGTGGATTTAGCTTATGAACAGAAAAGAGCCTATGTAGGAAAGGCGTTTGCTAAAGGGGGAGATATTTTCTCAGTTCTGGAGGAGTACTACTTAGAGTCGTACCGTTTTGCCCAAGAACATCCCCTTTTTCATCAGGTAGCGAATAAGTTTTGGGATAGTAAGACGGAGGTGCTACAACCATACCTTGAAAAGGGACGCCTTAGCCGGGCTCATGATTTTGCCCAGTTTTTAGACGATGCGATGGCAAGTGGAGAGGTCAATGGTGTCCTTGATCCAGAGGCCGTGTTTTTTGTTTACCATGCGGTGGGTAAGGATCTCATTGACCACTTTGATCAGGGACGCAATGACGAATTCTTAAAGAACGTGCTGGATGTCTTGCGTCTTGGTTTGACGGCGCGAAGGGAGGAAATGTAATGTACAAGTGGATGCGTTTTTCAGTGGTGGTGGCCATGATTATGGTCCTTACAATGGGTGGTCTTGGATCGGCCCACGTACTCAATATTGCTATTCCTCAGGATCCGGATAGCTTCGATCCTGTCAAGACAGTGGCAGCTGCCACTGGTGAAGTGGCCTTTAATATCTACGAAGGATTGGTGAAGGCGACACCAGAAGGAGAGGTTGAAGGAGCCTTAGCAACGCACTGGACAGTGAATGATCTGGGCACGGTCTATACCTTCTATCTTAGGGAGGCCTTTTTTCATGATGGTACTCCCTTGACGCCTGCTGATGTGGTTTTTGCTTTGAATCGCGCCCGGGATCCAGAGATTGCGGTGCGGGCTGGAGAGCTTAGCATGATTAAGGATGTAAAGCCCATAGCAGGCGGGGTGCAAATTGAGCTGCATGAACCAAACGGAGCCTTTATCTATACACTCACTGAGGTGTATGCCTCTATCTATCCTGCCCATGCCGTTGACTTGGCCCGAAATCCCTTGGGTACAGGTCCTTACCAACTGCAACAATGGCTACCAAATCAACAGTTGGAGCTGCGCCGTTTTGATCAGCATTGGTCTGGCGAGATGCCTTACTTTGAGCAGGCAAACTTTATGATTATTCCTGATGAAAATAGTATGGTTCTCAACCTCAAAGCAGGCCGGGTAAACCTCATACCTCGCCTTGAAGTAGGCGTGCTTCATCAGGTAGAAAACGATCCCAACCTTGCAGTTGTGTCAGCCCCCATGAATTTGGTGCAGGT
>DHNI01000113.1:0-5508 GCA_002409455.1 Firmicutes bacterium UBA5420 | reverse complement strand
GGTGCTGCATGGGGTCATGGAACACTTCTAGATAGCGCCCTTAGTCCTGTTATGGCGAGCTTTTTCAATGATAGCCTTGGCGAGGTGAACCCTTATGATCCCCACAGGGCCAAGGAACTGCTCGAAGAAGCGGGGCATGAAGACTTGAGCTTGACTTTAACCCTACCGGCTAACTATCCACTCCATGTGCAGTCAGGCGAACTGGTGGCTGAACAGTGGAAGGCTTTGGGTATCGAAGTTGATCTGCAGATCGTCGAATGGGGTACCTGGCTAGAGAGGGTTTATACGCAGCGTGACTATGATGTTTCTGTCATTGGACTAGCTGGTCGCTTAGATCCCCACGCCATCTTGGTGCGTTACACAACCGGCAATAGTCGCAATTTCTTTAACTTCTCCAACACGCGCTACGATGAGCTCATTGAACTAGGTCTCCAAACTGTAGGTAGCGAGCGTCGCGCCGCCTACCTCGAAGCGCAAGAGATCTTGGCCCAAGAGCTTCCGGGCGTATTCGTTATGGATCCACCGCAGCTTGCGGCTATGACGAGGGGAATTCAGGGTTTTAAGAACTACCCCACCTATGTAGTGGATGTGGCCAGTTTATATAAGTAAAAGGGGTTTGATGGCGGCATGCGACGATATCTGCTGCAGAAAATAGGAGGGTTCTTGATCACCCTGCTTCTCGTGAGTGTTTTAACATTTTTTGTGATTCAGATCCTACCAGGCGATCCAGCCCTTTTGATGCTAGGTACAGAGGGGACACCCGAGGTGTATGCTCGGTTACGAAGTGAGATGAATCTGGATAGGCCTCTTCTAGAACGCTATGTACGTTGGTTTATGGATTTTCTTCAAGGTCAGTGGGGAAACTCCTGGCGCTACTCGATGCCTGTTCGAGAACTGGTAGCCCGGGCTTTTCCCCTGTCTTTAAGCCTTGCCTTTTTAGCGGTGGGGGTGGCTTTACTTTTTGCTGTTCCTACAGGCATGTTTATGGCAGCGAAGCCAAGAAGTGTCTCTGCTCGGTTTTTGTCCGTTATAACCCAGGTAGGATTAGGCCTTCCCCAGTTCTGGGTAGGTCTCTTGTTGATCCAGACCTTTGCAGTGAGTCTAGGATTCCTGCCTGCCGGTGGGAGTTCATCGCCACTTAGCCTGGTTCTCCCTACGCTGACCTTAGCCTTACCGAGGGCGGCGATTTTGAGTCGTTTTATGCGGGTGGGCATGGCCGATGCCCTAAAGCAAGATTATATACGCACAGCAAGAGCCAAGGGGTTGGCGCGCAATGTTGTATTCTTTAAACATGCCTTGCGTAATGGCGCCCTGGCTGTTCTCACGGTTGCGGGTCTGCAATTTGCGGAGCTTCTAGCCGGTACGATCGTGGTCGAGCAGGTCTTTGGCCTGCCCGGTGTCGGGCAACTTCTTCTGGCCGGAGTCTTTCAAAGGGATCTACCCTTGGTTCAAGCCGTTGTGATGGTGATCGTGTTTTTGATTCTTCTCCTTGATTTAGCCTTTGATTTAGGCCTTGGCTTATTGGATCCAAGAATACGTTACGAATAGAGGTGACCCATGAACACTAGCAAATGGGGTATAGTCTTAGTTGGTATAATCATTGCTTTTACGATTTTCGGTTATATCTATACTCCCTATGATCCAAGTGAAGTGCGCGTTACCGAAAGATTGCAGTCTCCTGGGCAGGGTCATCTTCTAGGAACTGATCATTTTGGCCGCGATGTACTAAGCAGGATCTTGGTTGGGGGTCGTGTATCCCTTCTCGTTGGCATTATTGCTGTCACTTTGGGATCGGCACTGGGCACCTTGCTGGGTCTTTTGGCCGGCTTTCGAGGCGGTGTATGCGAAGAGCTTTTGATGCGGTTCAGCACTACGTTACAGGCCTTTCCCAGTATTCTTTTGGCCTTGCTTTTCGCCTCGATCTGGGAACCAGGAGTGCAGGTGGTGCTGTGGTCGATCGCGATTGGCAATATCCCGAGCTTTCTGCGGTTGACCCGAAGCCAGGTGTTAAGTATCAAGAAGCATCCCTATGTAGAAGCAGCCCGGGCCATTGGAGCAAAGGATCTGGCTATTATGCTGCGCCATGTTATTCCAAACCTGCAAGATGCCCTTTTGGTTCAATTCACGGTGAGCTTGGCCGGGGCAATCTTGGTGGAAGCCTCCTTGAGCTATCTGGGTGTTGGCATTCAGCCACCCTCCCCAAGTTGGGGACGTATGCTCCGCGAGGCGCAAGGCTATGCGTCGCTAGCCCCCTGGGCCCTTTTGGCTCCAGGTGTTTTCATTGCCCTGACGGTCCTTGGTTTCAACCTTTTAGGGGATACCTGGATTTTCAGGAGGGAAGATGTATTGAAAAGAGAATAGAATAAAGATGGAACCGTTTGTAGACAGGTAAGGGGGATGCCGCGATGATTCGACTGAAGGGTGTGTCAAAGCGTTATAGGGGTGCAAGCACCTACGCCGTGCAAGGCTTGGATCTAGAGGTTAGGCCAGGCGAAATCTTTGGATTTCTCGGCCCAAATGGGGCCGGTAAGACGACGACCATCAAGATGATTGTTGGTCTTTTGAAGGCTGATCAGGGTGAAGTCTTGGTTCATGGCCATGATCTAAATGCGGATCCCGTTGCAGCCAAACGCTCTATGGGATTTGTTCCGGATAAGCCTGATTTGTATCCCCGTTTGACAGCTCTTGAGTATCTAAACCTTATAGGAGATGTCTATGGCGTTGATGGACCAACACGAACAAAACGCCTGAACCACTACTTAGATATGTTTCAATTAAGAGAAGCGATAGGTGATCTGATTCAGAGTTTTTCCCGGGGTATGCAACAAAAGCTGGCGCTAACGGGTGCTTTGCTCCATGCTCCAGCCCTCTTTATTCTTGATGAACCTATGGTGGGTCTAGACCCCAAATCATCCCATCTTTTCAAAGAGATCATGCGGGAGCATGTAAAACAAGGCAATACCGTCTTCTTTTCGACCCATGTCTTGGAGGTAGCTGAGCAACTTTGTCACCGGGTAGGTATTATTAATCAGGGTAGACTGATCGCCTGTGGAACGATGGACGAACTACGTAAGAGTCCTGGCCATGCCGGTTCAAGCCTAGAGAAGCTCTTTTTGGAGTTGACCGATGAGGGTGCTTCTTATGAAGAATAGTCTGTGGAGTCTTTACCTCTCGCTACTCAATGTGAATTATGGGTGGTCGGCCGCAAAGTACTATTATATCAAGAAAAAACAGCGCATCTGGGAGCCAATTATCATTGCCGTATCCATTGGCCCCGCCTTGGTTATGGCTGTGTGGTTTATGTGGGGCTTGACTGAACAACTATTTTTAGGCGGTTTGGCCTTTGGGCAACCTCATTTGGCCTTGGTAAACGGGACATTGATGGTTTCTGTCTTGGGTCTTTTCTTTGGGTTCTTTTATGTGCTCTCTGCCTTTTACTTTAGTAACGATTTGCCGCTTTTGCTTCCTCTGCCTTTGCGTTCTTGGGAAATCCTCGCGGCAAAACTTGGGGTTATTCTCACGGGACAATATGTTTTAAATGCACTTATCTTGCTTCCCCTAGGCATTCGCTATGGTTTGTTGGCCGGGGCAGGTCTTGGTTATGTGCTGAGCGCCATTGTTGTGTTTTTTGTCTTGCCCGTGCTTCCCTTGGTTATCGCCAGCATTTTGGCAGTGTTGCTGATGCGCTTTGTCAATTTAAGTCGTTACAAAGATAAGCTCACCTTGATTGGTGGAATTCTTGTGCTTATTGTCGTTTTTGGTTCGAGCTATTGGTTGCAGGAAAACATGGGATCCGATGATCCACTTGTCCTTATGGAACAGCTCTTGAGCCAAAAAGATGGTCTAATTGGGGCCGTGGGCAAAGTCTTTCCGCCGAGTATATGGGCGGCGCAAGCTATGGCCTACGCTAACAGCAGCCAGGGGTGGGTCAACCTTCTCTACTTGGCAATTAGTGGAGTTTTTGGTCTGGCCATCTTGTACCTCCTGGGCGAAAAGGTGTTTATGCAGGGGGTTATCACTGGCCTAGAGGGCAGTAAGGGGACTGGCAAGGCGAAACGGGTAGATGTGCAACAAACAGCCAGGAATTCGTTTTTGACCCTGGTGGGCATGGAGAGAAAACTTTTTCTACGCGATCCGAACTTCGCCTTAAACGGACTTGTTGGTTATGTGCTCCTACCGGTCATGGCGCTACTTCCTTTGTTTGGTCAGAACCTAGAGGGAAATCCCTTTGCGTTGCTGAATCTCGGGGAGATCGATTCGCTCTTAATTGTAGGAGCTATCGCACTTTTTTTCATGCTCATGACCTCCTTTTCTATGATTCCTTCAACCACGTTCTCTAGGGAGGGCCGGTATTTGTGGATCATTCGAAGCTTGCCCTTGTCCCTAAACCAGATTATTGGTTCAAGAGTGGCCGCGGCCCAAGTGGTAAATACCATCGGCTGTCTCTTGGGGCTACTTCCCCTCTCCTATCTTTTTGGATGGGGGGTTTTGGAGGTCATTCTTGGCTCCGTCTTAGGAATTCTTTTAGCCAGCGCAGTGGCCTTTCTCTTGGCCCTACTTGATCTCAGCCGTCCCATGCTTGATTGGGTGAATCCGGTGAAGGCGGTCAAATCAAATCTAAATGCGATCATCGGTCTTGTTGGTTCTTTGGTCTTAGGTTTTCTGTTAGGACTACTGTTTTTCTTCAATATGCAGACTGGGACTCTGTGGTTAATTCCCCTTGAACTGATCGTTGTCACAGGGCTGCTGATTGCTCTAGCCCGGCTTTTGGTAACACGCGTTGCCCCAAGACTTTGGGCAAAGATTTAGGAGGTTTAATATGGAGTTTTTAGAAATCCCTCTTGTTCGTGATAGTCTGATTCTTATTTTTGCTCTCGCCATCAGTGCCGTTGCTTTTCGCCTCGTGCGAACGTACTTGCTGGAGTGGTTGTACCGCTTATTTCGTAAGACGCCAACCAAGTGGGATGATTTTGTTATTGAAGCGGGCGTGTTTAAATCTGTTGCTCTGATCGTTCCCGGGATCATCATGTTTCGGGTTGCCCCCCTTCTGCAGGTCATAGCAGATCCCGTGAGCCAGCTGCTCAAGGTGGCAGTCATCCTTGTGGTGGCCCTGACTTTAGATCGCTTGATGAAGGCGGGGCTGAAGATTTACGCCACGTTTCGCATATCGGATCGTATGCCCATCAAAGGATTTGTGCAGATTGTACAAATCGCCATGTGGGTTTTTGCTGGTACAGCCATCTTTTCCTTACTGTTAGGACAATCTCCCTGGGCCCTCCTTGGTGGGCTTGGTGCTTTGAGTGCTGTTTTGCTCTTGGTGTTCCAAGATACGATTTTGTCTTTCTTTGCCGGCATGCAGCTTACTCTCAATGACCAGGTGCGAGTGGGTGATTGGATTGAGGCGCCCAAATTTGGGGCCGATGGCGACGTGGTAGAAGTAGCGTTACACTATGTGAAGGTGCGCAACTGGGATCGGTCCATTACGACAGTTCCTACCCATAAACTTGC
>DHNI01000079.1:2676-10364 GCA_002409455.1 Firmicutes bacterium UBA5420 | reverse complement strand
AATCGTTGTAGAATTTGCGGGCGTCCCCGTGGTTACATGCGCCGTTTTCAAATGTGCCGTGTATGCTTCCGGAAATATGCTAACGAAGGGCAGATTCCCGGAGTAACTAAATCCAGCTGGTAGGGGTCCGAAAGGAGGTTTCCTGAATGGTAATGACTGATCCAATTGCGGATATGCTCACACGGATCCGGAATGCAAGTTCCGTGAAGCACGAGTCGGTAGATATTCCCCGTTCAAGGCTTAAGGAAGAATTGGCTCGGATTCTTAAGGACGAGGGGTTCATTAGAGAGTATAAAGTTCTGGAAGATGATAAACAAGGCATGATTCGCGTCTACTTGAAGTATGACTCGAACAAAGGCGAGATCATTAAGGGCATCAAACGTATTAGCAAGCCTGGTTTGCGAGTATACACAAACAAAGATGAAGTGCCTAGGGTGTTAGGTGGCCTCGGTGTGGCGATTTTATCAACTTCACAAGGAATCATGACAGACCGCTCAGCTCGCAAAGAGGGCGTTGGCGGCGAAGTAATTTGCTACGTTTGGTAAGGGAGGGAAAGAAATGTCCAGAATAGGAAGAACTCCAATCGAGATTCCTGCTGGTGTTGAGGTCACAATTAGCGGCCACTCTATTGACGTCAAAGGACCAAAAGGGAAACTCAGTCGAGAATTCCATCCTGAGATGCAAGTCGAACTGAGTGACGGCGCTATCATGGTGACCAGACCCAGCGACAATAAGGAACACCGTTCCCTCCACGGACTGACTCGTACATTGATTGCGAACATGGTTCAAGGGGTGACGGCAGGATTTACTCGTAATCTAGAAATTGTTGGGGTAGGATACAGGGCGGCTAAACAAGGCAATAAGCTTGTTTTGTCACTAGGTTACTCCCATCCCATCGAAGTAGATCCAGCTCCAGGTATTGAAATTGATGTGACAACACCGACAAGAATTTCTGTCAAGGGTATTGACAAGGAGCTTGTGGGTCAGACCGCAGCTAACATTCGCGATTTTAGAAGACCTGAACCTTACTTGGGCAAAGGTGTTCGTTATGAGGGCGAAAAGGTGCGTAGAAAAGCAGGTAAAGCAGGTAAAGCTTAATGTTAGAGCTTAGAAGGAGGGTAAATGATGGCCAAATTCAATCGGCGTGAAGCAAGGGAGCGGAGACATAAGCGCTTGCGGCAGCGTGTAGTAGGTACTGCTGTGCGCCCGCGGCTTAATGTGTATCGTAGCTTGCATCATATTCACGCCCAAATCATTGATGATAGCATTGGACACACTTTGGTGTCTGCCTCCTCTGTAGAACCTGAACTACGTGCTAAGTTGGGATCCACAGGGAATAAAGAAGCGGCCAAGGAAATTGGGCTTGCCCTAGCCGAGCGTGCTAAAGAGGCAGGCATTACAAGAGTTGTTTTTGATCGCGGCGGCTACATCTATCACGGCAGAATTGCCTCTTTAGCAGAGGGTGCCCGTGAAGGTGGCCTGGAATTCTAGGTACAAGGGAGGGAAACGAACTTGTCGAAACGAACTGAAACTAGTGGCGTAGAGCTACAAGAGCGCTTAGTCAATATTAACCCTGTCTCTAAGACCGTAAAAGGTGGGCGAACCCGTTCCTTTAGTGCCTTAGTGGTGGTTGGAGATGGCAATGGTATGGTAGGCATGGGCCTTGGGAAGGCCAAAGAGGTGCCCGAAGCAATACGCAAGGCCACGGAAGAGGCCAAGAAGAATATGATCGAGGTACCAATGGTGAGAACCACGATTCCGCACGCCGTTACAGAAACCTATGGCGGGGCACGAGTACTTCTGAAGCCAGCTTCCGAAGGTACAGGAGTTATTGCCGGCGGACCGGTGCGTGCTGTGTTAGAATCCGCGGGTGTACGGGATGTCTTAACTAAGTCTCTAGGCTCTTCGAACCCCATTAACGTTGTAAGGGCGACACTTAGAGGGCTTAGCAGCCTAAGAACCGTGGAAGACGTGGCCCGGCTTCGCGGGAAAACTCCCGGAGAGATCTTAGGTTAGGGGGCGAATGTTGTGGCAAAGTTGAAAGTGACGTACAAAAAGAGTGTAATCGGTTATGCGCAAGACCAGAAGGACACAGTGGCAGCCCTTGGTTTAAGGAAACTCGGCACATCTGTTGTCCATGACGATAACCCTGCAATTCGGGGTATGATCCACAAGGTAAGACATTTAGTTGAAGTGGAAGAATTAGATTAGTCAGAGGGGGTGTAAGTGTGCGGATTCATGAACTTAAGCCCGCAGAAGGTAGTACGCATAGAAAGAAAAGGGTAGGGCGTGGAATCGGATCCGGTTGGGGTAAGACCTCTGGTAGAGGTCACAAGGGTCAAGGCCAGCGCTCTGGCGGTGGCAAAGGTCCATACTTCGAAGGCGGCCAGACTCCACTTGTAAGACGTTTGCCTAAGCGGGGATTCACCAATGTGTTTCAAAAAGTATACGCTGAAGTCAAATTGAATGATCTGAATCGGTTCGCACCGGGTACCGTGATCACTCCCGAGCTCTTGATTGAATCTGGGCTTGTGAAGAAAGTGAACGATGGGATTAAGATTCTCGGTAATGGCGAGATCAATCAAGCGTTAACGGTGCAGGCTCACAGTTTCACAAAATCGGCAGCAGCCAAAATTGAAACGGCTGGCGGCACAGTAGAGGTGATCTAGTTGCTAGCTGCATTGAAAAATGCTATGAAGATCCCCGATTTAAGGAAGAAGATTCTCTATACGATTATCTTGCTCGCAGTTTACAGAATTGGCTCTTTTGTACCAGTTCCAGGCGTAGACGCGGCGGGATTGGCCCAGCAACTAGGGGTCGACGGAGGAAACATCTTTGGGTTTTTGAACCTCTTTACCGGGGGTGCTTTAGAGAGATTTACTGTCTTTGCACAGGGTGTCAGCCCGTATATCACAGCTTCAATTGTCATGAACTTGTTGGGCATTGTCATACCAAGTCTAGAGAAGTTGTCTAAGGAAGGCCCAGAAGGCCGAAAGGTGATTGCCAAGTACACTCGTTATGCAACAGTCGTTTTAGCAGTCATTCAAGCCGTGGGAACCACAGCGATGGCCCGTGCATGGGGTGTAACGTCCAACCCGAGCTTGTTTGGTTTGGCGTTGATTACGCTGACTTTGACGGCGGGCACGATGTTTACAGTATGGCTTGGAGAAAAGATCTCTGAGAAGGGGATCGGCAACGGCATTTCTTTGCTCATCTTTGTTAACATTGTAGCAGCTATGCCTACACAGTACGCCAATGCTTTTAGGGCTGTAGGTGAAGGTGGGTTGCACGTTGCCAGTTTGATCGTGTATTTTGTGATTACGATTCTTGTAATTGCAGCGGTGGTTATGATTACCAGAGGTGAACGCAAGGTGCCTGTCCAATATGCTAAGCGTGTGGTAGGCCGTAAGGTCTATGGTGGGCAATCCACCCATATTCCTTTAAAGGTAAACCAGGCAGGGGTCATTCCAGTCATTTTTGCCTCGTCTGTATTGACGTTTCCCCTCACCTTGGCGCAGTTTATTCCAGGGTTGAAGATTTTTGTGGATCGTTGGCTAGATTATGGCACATGGGGATATAATTTGCTTTATGTGGTTCTTGTGTTCTTCTTCACCTATTTTTACACTGCAGTAACCTTTAATCCAGTAGAGGTTGCTACGAATATGAAGAAAAACGGGGGTTATGTCCCAGGTCTAAGACCCGGCAAACCCACTGCAGACTATCTGGATCGGATTCTCTCTAGAATCACGTTGCCGGGGGCATTTTTCCTGGCGGGTATTGCCGTTTTACCATTTATTGTTGGTGCAGTAACAAGGATTCCTTCCAACATTCTTACGTTTGGCGGTACAGGAATTTTGATTATGGTAGGTGTGGCGCTTGACACAATGCAACAAATTGAAGCCCACTTGCTCATGAGGCACTATGAAGGTTTCCTGAAATAAAAGGAGGAAAGGCAGATGCGATTGGTGTTGCTGGGCTTGCCCGGTGCGGGTAAGGGTACCCAAGGCGATGGGATTTCTGAGAAATACGGAATACCACATATCTCCACAGGTAGCATTATTCGCGACGCAATAGCCGTCGGAGCCCAATTGGGACAAGAGGCTAACGGCTATATCAGTAAGGGTGATTTGATCCCGGATGAGCTTGCCCTTCAGGTAGTCTATGAGCGCATTATTCAACCAGATTGTAGTAGAGGGTGGATCCTTGATGGATTTCCTCGAACCGTGCTCCAAGCTCGAGAGCTTGATCATCGTTTAGCCCAAAGTGGCTTGGATGTTCAAAAGGCCTTTGACATCCGCGTAACACAAGCGGAAGCCATTGAAAGAATTGCAAAAAGGCGGATGTGCAGCCAGTGCGGGGCGGTTTACCACCTAGATCATTATCGGGCAAAGGGTAAGGGAGTCTGCGACAATTGTGGCGGAGAACTTTATCGGCGCACCGATGATACGGAAGAAACCGCCCGCAGAAGGCTCGCCGTCTACATGCGGCAAACCCATCCCGTAGTTCATTATTATGCCCAAAGTGGTCGATTGTATAGCATCGACGGAGTGCGACCTATAGATGACGTCTTCGCAGATGTGGATCACTATTTGCAGATGTTAGCGGAAGACGAACGCGTGGGTGAAGCCCGATGATTGTACTGAAATCTAGCGATGAAATTCAATCCATGCGCTCTGCAGGAAGAGTGGTAGCTCAGGCTCATCAATTGGTTCGCGAGCTAGTTAGACCAGGCCTGACGACCCTTGAACTGGATCGGGCTGTGGACGAGTTTTTAGTTGGTCAAAACGCAATTCCGGCGTTTAAAGGTTATCAAGGGTATCCCGCTTCAATTTGCGCCTCCCCAAACGAGGTGGTTGTTCATGGGATCCCAAGCAAGGATGTAGTCCTGCAAGAAGGATCAATTATCAGTGTAGATATTGGGGCGTTTGTCGACGGTTTTTGTGGAGACAGCGCCTGGACCTATCCAGTGGGTGAGGTTGACCCCAAGGTTCAGCTTTTGCTCCAAACCACAGAAGAAGCTCTTTTTCAAGGCATTGAGCAAGCCAGGGTCGGTAACCGCCTTTCTGATATCTCCCATGCTGTGCAAAGACGTGCTGAAGAACGGGGATTTTCCGTTGTCCGCGATTTTGTGGGACACGGAATTGGCCGCAAGATGCACGAGGCGCCACAAATTCCGAATTTCGGACCCCCAGGGAGGGGCCCACGTTTGAAAACTGGCATGACGTTGGCCATCGAGCCAATGGTGAATGTGGGTAGTTATCATGTGCAGGTTTTGGATGATAACTGGACAGTTGTAACACGGGACAACAATTGGTCAGCTCATTTCGAACACACTATTGCTATCACTGATGAAGGGCCCGTGATTCTTACGATTTTGTAGGAGAGATAAGATGGGACTTTTGAAAGTAGGACAATTGGTGACGTCAAAGATGGGAAGGGACTCTGGCAAGAAGTATGTAGTTGTAGAGTCTTTGCCTGACAATCATGTTGGTGTGGCCGATGGCTTTGTGCGAAAAATGGATCGCCCTAAACGCAAGAACCTGAAGCATCTAGTGATTCACGGGTTAAGCCTTGGGGTTGAGAAAATGGATGACAAAGCAATTCGGGAATTTATAGAACAGCATAGTAATGTGGAGAACCTAGGAGAGGAGGGCTTAACAGACCATGGCCAAGGATGATGCCATTGAAGTTGAAGGTACGGTTGTTGAACCATTGCCAAATGCCATGTTTCGTGTAGAATTAGAGAATGGGCACAAAGTTTTGGCCCATATATCTGGCAAGATGCGGATGAACTTTATTCGGATTCTACCCGGTGATAAAGTAACTGTAGAACTTTCTCCCTATGATTTGACTAGGGGAAGAATCACGTATCGCAAAAAATAGACGGCTAAAGGGGGCGCAAAACGATGAAGGTGAGACCTTCCGTGAAGCCGATGTGTGAAAAGTGCAAGATTATCAGGCGCAAAGGCCGTGTTATGGTAATCTGCGAGAATCCAAGGCATAAGCAGAAGCAAGGATAGTATAGAGGGGGTGTCTAGATAGATGGCACGTATTGCAGGTGTAGATTTACCTCGCGATAAGCGAGTGGTAGTCGGCTTAACGTATATTTACGGCATTGGCCGGAGTACGTCGGAGAAAATCATTGAGATCTGCGGAATTAGTCCCGATACGCGTGTGCGCGATTTAACGGAGGACCAAGCCAACCAAATCCGCGAAATCATTGAGAAGCAATTCCTGGTTGAGGGTGACCTGCGCCGGGAAGTAAATATGAATATCAAGAGATTGCGGGACATCGGTTGCTACCGTGGTATACGTCACCGCCGCGGCCTTCCTGTTCGTGGGCAACGCACTAAGACCAACGCTAGAACGCGCAAGGGTCCCAAGCGAGTTGCCGGTAAGAGGAGATAGGCCGTATTGAAAGGAGGAAAATCCAATGGCAAGACCACGAGGTAAGGGCGGTCAGCGCCCACGTCGTAAAGCGCGTAAAAGCATTCCAGTTGGTGTAGCGCACATTCGATCTACGTTTAATAACACCATTGTCACCATTAGCGATCCGCAGGGAAATGTGATTTCCTGGGCGAGCTCTGGTAATATGGGTTTTAAAGGTTCGCGTAAAGGTACTCCATTTGCAGCAGGCATGGCTGCCGAACAAGCAGCAGCAGTGGCTATGGATCACGGAGTCAGGGAGGTAAGCGTATACGTTAAAGGACCTGGTGCCGGAAGAGAAGCTGCAATTCGTTCGCTTCAAGCTGCAGGTATTGACGTGACCACTATCAAGGACGTAACTCCAATACCCTATAACGGCTGTCGTCCACCGAAACGACGCAGAGTATAATTAGTTCAGCCCATGCGTTCGCAAAGGAGGGTGCAAGAACTATGATTGAAATAGAAAAACCAAGGATTGACCAGGTTGAACTAACGGATAACTATGGCAAGTTTGTTGTGGAGCCGTTAGAACGCGGATATGGTATCACGTTGGGTAATGCCCTACGCAGGATTCTGCTTTCATCGTTACCAGGCACTGCGGTCACCTCTGTTCATATTGATGGGGTTTTACACGAGTTTTCTACTATTGATGGGGTTGTGGAAGATACTGTAGATATTGTACTGAATCTAAAGAAGCTGTTGGTGAAACTCCACAGTGACGACCCTGTAACCATTCGTGTGGAAGCCGATCAAGAAGGCCCATTACTCGCGGGGCACATTATCCCTGACCCTTCAGTGGAAATTTTGAGTCCAGACTTGGTTATTGCCACGTTACAAAAAGGGGCCAAGCTCAATATGGATATCACTGTAGCTCGGGGCCGCGGCTACGTTAGCGCAGAGGGAAACAAGAAGCCCGATCACCCTATCGGACTAATCCCAGTGGATTCGATCTTTACTCCCGTGACCAAGGCTATCTACCATGTTGAGGACACACGGGTTGGGCAGA
The DNA here is from genome assembly GCA_002409455.1 of Firmicutes bacterium UBA5420. Classification (GTDB taxonomy): domain Bacteria; phylum Bacillota; class Limnochordia; order Darwinibacteriales; family Darwinibacteriaceae; genus UBA5420. The sequence goes on along the minus strand of DHNI01000079.1, from coordinate 2,932 downwards.
TTACCGACTATGACAGACTCGTTCTCGAGGTTTGGACCAATCGTACCATTGCCCCAGATAGCGCCGTGAGCTTAGCAGCCAAGATTTTGATGGAACACATCAAGTTGTTCACCGATCTGACTGAGAGTGTGGGCAGCGTGGAAATTATGGTGGAAAAAGAAGAAGAAAGTATTGACCGCCTAATGGAGATGACCGTGGAGGAATTGGATCTTTCCGTGCGTTCGTATAACTGTCTGAAACGGGCTGGAATTAACTC
>DHNI01000079.1:1756-2458 GCA_002409455.1 Firmicutes bacterium UBA5420 | reverse complement strand
GGGAAGAAGTCTCTTCAGGAAATCAAAGAAAAACTTGGCGATCTAGGGCTTTCCTTGCGCAAATCTGATGAATGAGGTAGGTGAGCAAGATGAAACTCAGGAAGTTTGGTAGAACTTCTGGCCACCGGAAGATGTTACTCCGGGGACAAGTGACCTCTTTAGTGTTACATGGCCGGATTGAGACTACAGAAACCAAAGCTAAAAGCATCAAACCCTTAGCTGATAGAATGGTCACTTTAGGCAAACGAGGAGATCTCGCCGCCCGGCGGCAGGCCGCTCGGTTCTTATTGGATCCCGTTGCTGTACAAAAACTTTTCGACGATGTAGCTCCAAAAATGGCGGAGCGAAACGGTGGGTACACCAGAATTATCAAGACCGGTGTTCGTCGGGGTGATGCGGCGCCGATGGCGATCATTGAGTGGGTGTAGGATATACAAACAAGGTCGCAGAGGAATCTCCTCTGCGTTTTGTTTTTAGGACTTGAGGTGTAGTGATGAAAGAGCCTTTAATTCGCTTTACAGATGTGAACTTCGTTTATGCTAAGACACATGGAGGAGAAGGTTTGGCAGCGCTGCAAGATGTGAATCTGGAAATCTTTGAAGGCGAGTTTGTTGCTGTCTTGGGTCATAATGGTTCGGGCAAATCTACATTGGCCAAGCATGTGAATGCCCTTCTTACTCCCACTTCGGGTCAGGTCATAGT
>DHNI01000079.1:0-1524 GCA_002409455.1 Firmicutes bacterium UBA5420 | reverse complement strand
CAAAATCCTGATAACCAACTTGTGGCTACGACAGTGGAAGAGGATGTGGCGTTCGGTCCTGAAAACTTGGGTGTTCCGTCTATTGAAATTCAGCGCCGAGTCAAGGCGTCCCTTGAGACTGTGGACATGCTCTCCTACCGTCTCCATTCACCCCACCAACTCTCGGGAGGACAAAAACAAAGGGTTGCCATTGCCGGCGTTATTAGCATGCTGCCAAAGTGCATTGTCTTGGATGAGCCAACCGCCATGCTTGATCCCGAGGGACGAAACGAAGTGATGAGTACGATCCACAGTTTGAACAAGGAAGAAGGAATTACTGTACTGCATATTACCCATCACATGGATGAAGTGATTGGGGCAGATCGGGTGATCGTAATGGATGAGGGGCGTATTGTTTTACTCGGTACTCCCAGGGAAGTTTTCAGTCAAGTAGAGCTTCTGCGTAGTCTCCATTTGGATGTTCCGCAGGTGACTGACTTGGCAGAGCGTCTCAGAAATCGGGGTTATGCAATCCCCCAGGGAACACTGACTGTAAAGGAAATGGTGATGCTTTTATGTCCATCCGATTAGAAAATGTTTCCTTCAGTTATCTTGAAGACACACCCATGAGCCAGGCTGCCCTCAGAAATGTGAGTCTGGAAATTGAAGATGGCGAGTTTGTCGGCTTGATTGGGCCGACGGGTTCAGGTAAATCCACCTTGATTCAGCATTTCAACGGTTTGCTCAAACCTAACTCTGGAAAGGTGTATGTTGACGGAGTGGATCTCACTCTTAAGGATACGCAGTTACGCCAAATTCGCCAGAAGGTCGGTATGGTCTTTCAATATCCAGAACACCAGCTCTTTGGCGAGACCGTACTGGAAGATGTGGGCTTTGGGCCCCGCAATGGAGGGCTTTCGGACGAGGATGTTGCGCTGCGGGTGCAAGAGGCCCTAGCTTACGTTGGTCTGGACTATGAAGTCATAAAGGATCAATCACCATTTGAATTAAGTGGTGGTCAAAAGCGCAGAGTTGCTATAGCTGGCGTTTTAGCCATGCAGCCATCCGTTTTAATCCTAGATGAGCCCACAGCGGGTTTGGATCCCGAAGGTCGTGAAGAGATTCTAGGGGAGATCACGCATCTCCACGAGAAACGCGGTATTACAGTGGTTTTGGTGACCCACAGCATGGAGGATGTGGCCCGTTTGGTTGATCGGCTGATCGTTATGGAGCGAGGTTCTATTGCCCTGGATGGTACCCCTGTGGAGGTCTTTGGGCAAGCGACAAGGCTTAAGGATATGGGCCTTGGTATACCAGAGATAACGGAGCTGATGTACGAACTGAAGGCTCATGGTTTGGATGTAAGTACTGAGATATTAACGGTGGCCAAGGCAGAAGAGGAGATCATCAAAGCAATGGGGTGGCAAAAATGAGGATGTTTCGAAGTGTGACGATCGGTCAGCACATCCCTGGTGATTCCGTTATTCATCGTCTTGATCCACGCACCAAAATTCTATCTGCCATAGTTCTAATTGTTCTCTTGTT
>DHNI01000038.1:11448-15919 GCA_002409455.1 Firmicutes bacterium UBA5420 | reverse complement strand
GTTGGATCCCCCAGGGGAAGCCGGGCTGTTGGCTTGGCCAACAACAAGAATCCGATTTCCATCATCATCCCCTGTCACCGTGTGGTGGGCCAAAATGGGAAACTAACAGGCTATGCCGGTGGGCTGGATGCCAAGGGATTCTTGCTGGAACTGGAGCACAGGCATGCCTAGGCCCCTTCACTTTATCTATGGAGCAACCGAAATCGAGCACCTCAGAGCCAAAGACAGAAAACTTGGGGAAGCCATCGAAGAGATTGGCCCTATCAAGCGGGAAGTCTACCCAGAACTGTTTCCAGCCTTGGTTAAGTCCATTGTGGGACAACAAATTTCCACCAAGGCCCAGGCAACAGTTTGGAAACGCATGCAGGATCGTTTCGAGCCCTTTACACCAGAAGTTCTAGCAGACACAGCAGTTGAGGAACTGCAAGGCTGCGGTATTTCTATGCGCAAAGCCACTTACATTTATGAAATGGTGCACCAAATAATGGCAGGAAACGTTGATCTAGATGCCTTTCATAGTATGTCCGATGCAGAAGTTTGCACCGAGCTGACCAAGCTGAAGGGCGTAGGCATCTGGACTGCCGAAATGCTCCTCACATTCTCCCTCCAAAGACCTGACATCGTTAGTTTTGGAGATCTAGCTATCCTAAGGGGTATGCGTATGCTCTATCGCCACCGCGAGATTACTCCAAAGCTTTTTGCCAAGTACAAAAAACGCTACTCGCCCTACGGAACAGTAGCCAGCCTGTATCTTTGGGCCATTGCAGGTGGGGCAATACCTGAATTGACGGATCCCGCTCCACAAAAGAAAAAGTAAAGTAAAGACCGCGGAAAAGCTACCGCGGTCCTTCTTCACTATCTCTTTTCATTCGCCATGCGCCAACTTTTAGCTGCGAAGCATAGCACGATGGTACTGCCAGGGCCAAATGTCTTGATCGGCCTTCGCCTCTAAAACCCAGTAAGGATTGCGCAAGAGCTCCCGTCCTAAGGCCACGAAGTCAGCGCGCCCGTTGAAAATAATCTCCTGTACCAACTCCGACTGCGTAATAAGCCCCACAGCAATAGTGGGAATGTCTACCTCTTTTTTGACTGCCTCTGCAAAGGGCACTTGATAACCAGGCCCCAATTTCATGTCTGCTGGCAACAGCGCACCACTGCTTATATCCATTAGGTCGACGCCATGCCTTTTGAGCATCTTGCTAATTTCCACTGTATCTTCTATGGTTAGGCCACCCTCTACGTAATCGACTGCAGACAGTCTGACAGATAGGGGTTTATCCTCTGGCCATTCCTCTTGCACCGCCTCCACGATCTCCAAGAGAAAACGCATGCGGTTTTCCAGTGTTCCACCATACTCATCGGTACGCTCATTGCTGAGAGGCGATAAGAATTCATGGATTAAGTACCCGTGGGCTCCGTGAATCTGCAGAACATCAAAGCCTGCGGCATGAGCTCGCCTGGCTCCCTGACGCCAACTTTCAATAACGGCCTTGATTTCCGAAATGCTTAGGGCATGTGGCGTAGGGCTTTCGGGGAAAGCTAAGGCCGAAGGGGCAACAAGCTCATCGCCCCAAGATTTACGGCCTCCATGGGCAATTTGAATCCCCATCACAGAACCCTGCTCCTTACCCAATTGCACTAACTCACGCAGTCCCTGGATATGGCCATCATCCCAGATTCCCAGATCGTGATTGCTGAGCCTACCTCGCTTTTCCACCGCTGTGGCTTCTAGAATAATCAAACCTACACCACCAACAGCACGGGCCCCATAATGCACCCGGTGCCAATTGGTCACATAACCATCTTCGGCAGCCGAATATTGACACATGGCGGGCATCACAATGCGATTAGGAATGGTAACACTTTTTAACTCAAATGGAGTCAACACGTAAAACACCTCCCAAATCATTAGGAATAGCATTCCCTGTCTAGAAGGATTTAGCTAAGCCAGGCACGTTTCCCTGCTTAGTTGGAAAAATTACGCACTGCGTTACTTAGCTTTTCTGCTCCCGGGAGATTGAAGGGGCAGGCCTTTAGCGCATAGAGGACAACTCTTAGGATCATACACCGTTATTTCCATATGTACCAGTGCAGAAAAAGGAACGCCAAAGTTGGCCTTGCCCTGACTGCGATCGACAATGGCTGCCACTCCAAGAACCTCTGCACCACAGTCCCTTGCTAGATCCACGACTTCCTGAACCGAACCACCTGTTGTGACCACATCTTCCACAGCGAGAACCTTTTCACCGGGTTGCAACATAAAGCCCCGACGAAAGGTCATGTTTCCATCTTGTCTTTCAGCGAAAATAAAGCGGCAACCAAGCAAGCGGGCCAGTTCATACCCTACCGTGACGCCACCGATAGCTGGAGCAATTACAGTATCTATTTCACCGGGAAGCTTCGGAAGCAATGTTTTCACCATCTCAGATGCTGTTTGAGGATACTCAAAGAGCTTGGCACACTGCATATATTGTTCCGAATGCAAACCAGAAGTAAGCTTAAAATGCCCCGTTTGTAGGACACCTAACTCATGAAATTCTTGCAGTAGCTTGTGGTTTTTCATCGCTCCACCTCAATTTCCTCTACAATCTTTAGGAACGCTCCATTGGGGTCAGGGCTTGCCAAAATCGGACGCCCGATAACAAGGTAATCACTACCGGCGCGAAGAGCCTCACTAGGTGTCATGGTACGTTTCTGATCTTGCGTAGCCGAACCTCGGGGGCGTACACCGGGGGTGACCGCTAGGAAGTCTTTGCCGCAAACTTCCTTAATCGTTGCCACTTCTAAAGGCGAACAGACAACTCCAGCTAAATTAGCCTTCTTGGCCATTTGGGCATAGTGTAAGACACTAGCTTCTACGGTACCTGGAATGCCTAATTCGTTGTTTAACATACGTTGGTTTGTCGAGGTTAACTGCGTCACTCCAATTAACCTGGTGTCTTCACCAACAGCTTCTCTGGCCCTTTGCATCATCTCCAGACCCCCTGCACAGTGTAGATTCAAAAGATCACATCCGGCACGGCTCAAACTACGCATGGCCCCTGCTGCAGTATTGGGAATATCATGGACCTTTAGATCGAGAAATATCTTCAGACCCCGGTCCTTTAGGATCTGCAGGAGCTGTGGTCCTACACTGTAGAAAAGTTCCATGCCCACCTTGACAAAACGTACCTGGGGAAGTTTGTCGAGGGCCTCTTCTACTTCCCCCTTGCTGCCTACATCAAGAGCGACAATAATCCTCTCCGCCCAACTCATAATGCACACCCCCGTATTTCTTCTATGTTCTTAATTCCTTCTTCTTCCATAAATGACCGTAACTCCGCAACAATTCTAGGACAGGCATAAGGATCTGTGAAATTAGCGGTTCCGACTTCTACGGCCCAAGCTCCTGCCATAATAAATTCTACGGCATCCCGCCCACTATAAATACCGCCCATGCCAATGATGGGAAGGTTTACTTCTCTAGCTACATCGTAGACCATGCGAACGGCGACAGGCTTAATGGCACGGCCCGAAAGTCCGCCTGTACGGTTAGCTAAAACAGGCTTTCTATTTGTTAGATCGATTTGCATCCCAATTAAAGTGTTGATTAAGCTCAAACCATCCGCCCCCCCACTTGCGGCAGCTAGGGCTAGATCCTGCACGCGGGTCACGTTCGGTGATAGCTTAACATATAAGGGCAACGTGCAGACCTTACGAACAGCTTCGACTAGGTTTCGAAGCACCGCAGCATCAACGCCAAAGGCGAGACCCCCCAATTTCACATTCGGGCAAGACACATTGAGCTCAATTGCCTGGGCTAAACCAGAACGGCAGATTTTATCTACCACCTGGCAGTAATCCTCCACCGCATCACCTGCTACGTTCACGATAATGGGTACATTCTGCCCGGCCAACCAGGAAAGCTCTTCGGCAATAACCTTGTCTACACCAGGATTGGCAAGACCGATGGCATTAAGCATACCACATGTAACCTCTGTCACCCGCGGGGTGGGGTTGCCCAGGCGAGGGTGAAGCGTTGTGGCCTTCACCACCACAGCCCCTAATTCATCTAGGGAATAGTATTCACTATATTCCCTTCCAAAACCGAAGCAGCCAGAGGCAGGCATCACAGGGTTCCGTAATTGCAAACCAGCTAAATCAACCTCTAGGTTCACACTCATAGCGAAACCTCCCCCCAAGAAAAGACAGGCCCATCTTTGCAGATGCGCTTAGCAACCAAACCGCCAGCGTCAAGGCAGGTACAACCCCAACAGGCTCCCACACCGCAGGCCATGTGCTCTTCTAAGGATACATAACCCTGGATGTCTTGGCCTTGAAAGTGAGCTTTAAGGGCTTTTAACATGGGCTTGGGGCCACAGCTATAGAGAGTTGTCCAGTTTTTATCTACTCTTAAGGCTTCGGTGACGAAGCCCTTTTCTCCCAAGGAACCATCTTCGGTACAGACTGTGAGATCACCACATTCGGCGAA
>DHNI01000038.1:7180-11203 GCA_002409455.1 Firmicutes bacterium UBA5420 | reverse complement strand
AGGGGGGGAACTCCCACTCCACCTCCCACAATCAAGACTCGGCCAAGCTCACAAGGCAGGGGAAATCCCTTCCCCAAAGGGCCGAGCACATCAATGCTATCTCCCGGAGATCGCTCGCTCAGCCACTTGGTTCCATCTCCCACCACGCGAAAAACTAGGGTGAGGGTTTTGGCTACAGGATTGCAGGAGGCAATACTGATCGGCCTGCGTAGGGGATGCCCTAGGCCATCTCCGATTAACACGTTTACAAACTGACCTGGGGCCACCTTATCATAGGGAAACTCGCCCGTTAAATCCAAGGCAAAGATGTCTCGGGTGAGCTTGTGGTTTTCCTGAACTAGCATGTATAGACCTCCCCCGCATTTTCATATGCCGGGCACCCATATTCATAAGCCGGGCACCCATATTCATATGCCGGGCACCCGTCCACAAGAGTCAAACTTGGCCAGCCTTGCAGAGTACGCCCGATGAAAGGAGAATTCGTTCCTTTGCTTTGGAACAGCTCTTTCGTAATCACTTTCTCCTGAATTAAGTCAAGAACGGCCACATCGGCCCTGGCTCCCACCTTAAGCTCAGCTTCTACCCCAAGTATTGCTCCTGGCGCTATGGTCAGGCTATACAACAAGCGTTCTAAGGACAACGTCCCTTTGAGCACAAGCTCCGTGTACAAGGCGGGAAAGGTCGTCTCTAAAGCCGTCACTCCGAAAGGTGAGCCGTCAAATAATCCCTGTTCCTTTTCTGTGCCGTGGGGCGCATGATCCGTGGCGACGATATCAATGACGCCACTGTTCAACGCTTCTACTAGAGCCCTGCGATCCTTTTCGGTACGAAGGGGCGGTTTCATCTGAAAGTGCCCCCGCGGCTCTTTAATATCTTCATAGGTGAGTGTAAGATGGTGGGGTGTAACTTCGGCTGTAACGGGTAAGCCCTCTGCTCTGGCCTTGGTAATGAGTTCCACTGTCTGCCAGGCACTCACATGAGCTACATGGTAGCGACAACGGGTCTTTCTCACCAGTTCCAGATCTCGCTTAAGCATAAGATACTCTGATTCTGGGGGGATCTGCTCATAAAAAAAGCCCTTTCCAATTAGAGCTTTGTCTTCTAGATGGTTGATTAGAACACCACCAACCTCCCCCACCCCAACGAAAGCCTCTTCCGCAACATTCTCGTCCAAAGGGTCACCATCATCGGAAAAAAGAACAACACCTCTGGCCTTAAAACCTTTATAATCTACCGTTTTTGTACCTTGGCGACCTTGGGTTAAGGCCGCAATAGGCTGAACCTTACAGTGGGCGTTATTGCGAATACGCTTAGCTAAGTCGTCGAATACTTCCAACGAATCCAAAGTGGGGTTCGTGTTCGGCATAGGACAAACTGTCGTAAATCCTCCGGCCACCGCAGCCATGGTGCCGCTTACAATCGTCTCCTTATTCTCAAAACCAGGTTCTCGAAGGTGGGTGTGTAAATCAATGAAGCCTGCCGAAATGAGTTGCCCCCCTGCATCAAAATCCCGGATAGGGCCACGAAAGAGTTGTCTTGCCTCATCAGCGGCTTCCCCAAAGGCCACGATCAGGCCTCCAAGAATCAAGACGCTTTCTTGCTTTATTCTCTGATTGCGATACACTGAGCCATTATGCAGATACCAATTTACCATGCTTTCCTCCCTGCAGACACCAATTCAAGACTGCCGTACGTATCTCTACGCCATTGCTCACTTGTTTTAAAATCTGACTGCGGGGATCGTCCATGGCAGCGCTGCAAATTTCTACACCGCGGTTTACAGGACCCGGGTGCATAATTAGAGCATCTCCCCGTAGTCTAGCTAGTCTTTGCTCGCTTAAACCATACCTTTCATGATAACTGCTAACATCTATACTTTCTGCGTGCCGCTCATGCTGCACTCTGAGCATCATTAGGACATCTGTTTCCTCTACGGCTCTATCTAAATCAACCCAGGGTACCTCTGGTAGATCGTCGGGCCTGAAGAAATCCGGCCCAGCAAACTGCACGTTAGCCCCTAGTTCTGTTAGGATATGCAAATTGGAACGGGCAACTCTACTATGCCTAATATCCCCCACGATTGTAACTTTGAGACCCCGAAGGCTGGGAAAGTGTTGCCGCATAGTAAAGGCATCTAGCAGTGCTTGAGTCGGGTGCTCAAAAGCGCCAGAGCCAGCGTTAACCAAGCTGAGATTGAGTTTACACCCCTCTAGTTCTTTAGGCCAGTCAATTTGATGTCGAATTACGACCACATCAACACCTAGAGCTTCTAGAGTTTCGAGCGTGTCCAGGAGTGATTCGCCCTTGCTAGCACTGGAATGGCCTACGGTAAAATTCAGGGTCTGCAAGCCTAAGCGCTGGGCTGCCATTTGGAAGGATAAGTCTGTGCGAGTACTATTTTCAAAAAAGAGATTGACAACGGTACCGTGCTTCTGACCCACCTGGTTCGTATCGGCATAAGCTTGCGCGTTTTGCAGTAACAGTTCGATGGTGTGGCGTCCTAAATCCTTACTACTGACTAGAGAATTCAACTTAGCTCCCCCTTGTCAGACCTCAACCTACACAGATCCAAAAAGGGCTTCTACCGGTTGGTAGAAGCCCCATCTTCGCAAAGTGGTAGCACAAAGTATTGCATGAAAACTTTTGTGCTTTGTGTAGGCGTCCTTCCCAACCTCTCTGGATTGGCTTAAAGGTCTTGTATGGTTTTCTTTTCATCTAGTCTACCAAGGACTAGCACTACTGTCAAGCACTTTCGGCCCAATTTGTGTAATTTGTGTAGTTGACCTAAATTGGATTCGCCATTGGATTCGCCCATTGGATTCGGACACACAACTTAGGATAGTTCATTACGTTCTCTATCCGCTTTGCACGTCTAGAAAACCGAGAAAGTCCGTCAATTCTCTTTCGATATCATTGAATAAATCCCGCAAGTTCACCACTAAGGGTTCTATCCTGGCAGCCAGCCCATCTCTGTTCGATCGATGATTGCCGCAATTTCGGATCATTCTTCGCGAACTCTACTGGATAAAGTCAGGCACCTTTTATTCATATCTCTATCCCCTCAAATTCAATAGACTTCTTCAAAGATTCTCTACAATCCGTGGCATCAACTAAATCTATCTTGAAATCCAAGGTCAAGCCTGTTACCGCCCCCACGGCAGCAAAAAATCTATCTTCGGGTACACCCCACACTGCTATATCAATATCTGACCACGGTGTAAATGCTGATGGATCCGTTAATGATCCGAACACTGCTACTTTTCTTGCCCTAAAGTCGTGTTTCAAAACAGTAGCAGCTTCCTTAGCAATACTCCACGCCTTCTCATAGAGTTCCATTAGCCCCGCACCGCTTGGGGAGTTTGTGAAAGTTAAGGGATATCTCTGTTTATAATATTCCGCCAATTCTTTGAATTTCATAGTCACCTTTTACCCCCCCATAAAAGACTTCGGTCTTCAAAATCATCCATATGATCTCGACTGCATCACCAGAAAGAACATCTGCCTCAACAACAGCGTACTCTACCTTCGTCAATTCGTCGCCGAAACAGTAGTGCCATGGCGTGGCGACACTCTCTTGGGCACTTTCGCAATAATTAAGAAGAACCGCGTTTCGCAATATAGGTCCCTGCAAAGGAAAGGACATAGATTAGGGCGAAATGAACTGCCTGCAGGTGCTCTTTTGCCACGAACCAAACACAGAATGTGATCAAAAAAGCAATGCGGGCGGTAGAGAAAATCCTGTGGAAACGAAATGGATTCATGAATCGAACCACCTTTCTAGCTTACGTCAAAAATCCCTTCGTCCGTAGAATCTGATTGACAGCCAAAACGAAACGCCCATCATTATGGCTACTACACCAGCTATTACAAAGGTAAGAATCATTTCTCCCCTGAGTGTATCAGCAAGGAGGCTTTCCAGTGCAAAGTCCGCTAAAGGGAAAAGAGCGGAGACCGCAAAGAACACAAGAAAATTCCAATAGCGAGCCTTCGCATATCCCAAGGCAAAGTGAATAGGCCAATACA
>DHNI01000038.1:0-7001 GCA_002409455.1 Firmicutes bacterium UBA5420 | reverse complement strand
ATACAAGCCCAGACTAAGCAGAAAGATGATCAAAGAAACTATTACTCCATAGATGAGCGTAGATAGATACTTGGCGCCTACAATTTTCCATTTTGGTATGGGAAAACTATTCAACAGTATATCAGATCTGTCTCCTCCGTCGGATCCTGCAATCAAGATTACTAGCATATAACCAAGGAGGCTACCAGTGAAATAGACTTCCTTCGTTCTCCAGAAAAAACTGAACGGAAAGACGAATAAAATCAGCATCCATTTTTGGAGCAACAAGTCTTTCATAACTAGGTGCCTCATGGATCCTAAAACTCCCTTCTCCTATAAAGGCGGAACGATATCAAAAATGAAATCCCTACCATTACGGCGACAAAAACTCCCAAGGCAACCAAGATGGCAAGGTCGCCAGTTATCTTTGGTAACCGTTCCAACAAGGGATCGACCCAAGCAGGTTTTTCCGGAAATAGATTAGGCAGCATAGAGGCGGAAATCATAATACCGAAAAACAAAATGAAGTGCCAGTAACGCGACTTCGTGTAGCCTAAGGCAAAATAGACGGGATAGTACAAGCTTGCGGCCACAAAGACAGCTGTCATTCCAAGAACCGCGCCGACGAGATCAAGGGGCATGGAACGGACTGGAACTCGCAGTACAGAAAAGAGTGTGTGCATGACCCAATAGATAACAATAACAATAGCTACATAAACGGGAATAGAAAGATACTTGGCGCCCACAGTTTTCCATTTTGGTGTAGGTAGGCTACTCCATAGCACATCCGCATTGTTTTTCTCTTCCCAGGCCCCGCCCATCATGACAAACATGTAACCGACCGCGGTAATGATAGCGATGAGCTGACCCTCACCCATACCCTGAAACGCAAACGTGAACATGAGAACATACACAAATGCCAAGAGCAACATCCGTTTTTGAAGTAATAAATCTTTCAGAATTAAGTAAGCCATAGATATTTTCCCCTTTCTAGAACTCTCTCCGGCGATAACAGTAAAGCGACAGCCTAAACGAAATGGCTACAAAAGGCCGCCAATATTGACATAGCGCGCCTTTACCCTTACTTTCCCAAGCCGTGCCGAACATCAGTAGTAGGTTGCCAATCATGCTAATCCAAATGCAATCTGCTTCTCGCTCATCTTTCCAGTAGCCAAACTGAAAAGGATCGCGTAGACAATACCACTGCCAAGTTGCGTTTTTGCAGTAGAAAATCCTTGCGGAGCAGATGCCTCATACGGCCTTTCCCCTTGTGCAATAAAGCATAATCTCTTCTAGGGTAGGCCTTTCAAGGATCGCCTTACCACCTGTTAAACGGGCAACAGATTCCCTATCGGTAACCAGGCCTTCAAAGCCGAATTGGTTTTCGCGTACGCCTACCAAGTATGGTTGCAGATTCGAGCCCAAAAGGCTGCGTTCACCCTTGATTACGGAGTATTTCTCAAGAAGATTCTCCTTGGATTGACTAAACACAATGCTGCCATTGTGGATCAAGGTCACGTAGTCTGCGATGCGATCCAAATCCGAGGTAATATGAGACGAGAAAAGAACCGAGCACCGTTCGTCTTGGATCACTTCACCCAAAATGTCCAAGAGCTCAGTGCGGACAATAGGGTCAAGCCCCGAGGTAGGCTCATCCATGATCAAAAGTTCGGCCTGATGAGCCAAGGCCACAGCTAAAGCGTATTTCATCTTCATCCCTCGTGAAAAGGTCTTAATCTTCTTGGCTGCTGGTAGAGCAAAGCGCTGCACATAGTGGTTATAGGTATCCCAGTCCCAATTCTGATAAAAGGGCGCCACTACCCTGGTCATCTGGGCAATCGTCAACTCTTCATAAAAGTGATTCTCATCATAGACAAACCCAATGCGCTGTTTGATCTCTTGCTCATACTTTCTTGAATCAAGGCCAAAGACTTTGATTTCTCCCCCATCAAGGTGTAGGAGATTCATAATGAGCTTTATTGTCGTTGTCTTGCCAGAACCGTTAGCCCCGATAAACCCCATAATATAGCCAGGCTCTAACGAAAAGCTAATCCCGTTAATCGTAAATCCAGTAAAATGCTTCACCACATCGCGCAACTCCAGAATCGATCCCATCATTCACCCTCCATCATAGAAATAAATATCTTGTTTCGTTCAGACTTGCTCAAACCCATCGCTTCTGCCACCTCAATGGCCTCTTTGATCTTCTCCTCCACAAGGCGTTTCTTGGACTCTTCTAGCCTGCAGTCGTCATGTTCAGTCACAAACGAACCCTTGCCTGGCACCGCATAAATCAGACCATCCTTCTCTAGTTCCTCATAAGCCCGTTTTGTAGTAATAACACTAATCTGAAGCTCTTTGGCTAGCATTCGGATCGAAGGAAGTGGCTGGTCTGCAGCTAATTCGCCACGCATAATGGCTGCCTTGATTTGATCAACAATCTGCTGGTAGATGGGCGTTTCGCCCCTATTGGTTATGATGATATCAATGCAAACCACCTCCCATACTGTTCATATACACTATATACAGTTAGGGTGAATTTGTCAACTAAAAAAAGCTCCCAGTGGGAGCCAAAACCTATTGGGGGTGTAAATATGGTGACATTGCCACAGACTAAAAGCAAAAGGAGAATTACGATGTCCAAGCAGTACCTCAAGTATGGTGGCGTGCGTTTCGTAAATAACGCCACGCCAGAAGCGATCAATTCCTTTGTCGATGGTCTATCTGATATTCAGCGCCGTTCCCTCTTTAATGTGGTTACCCTCTTGGAAGAGGAGGGCCTGATCAGCCTCATCGAGGGAGATACGACAACAATCGACAAGAATATGGAAGAGTTCTTGGTGCCCAATAGCGAAAACCAGCTTAGGTAGCATCACTCTGGGGCAAAACCAGGGAAATTCGGCTGCCAAAATCTTCGCGGCTCAAAACTTCTAAATGACCACCATGGCGTTCGGCGATCCATTTGGCAATGGACAAGCCCAAACCCGTTCCCCCTGTGACCCTAGCCCTTGATTCATCGGCCCGGTAAAAGCGGTCAAAAATGTGGGGAATATCACCGGGGGGAATACCAATTCCCGAATCCTGTACAGAAAACCAGGCCTGGTCTTGAGCACTTGTCACCACAATGCGAACGGTACCCCCCACAGGGGTGTATTTGATGGCATTATCCACCAAGATCCGCCCAGCCTGCTTCACCAGTCCCTGGTCAGCCAATACAAAAGCTTCACTGGCCTGAATTTCGAATGTATGACCCCCATTGATCATCTCCGTTTCTTTGAAAATGATCTGGGCCAGGCTTCCTAGATCAAAACGTTCTAAATCTAGGTGCATCGTATTGTTATCACCGCGAGCCAAGAAGAGAAGCTGCTCCACCAAGTCCTTCATATTCGTCGCCTCTTCCTTGAGGGCGTCGATGGATTCTTGCAGAGCCTCAGGATCGTTTTTTCCCCAGCGATCCAAAAGGTTAGCATAACCTTGGATGGCCGCAATTGGCGTTCTCAGTTCATGGGATGCGTCTGAAACAAAGCGAGCCTGTAGACGGTACGACTCATTTATTCTCTCTAGAAGACTATTGATGGCCACAGCAACGTTCTTCAACTCATCTTGGGTAGTGTCAAGATCAATTCGGGTATCTAAGCGGGCTGCGTTGATCTCATCGAGGGTTCCAGCTAGAGCCTGCATTTCCCTCACCGAAAGGGGCCCTTTTTCTTTAGAAAGGGTTTGGGCCTGCTGCGCTAAGTCAGAAATTGGCCGCAAGACTCCCCGAATTAAGTCAGCCCGTGTAAGAATTGTTCTGAAGAGGTGCAGAAGCTGCACCACTAAGAGCACCACAAACAGAGTCTTTAACAGCCAGATTATGGAGCGGAAATGTATAATAATCGTGGTAGGGTTGTCTTCGATATCTAGCTCCAGTTGGTATTGGAGTTGATCAAAAAGATAATATAAGGATACATCCTCGTCCCGGGGGAGATTCACCATCCTTAGAGCCGTCTGGGTTGCAGGAGGAAACACCTCCCGCATCTTCTCCGGTAAAAGAATCCCCTTTGTGGGTAAGATAGTTGGCACAATCTCGATCCCTTGCTCAAGTAGCCATCTATTCTCTCCTACCGTGGGCTGCCCATAGAGCTCCACATGTTGCACCGCTTCGAGGGCCTTTCGCTCTCCCGTTACAAGGAGAAGAACACCACTGGCCAGTAAGAACATCATATTCAACATTAAGAAAAGCCCGAGGGAGCGAGCCCAGAGCTGAATATTCAGCTTAGAGACAATGGAAAAGCCAATGGTGTGAACTTTTTCTGGTTTTTTACTCATCACGGATCACATACCCCACACCTCGAATGGTAGAGATTAATTTGATGTCGAAAACCTCATCAATTTTGCCACGCAAGAAACGCACATAGACGTCTACTGCATTCGTTTCACCTTCGAAGTCAAAACCCCACACTTTTTCCAAAATAATCTCCCGAGATAAGACAATGCCCTTGTTTTGCAGCAAAAACTGGAGCAAATCGAATTCCCGCTTGGTTAGATCTACAGCGGTGCCCTTAACCATCACCTGCCTACTGGCCACATCAAGCTCCAAGGGACCTGCAGTTAGCACTTCTCCATCAGGCCTTACCGTTGGCGTTTTGCGCAAGGCTGTACGAATACGCGCCAAAAGTTCTTCGATGGCAAAGGGCTTGGTGATATAATCATCGGCGCCACTATCTAAACCGGAAACTTTATCTATCACGCTGTCACGCGCGGTTAGCATAATGACCGGTACAGAGGATGTGCGCCTTAGGCGACGCAACACCTCCATACCGCTGAGCCCCGGGAGCATGACATCCAGGAGCACTAAGTCGTAATCTCCAGATTCAGCCATCTCTAGACCCGTTCGTCCATGGTGAGCTTTACTGACATCATAACCTTCGTAGGTCAGCTCCATCTCCACAAAGCGGGCGAACTTCTCCTCGTCTTCAATGATTAGAATTCTGGTTTTCATGAAGGGCGCTCCTTTTTCGTCACATCCTAGTGATGTGGACGAAGTTTCATCATTTATCATTGCTTACAAACTGGTAGTGGAAGCCAAAGAACAAGCCAATCACAATCAAAGGCAACGTAACCCAGGGAGCAAAGAGAAGCAGCAAAGCCAAAACCGTCACCGGGAAGGTAGCCATATGCTCTTTATCCTTAAGAATCTCAAAACTGGTTTCATTACCTTTCTTGATCAAACCGGTAAGAAACTTCCAGATCTTGTCGAGAGTCTCTTTAAAGTTGTTGTTGGCCTCTTCATTATTGTTTCTACGTCCGCGAGAGTGTTCCTCTTTGCCTTCGTTAATTGGCTCCGATACGGTCTGCTGTTCACTACGATAGTAACCATCACCCTTTGGTGGGGCCACTTTTCCCTGTCTCTCCAAGAGAATCAATGCATCCAGAAGATCCCCATTGGCCTCTTCATACGCTGTTCTAGCCTCATCATAACTAACCTGTGCCCGTTCCCGCAGTCTTTCAATCTGTTCAAGTTTATCCATATTGATACTCCTTTCAGAAGCTGTGATACTTAGATTGTACAGGGGCGGACTTTAAACCCAATTTGTGTAAGATTAAAAACAGATTAAAAAGCCCCGTGCTAACGGGGCCAAGTTTTAAGCTAAGAACGGGAAGTCGTAGTCTAAACTGAGCTCTTTAACTAATTCTCGAATATCCTTCTGGAGACTCTCCCCAATGGGAACACCTAATTTACCCCGCTCTATGGATGTCAAATACTCCCTTTCTCCCGCTGTGTAAATTCGGTCTTGCCCTGGAGCTTTCTTTGAAGCCCGGAGCTTCCTTAGAATATCACCTGTAGTTTTCTTAAATTCATTAAGGCTCGTGAACGCTTCAATATCAATGGCAATAAAGAAGTGACCTAAGGCATGAGGTACCTTTTTCCCGTCCTTCTCGCCAGATAAAGCGTGGAGGAAGGCTCCACCCTGCAGAGCGGCGGAGAGAATCTCTACGACTGTAGCATAACCATAGCCCTTGTGGCTGCCTGTGGCTTCAAGAATACCACCAAGTGGGGTCAAAGCTGCTTCTCCCCTGGTAAGATCCTTCAAGATAGCATGAGTGTCTGTTCGAGTATGACCGTCATTGCCAATCACCCAGCCTTCAGGAATTTCTTTACCTAAGCGATCGTATACCTCGATTTTGCCTCTTTGGCTCATGGAGGTGGCACAGTCTAAGAAGAAGGGGAATTTTTCGTCTGATGGTAGACTAAAGGTCAGTGGATTGGTGCCAAGCATGGGCTCAATACCATAGGTCGGTGCAATAGATGGACGGGCATTCGTACCTGTAATCCCAATCATCCCGGCATTGGCTGCCATCAAGGTATAATAGCCGGCAATTCCGTAGTGACTGGAGTTACGAACTGCAACCATACCCATACCATATTCTTTAGCCTTTTTAATTGCCAGTTCAGTGGCCTGTTTGGAGATCACATGACCCATACCATGGTTCCCGTCAATAACGGCTGTAGTCGGCCCTTCTCGAACCACTTCCGTCTTTGTAATCGGATTTAGTATACCATCTTTAATGCGGTTATAGTAGATTGGTTTTAGCCGACTAATCCCATGGGAGTCAATCCCGAATCTATCGGCAGTAATTAAAACATCCGAAACAATCTTTGCGTCCTCAAGGGGCACGCCCACTCCTGTAAGTACATCGAGCATGAAACGTTCTAACGTTTCGACACTAATGCGTGGAACATCATTTGTGTTCATTGCTAAAGCTCCTTTTTTCGATCTCTCTATAAGCATTCCTAATTAAGGGTCATTATCCTTCAACATTTTTCGCCCTTTTACAAACTGAAGGTATACGCATTGTTACTTTTGGCTACATCGCGAACACCTATACCCACCCTGAAATCGAGGAGCTAAGGAAAGCTATTAGCGCAATTTGATTTGTGTGTAGCCTGTGTGTAGTGTGTGTGTAGTAGCCCTGATTTCACCTGATTTGACCCCGTTTTTGACAGTCATGCGCACAAAAAAAACCCCGCAAATGCG
>DHNI01000080.1:11343-13656 GCA_002409455.1 Firmicutes bacterium UBA5420 | reverse complement strand
TGATTTAAGAATAACACAATAGGGAGGATACAAAATGAATGAAAAAAGCGAACTGCAAAAAGTCAGTGAAGAGATTATGCGCTTCATGCGGGGCAAGTATGTCTTAGACGAGGTGTTAGGTAAGTACTACGAAATTGATTGCCTGAAGTTTCGCCAAGGAAAGAAGACCATTCTGTCTATCAACATACATGAGGATCATTATGATTTTCAGGTGATTTTTGGAAAAACTGAGCGAGAGAAGTTCGAAGCGTGTAGAGATAAGTTTCCGGGATCCATCGTTGACCTTTATGATAAAGCGCACACGTATCACGACGGTAAGTGGATGCTCATACGGGTGGATACACTGGAGACACTAGAAGCTGTCAAAAAAATGATCCTACTCAAGAAAAAACCAAACCGAAAACCATTTCCAAAAGAAAACGCGGTTTACGGTAAATGTGGTCACAGATGCGATTTATGCATTCACTTTTTAGGTGGTACAATTAGCGAAGAATTCAGGAAAGAATTGGAGGCGCGATTAACCCGAGTGTATAATAATGTCGACTGGTCAATGAGGTGCACGGGATGCGGTACACCAGGATGTCATACAGAATTATGCGACCAGCTTCAATGTGCAATAGAAAAAGGTTGTACTACTTGCGTATCTTGTAAGCAATACCCATGTTCTAGGGCTACGGTTGGGTACGCTAAATTAGGAGTGCAAAACATTCTTGCTGACGATGTAACATGGGCAATTCTACCTTTTGTACCATACCAATATGGTAACTAATGCGTGATAAGCGAGTTAGGTGTAAAAATGCCAAAAGGAATACTTATATTTGGAGCAAATGGCAGCGGGAAGTCTACACTTGGGCGAGAATTAGCACGCGTTCTGAATTACACATATATGGATATTGAAGATTACCACTTTTGGCATCGGAAATTCCATGCACTATGACTTCACTGTTTTTTTGTCGGCACCGCTTGAGATCCGTATTGGACGCATAAAACAACGAGCATTTAAGCAGCACGGAAAACGCGTTTGTGAAGGTGGCGATATGTACGAACAGCATTTGGGATTTGTTGATTTCGTAGCATCGCGTTCCCTGTCAAGAATCGAACAATGGGCAGTGACTCTTGTTTGTCCCGTGATACATGTTGATGGCACAAGATCAATTTGTGAAAATACTGATTGGATTGTCGAGCAATATTTGTGCAATTTATCCGCCGAATAATCTACATTTGATGGCTTTATCTTTGGCTAAGGTGATAGTTGCTGCAGAACTGAGTGTACTTAAGCCAAACTTCGTTTGCTACACGACATTGTTCGCAGTACTTGTCCCAGAACAACGTCAGCGTTACTCGGCTCTTGGCAAGCGGTTTGTATTCGCTCCTGATCTCAACACGAAAGGTGGAGAAAAGAGATGGTAGAAAAACATGATGTCGGGAATAGCATCATCCAGACGGGTGGAACTCTCAGGATTAGAGCTCTTGATGAATTTGAGGCCAAGTTAGTTCTTCAAAGGCTGATTGCCAGGGGAGGATCAATTAGCGAAGCAGTCCAGGAACAAATCGAAAATCTCATTTCTACTATCGATATGGAGTTCATCGCTTCACAGGTGTATAGTAACTTAGATGGAATTCAGGTTGAGGACCTCTGGGATCGGTCGGGGTCCTCGCGCTATGGATATACCGATCCATCAGATGAGTCCTGGGTGATGATTGAGGAGGTTCTCACGCCATATCTTGAGCGTATCCGCGAATACCAGGATGCTGGAATGGCCAGTCAAGCGCAGCAATATTGCTTAGGCGTGCTGGAGGGGATTGTTATATACAGTGAACAAAGCGATTCAGAGTTTAAGAACTGGGCCCCGGATGACCCGGAAACAGCTTTTTCATGGATCTACTCCGAATGGAAGGGTGGTGCAGAAAACGACCCGGATGCTAAGGAGTTTCAGCGGACTGTACGAGAGAAGTTTCCTGAATGGAGCGTCTAGGTTTACCTGTGATTCTGGGGAGAAATCAGCCTTGAAGGTTGGTTCGACAAACGGCTGCTCGGGGGCTTTCGTTTAGCATGGAAGATGACCCCATTTGGGGGGATAGGCATGGGCAGGGAAAAACTGGAGAATTATGTTGCAGTACCAATGATCGTCTCACTTCTTTATACGGTTTATCTTTATGCACAGTATAGATTTACCATTGATCGCAATATATTCATCAGTCTCAATGGTGTTAAGATTGGCAATTTGGCCACAAAGTTTCTAGGTGACTTCAACGGGATATACAGGAACGTTTGTAGCCATTGCCACAGGGCTACCCTGACACGGCTGGTTT
>DHNI01000080.1:1652-11163 GCA_002409455.1 Firmicutes bacterium UBA5420 | reverse complement strand
TTCAAGTAACTCGGATGTAACCGCGATAGGTGGTGTTTGAAATTAAAGAAGCAGGTAGACAAGTCTTTTTCGATGTTGAACTAGGCGTCAACTACGTAACGCATCTCTACACTTTAGCCAAGGCAGGGTTTGATGACCCTGCCTACGTGAAACAATATGCGAGTAGCCTTATGCCCACATCTTTGGAATACCTTCGCGCCAATGCTGAGCTGTATTCATTTTATGGCAGAGATCAGGGCCCCTTTGCTGATCTCCTGTATTTTACGCCTTCTTACTTCAACTTTGAGACAACTGAGGAGTTCAGCGATTACTTTGCGGCTTGGGATGAAGCAATTAAGCGTAAAAGTCACCGGCCTTTTGAACAATACACCTTGCATTCTCAACACATGATTCGCTTTTTCAGTGCCGATGACCAAACATGGAAGCAAGAAATTCTACCCCTTGATAGGGTTTTCGCGAAAATAGGCCGGATTTATGTGGATAATTTTGATACCTACAAGAAGGAAATCTGGCCGAATATACACCCAGTTCTAATTAGGTGCTCGCAAGTGCTGAATCAAATGATGGAGCCTAATCTCATTGAACACTGGGAAGAGTGTACTGGCCTGCAATTCGAAAAGGAGCATTACAAAATCATTTTGTACTTTGCCGGGCAACATGGACCATCTTGGAACAACCTATCTTTGGGCAAAAACAGTGCTTTTTATAATCAAGACAAAGAAGACATGGTTGCTATGGCAAGCCACGAGATTGGAATTCACATTCTTTTGCCACACCTTCAGGAAACTATTCAAGACTATGAGCGAACCATCCAAGACTACAGGATCCAGACCTATATGGTCTCGTCAGTTACATGGCCTTTGAATCACTGGCGGCATTCTATCACGACATGCTACCAGGTAATAAGCTAAGTACTGGGCGCGAGTCCAACGATTATGCAGTTTTTAAGGGAATTTTCCAGGATCTACACACCAACGGTGCAGAGCCTCTCGACCTCTATGTGCAAGGAGTGCGGAAGTACCTTACGATTAAGGGATTAAAATAGTGTGAGCGCGCGCGCGGCCTGCGAACAGCTGGCATCATATCATGCGCTTAGGGGTGATCTAAGCGAAGAGAATACAAGATATTTCCCTAATCTTAGGGATTTCGAAGAATAAGCTACAGTCTCAATTCGAAATCGAGGAGCTGAAACACATTAGTACCTTAGCCATAGATCGTCTAAATGGGGAACGGTAGCTAGGGGTTGCTGAACAATAGTCAAATATCGGTGGATAGAGGATTTCAAGCTCCTTTTGTGCTATAATAGTACCAAGAAATCATTGTTTTCTTGAAATAACTTTGCACCTGGAGCTGAGAATCTTGTATAAACATAACGCCAAGCAACTACTTTTACCCCATGAGTTTTTTATGCCATTTGCAGGACAATTGAATCCTGAGAATCGCTGGTGCCAGTTGGCCGCAATGATACCTTGGGATATCGTAGAAGAACGATACATTGAGGCTTTAGGGAACTTGAATACGGGTCAAAAGGCCTACTCTGTGCGATTGGCTCTAGGAACCCTCATCATTCAGAACAAGAAAAACCTTTCTGACCGCGACACTGTCGATGAAATCACTGAAAACCCCTATTTGCAGTACTTTATTGGCTTGCCTGGTTTCATTCAGGAACGTCTATTTGATCCATCCCTTCTGGTTCACTTTCGTAAACGCCTCGGCAAAGATATCATCAACGAGCTCAATGAGTTGATGTTTTTAGAAGAACAGGATTCTCACAATGACGATAACGAACCTCCAACGGAGAGAACTGGAACCATAGAAAACGATGAAGAGCCAAGCTCTGAGGGGCGAGAGAACAAGGGAAACTCGATTCTCGATGCTACCTGCGTCCCCGTGGATATTCAGTACCCAACTGACTCTAGATTGCTGAATGATGCGAGAGAAGCCCTAGAAGAGATCATTGATGTGTTGCATGCCCCTCATGTCGGGGAGCGAGAGAAACCTAGGACATATCGGCAAAGAGCCAGAAAACAGTATCTTCGATTTGAACGGAAAAGGAAGCATTCAAAACGAGAGATTCGCAAGACCAATGGCCAGCAGTTGCGCTAGGTTGCTCGCAACCTGAGAACCATCGAAAAGCTAGTACAAATCAGCCCATTGACACTCCTCAATCGCCGTCAGTATCGAAATTTGTTCGTTGTTCAAGAACTCTATCGGCAACAACTTGAGATGCATCAGGAGAAAAAGCACAGTATTCCAGATCGTATTGTCAGCCTCCACATGCCGTTTGTACGCCCCATCGTCCGTGGAAAGAAAGAAGCATCCGTCGAGTTTGGGGCTAAGCTGGCAGTTGGCATAGTTGATGGATTCACCTTCATGGAAAAGCTAAGTTTCGATGCTTTCAATGAAGGTATTACACTTCAAGATTCAGCGGAGCGATTCAAAGAGAGACACGGCCATTACCCATCTGTCATCTATGCCGATAAGATCTACCGTAACAGAGACAATCTTCAGTTCTGTAAAATGCACAACATACGTCTTTCAGGTCCGCCCCTGGGTCGTCCTTCCAAAGATCCAAAAGTCTTAAAGGCACAGCGCAAGCAAGAACGAGAAGACACCAAGATTCGCAATGGCGTCGAAGGGAAGTTCGGAGAGGGCAAGCGCTTTTACGGACTTGGCCTAGTCATGACCCGTCTCGAAGAGAGCTGCGAGACTGTTATTGCCATGCAATTGTTGGTGATGAACTTGGAGCGCAAGCTTCGAATTCTTCTCACCCATTTTTTCAGGAGGCTATTTTCACTCGAAATCAGGTTTTGTGTTGCTGATATCTAACCGTTCAGCAACCCCTAGCTAAGTCTGCAAGGAAATCAAGAAGGGCCATTGCCCATATTAAATTTTCTTACTATATCTAACGGAGAAAGACAGCGTTCGGAAAGGCTGTGTAGATAATGAACAAGATCAAAGCTGGTGCTTGGGGTCTTTCGTTAGCATGGAGGATCGAGAAGAAGATGCTGCTGTGGTGGCTTTTTTTGAGCCTTGGTTTAGCAGTTTTGCCCGCCATAGCGCTTACATATCATAGGAGTATTACAGCAAGTTTATCGCAGTTTCTAACCACAGGTTCAGGACAATTCTCTGATGTAGTACCTAGCATTATTACCCTGGGGATAATTCTTACAATATCCGGGCTATCAGCGCGGCTCAATGATGACTTCCTTTATATGAGGATGTTTGATGCCTATTATTTAGGATTAGAAGAAGTGATGATGGATGCCGCCCAGAACATTTCTATGACAGAACTTGCCAAGAAGGAAAAGAGCGATGAGTATTTTGCAGCCATCTCTCGTTGCGGATCTCTCACGGACTTAATGAGTTCAGGATGTTCATTGATAGCTAAACTTGTTTCCATTGGTGCACTCATGGTCGTTGCTTTTTCTACATCTAAAGTTATTTTCTTTGCTGCCTTGCTCTATGTAGTGGGTGTTATTTTCCTGAACTCTGTTCTCTCAAGTAAGATCCGTGTTGTCTGGAGCGAATTGCGCGAACACTTGCGACACGCCGAGTATTTTGAACACTTGGCACGAGATGGGGATACAGCCAAAGAGGTTCGTATTTATGAAAGTGCTGAAAGGATTGGGGATAGCTGGCAAAAAGCACACCAAAAAGGTGAGGCGATGATGTTGCGGCAGGCCGCAGGCTACGCAAAGTTGCGTTTTTTTACTAGTGCGAGTTTCCATATATTCATGGCGATTGTATTGGGCTATTCTGTCCTACGCGTAGCGGAGGGTAGCATGGGCGCGGATCTCTTTCTGATGAGTTTTACTATGTGTGTTAGTCTCTCCACTGCGATTGATGGAATCGCTAGAAGTTACCAACGGATGGATTATGGACTTTATGGATTAGATATTCAAAGGCAATTCTTTACAGGCACTCCCCAACTTGATCCCAAAGCAGAAGAGGGGAAGGCCGGTAAGCCATTAGAAGGCAGTGTTGTTTTTGAGGCAGAAGATTTGTCCTTCTCGTACCGTGAAGGGATACCTGTACTCAAAGATCTCTCTTTTCAAATCAAGAAAGGGGAGACAGTAGCGCTTGTAGGGGCAAATGGGGGAGGCAAAACTACCCTTGTCAAGATACTCATGGGCTTATACCGCCCCACTAGTGGTCAGGTAAAGTTCATGGGCAGAGCCCATCAGGATTACAAACACGGCTTTTTGAGCAGTAGAATTGGAGCCTTTTTTCAGGACTTTTATCTTTTTCATTTTACTTTAGGAGAAAATGTGGGAATCGGGAATATTGAACAGATTAATAATGAGGAGATGATCTTGAAGGCGATGGGGCGGGGAGGGGCCGAGAAGCTAATCGCCAAAATGCCCAAGGGTTTAGATAACTTGCTTGGTAAACAGGTGTATAAAGACGGTGCGGTGTTATCTGGTGGGGAAGGCCAAAGGGTGGCCGTCTCTCGTACACATATGAGTGACAAAGATGTGCTAGTCTTTGACGAGCCAGCATCTATGCTTGATCCCCTTGCAGAAATGGAGCAGTTTGCTCATATAAAGAATCGGATTGCAGGACGCACTGCCATTCTAGTAAGTCATAGAGTTGGCTTTGCCCGTTTGGCCGATCGAATTTTAGTGTTATCGGGTGGAGAACTCGTGGAAAATGGTACCCACGAAGAATTATTGGCATTAGATGGCGTGTATGCCGAGTTTTTCTCTGAGCAGGCCAAGTGGTATGATACAGAGGGTATGGCTTTAGGGGAAAGTGGTGTGACGGCATGAGTGAACTAACACGAATTGGTTTTCGAGACACTCTACGGATTGCAGGACGAGCATTAACCGTTAGTGTCAAAACAAAAGGTACCAGATCATTGATTGTCAATCTAATTGGGTTTGTAGTTGCTTTCTTGCCAATTGTAATTGCACGAACGTTAGCTAGATTTACGGATCAGATCCAGTTGTTATCACAGCGTGATCCAACGATAGTCGCAACACCAGCATTTGGCACTCTGGCTGTCCTGATGGTACTGTACGTGATTCAAGCCGCCTATACGAGCATGCAGGATTACTATTATGAGGCCGATTCTTTGCATACAGTGGCATATATCAAGAAAGCCATCATTAATTGCACGAGCCGTGTAGAGTATAAGTATATCGAAAACGAAGGAGACTTCCGCGACAAACTGCTTTTTGCGGAAAGCTATGGAGGCCAGCGTGTTGCCGAAAGTATGCAGCAAGTTTTATTGGTTATCCAGTACTTTATTACCTTTGTGAGTATCATCATCGTACTTATGGATGTTAGTCCGTGGGTGGTTTTTATATTGCTTATAACCTGCATCCCTGCAGTTGTGTTATCCATTTTACAGAAGGATGAAGAATATCGTAATAAGACCAAGACAATGAAAGAAGGGGCCATGTCGGTTCACCTCTTTTATATCGGGGCTGGTGCAAATGAGCGGTGCCGCTCCATGGCTGATTTGCGCTTTAACGGTATCTATCCTTGGGTCAAGGCAAAATGGCGTTCAGTTTCGGATTACTATCTAGAAATAAAAAATGAGCTGAGTCGTAAGCATGTAATTTATAATTCGATCGCTGATATTCTGCGCAATGTGGTCTATATTGGCGTTTTGCTTGTGACTGCCTTTCAAATCTACCAGAACCCCATTTTGGGGTTGGGCGTATTTATGCTGGTTTTTACGATGGCAGGTCAACTGCAGACCGTAACGACGAAACTGTTTTCTGGTATTGCCCGTTTTTTTGGAGATATCAAGTATATGAAAGACTTTTTTGAGCTAAATGACACACCCCAGGAAAAGCTAGAGGAGAGCCCTCGGACATTCACTACAGCAGATATCGCGTTTGAACAAGTGAGCTTTACCTATCCCAATTCTAGTGATGCTGCCCTAAAGGATGTATCTGTCCATATAAAACAGGGCGAAAAGGTGGCGATTGTTGGTGAAAATGGCTCTGGTAAATCTACCTTTGTCAATCTCTTGTGTGGAGTGTATCAACCCACTACAGGTAATATCACTATAGGCGGATACAATCTGCGAGACAATCTGCTGGCAGCCCGCCGGGCTATTTCTGTCGTTTTTCAAAGTTTTGGCCGCTATGAAGCGACAATTAGGGAGAACATTACAATCGCGGATGGCACAAAACAGGCATCAGACAATGAACTCAAGGCTTATGCTATAGATACAGGAGCATATGACTTCATTAAAGAGCAACCCTTGGCCTTTGATGAAGAAGTGGGTACATTCAGTAAAACCGGCAATAATCTTTCTGGAGGCCAGTGGCAAAAGGTAGCTCTGACCAGGGCACTTTATCGTGATAAGGCGCGGATGATGATTCTAGACGAACCTACAGCAGCACTCGACCCAGTTGCTGAAGCCGATTTATATCGACATTTTTCGAGGTTGACTGGCGACAAAACCACAATCCTGATTTCCCATCGGCTTGGTATCACAAGTGTAGCCGATCGGATCCTCGTGTTTGACAATGGTAGAATCGTTGAAGACGGTACCCACGCTGAGCTGATCACTAACGAAGGAAAGTATGCGGAAATGTATCGCGCGCAAGCCCAGTGGTACGCTTAAGTCAAGGTTTTGTCACCCTCTTACTTTAGCTTTGACAGGATTACTTTATTGCATGGATGAAGCTATTCGTCGACAGAGCCATTTCACTTTGAGAAATGCTTTGATGCCTATGAAAAGGAAGACATGGTTGCAGTGGTAAACCATGGGATTTGGATTCACGTCACATAGGTAATCACCTTAGTACTGGTAGGACTATAATGAGGGCGTGAAGCCTGAGGGGGGAAAACGTGAAAAGGCGAACAGGCACGATCCTGTCAATATTGATAATTTTGCCTATCATTGCAGTTGTCCTTAGTTACACTAATCATAGCATTCAACTCCTAAGAGAGGATAGAATCTACGTTCCCATAGGACAAAAGGTGCAAGTCGATGGGCGGATGTTAAATGTATATTCTGAAGGAAATGGCGAAATGACGCTGGTATTTATGTCGGGCGGTGGGACGTCCTCGCCAGTTTTGGATTTCAAATCGTTATATTCGCTGCTAAGTGGTAAGTATAGGATTGTGGTGGTTGAGAAAACGGGATATGGTTTTAGTGATGTAGAAGATGTAGGTAGGGATCTCGCTTCTTTACTTTTCGATACAAGGCAGGCACTTGCCCTAGCTGACATACAAGGACCATTTACGCTTTGCCCACATTCCATGTCTGGAATTGAGGCGATTTATTGGGCGCAAACATATCCCGATGAAGTAACCGCAATCATTGGTTTAGATATGGCAGTCCCCGGGGCCTATGAAAACTATACTGTCAATCTATCCATAACTAGACTTGGGAAATTTCTTGCAGACATCGGCATTATCCGATGGATTCCAGGTTTAGCTGAAAGTGATGCTATTAAGTATGGAACGCTAACCGAAGCAGAAAAAGAACTATATAGAGCTGTTTTTTATCGGCGAACGGCCACTAAGACTATGCTAAATGAAATACAGCAAGTAAAGGCGAATGCTACTTTTGTAGGTAAAAACGGAACTATTGATATTCCTGTTTTGATTTTTGCTTCCAACGGCCAGGGGACGGGATGGAATGAAGAAAAATGGCGTAGTTATCAGCGCAGCTATATCTCCACCCTCGCTAATGGGGCGTTAATTGAACTGGATTGTTCTCACTACGTCCATGACATTGAGTATAGAAGAATTGCAAAAGAAATGCAGACGTACCTTGACGGGATACGCCAATGAATTATGCACAGGGGAGTGGTCTTATGAAATGTTGGGAAATCAAGGAGTGCTGTTTTGAAGGTACTGATCCAACAGAATCAAAGTGCCCACCATACGCACTACAAATTAGTTGCTGGGAATACGATTGGGTTAGCTTTTACCGAGCTATGCCAGATTGCGAAGAAAAGATGGAATGGCGCGATGTAATGCTGTCTGACTGTCCCAACTGTCCAGTCTATACGTTGCACGAAGGGCACCTAAGCGAGATTTTAGAGGGCCTGGAAAGTGCGTAGAGTTTCAACAAGTCTTGTTGTTGGCTAAGGATTAGATTTTTGCTAAGCTGAAAGCCAAGATTTACGGAACGATTGGTTTGGAGGCAAGATATTATGCAAAACTATGATTACATTCGTCCCGCAAGAGGCGATGATGCAGGACGCCTTCTTGATTGCTATAATAGCGCAAATCAGGTACACAAACCTGAAGTGCGAGCAGACGGGGAGCTAGAGACATTCAAACAAATAGTCAAAACGGATCATGTATTCTTGATCGAAGATCAGGAAATCGTCCTAGGGTGGATTTCCTATAAAGTATTAAGTGTTTATTTATTGGTGACCGGACTATATGTTAGGAAAGAGAACCAGCGAGTGGGTATTGCGCAAAGGCTTTTGAACTTCGCGATAGATGGTACAAGCGGGCTAGGACTATCTCTTTGTTTTCTAAAAGTACTGAAAAATGCTCCTTGGGCGATTTCCTTCTATCAAAAGAACGGATTCGTATTACTAGAATCGGATTCGGATGATCCTGTCATGCAACGTGAAGCTGAATTGATGGTTGAAAGAACAGGGTTTACTAAAAGCAAGTGGTCTTATTTACTGTACAAAAAACTCAAATTGGAGGAAACGACTTTGTTAGGCCATCGCGGTTTTGACTTATGGGCTGATGGATACGACAAAGATGTTCGGATTGGCGAAGAAAGTGATACGTATCCATTCGCCGGATATCAGAGGGTTTTAAACACAGTTTATGGAATAGTCAGAGGAAGAGTTGGAAACGTTCTAGATATTGGTTTTGGAACCGGCATTTTGACTCGGAGATTATATGATGATGGGTATGTGATTACTGGTATTGATTTCTCCAAGCGCATGATGGAAATTGCCAAAGAAAAGATGCCTCAAGCAAATCTGATCCAATGGGACTTTACAAAAGGTCTCCCCAAAATCCTAGACGCTTCGTTTGATTGGATTATCAGTACCTACGCAATCCACCATTTGACGGATGACCAGAAGAAGCCACTTTTTCTCGAACTGATGGGGTATCTCAAGCCCGGTGGTGCAATAGTCTTTGGAGACGTTGCTTTTCAGTCTCTACGAGAATTAGAAGATGCCAGGACAAAGGATCACGAACTCTGGGACGAAGCAGAAGAGTACCTTGTGGCTGACGAAATAAAGGGCATCTTTCCCGATTGGCAGGTTGACTTTTTAAAGATGTCCTATTGCTCGGGAGTATTGGTCATCAAAAAGTAAAGCGTGATGTTGTATACTAACATTGTGGTTGTGGGCACAATGCAAATCCGGGAAGCCGTAGTTGGCGATGTCAAAGGCATTTTCAGTTCATTTCATGCAACACGATCCCTTTCAATCCTGGATCCACTTTAGGGTGCGAGCGCGTCCTCCACATATAGGAGCCTTTGACAGCAAATAGCTCACTTAACGGGCAACTCTACTAGTACCATCACAAGGGGGATGAAAAGGCCATCAATAGGTACATG
>DHNI01000080.1:0-1394 GCA_002409455.1 Firmicutes bacterium UBA5420 | reverse complement strand
CCCACTCTTTAAGACCTTAGCAGTTGCAGCATTTATCGATAGCGTCATTGATTTTGTCGCTGATCAGAAGAATTCTCAACTTCTTTTGGTCTCTGCGACTCTACTTTTCTTGTTTTATCTAGTCGAGTACGGACTCACCGCTGTCTTGAACTTGATAAACAATAAATTCCAATTACAGGGAAACAGCCTCATGGAGGACAGATTCCTAAGCAAGATTGACGGGCTGGATTTTGAAGCGTTTGAGGATAATGAGATTAATAACCTAGTTGATGTGGTGAGAGAAGGGATTGGTCAAAGGTTCTTCGGAGGTTTCCAGACAATCCTGAGCCTCATTGGCTATTCAGTTAGGATACTATCCATCATCCTCGTCTTGTTTTCAAGAAGCGTACCGGTGGGCTTGATAACTCTGATCATGTTCGTTCTAATTGTACCCTTAGCAAAGAGGGCTGGAGAAGAAGACTATAGCGCCTATGAAGAGGGCAGAAAACAGTTCAGAAGAGCTAAGGCCATAAGAGAAGCATTGATAGTCAGGGATTATGCAGATGAGAGAGGGCTTTTTTCTTTCTCCGAGTATTTTAACGCCCTCTGGAAGAAACACTTTTCCCTTGCCCGACAAATAGACGCGCAGGCAATGTTGAGGAATTATCTCAAGACGGCTGTCTCAAGCGTATCTACAACAGTTATCTGCGTTGTGATGGCCATCACCCTTATTCCGTTTGTGCGGACCGGAAGGCTCAGTACAGGGCTGTATATCGGCATCGTCTCTCAGGTACTTTCACTCGTTCACATGATGTCTTGGGATTTCGCAAATATCCTTGAGAACTTTGTTTCGAACACGCACTACTTATCAGACTATTACAGGTTCATGGCCTTACCCGAAAACGAAAAGAGTGGCGATCTACAAATTGGAAGCGCGGGTGAGCCGATTAGCATGATCAGCTTCAAGGATGTGACCTTTTGTTATCCCAACTCCCAGACACCAGCATTGTTGAACTTCAGTTATGACTTTGCTATGGGAAAACACTATGCTTTAGTTGGCCCAAACGGGGCAGGAAAATCTACGTTGGCAAAACTCATGATGGGCCTCTACAGAAATTACACTGGCGAAATTCTTTTAGATGGCCGTGAACTGCGCACATATACTAGGGCCGAACTGCTGGGATTAGTCTCCATTGTCTACCAAGATTTTGTGAAGTATCAGATATCGATTAGAGACAACGTAATGATAGGCTCAGGTTGCTCTATGTATGGTATAGAAGACGACGAGAGAGCTATTGATGTGCTTGGGAAGATCGGTCTATGGGATAAAATAAAGATCCTTTCGAAGGGCCTCGACACAGCCCTAGGAAAAGTCGGTGGAGAAGGAATTGACCTTTCTGGTGGAGAATGGCAGA
>DHNI01000033.1:9442-9670 GCA_002409455.1 Firmicutes bacterium UBA5420 | reverse complement strand
AAATACAATATAATGTTAGCAGTGGAGGTGGATGTAATGTTTAAGGTACTTGAAAAAGACCTATTAGCAGAAAATATCTATAGAATGGTTATTGAAGCTCCCCTCGTGGCCGCCAAGGCGCAAGCTGGCAATTTTGTTATGCTTCGAGTGTCAGATGTAGGCGAAAGGATACCCCTGACGATCTCTGATCACGATGCTGAGCGTGGAACTCTTACGTTAATCATTCAG
>DHNI01000033.1:8783-9306 GCA_002409455.1 Firmicutes bacterium UBA5420 | reverse complement strand
CGGTGGGTAAAAGCACCAGGGATTTAGTGAACATCCAGGTGGGAGATATGGTGAAAGACGTGCTTGGCCCCCTCGGAACTGCCACCGAGATTAATGAGGCCAATCGCGTCATTGCTGTTATGGGCGGAATCGGCGTGGCACCGATGCTACCATTGCTACGAGCCTATCGCAAGAAAGGGGCCAAGATTGTCTCGATCCTCGGAGCCCGCACCAAGGATCTGTTGATTTTGCAGGATGAAGTGGAGAAGTTGAGTGATGAGGTTATTTTGGTGACAGATGATGGTAGTTATGGAATAAAGGGCCTAGTAACAGATCCCTTGCGCGAGCGTCTTCAGAAGGGCGAAAAGTATGATAAGGCTTTGGCTATTGGCCCCGCTCGCATGATGCAAGCGGCCTGTAAAGTCACGAAGGAGTTTGATTTGCCAACCACCGTTAGCCTAAATTCTATCATGATTGACGGTACAGGGATGTGTGGCGGCTGCCGAGTTACCATCAACGGCAAGACGAAATTCACCTGTGTAGA
>DHNI01000033.1:1261-8549 GCA_002409455.1 Firmicutes bacterium UBA5420 | reverse complement strand
CAGCATTCTCACGCATGTCAAGCTGTAAGGGGGAATAACGATAAATGACACGAGATAAAAAGAGCAGAGTTGAGATGCCCAGGCGGGATCCTATAGAGCGTGGTTCGGACTTTAAAGAAGTAGCCCTGGGGTTAGACCCAGTCATGGCCATGGCGGAGGCAGAGCGCTGTCTAAACTGCAAACACAAACCTTGTGTAAGTGGGTGTCCTGTACAAGTGCCCATTCCTGAGTTCATTCAACTTGTACTCGAGGGCCAATTTGAAGCTGCAGACGCAAAAATCAAAGAAAAGAATAGCTTGCCAGCTATCTGCGGCAGGGTGTGTCCCCAAGAAACACAGTGTGAGCAAGTCTGTGTCTTGGCAAAGAGGGGACAACCTATTGCCATTGGAATGCTAGAGCGTTTTGTGGCTGATCAGGCTAGTGCTGCCAAGAAGGCAAAAGGTAATGAAGTCAGCTCAGAGAAGCCCGAACCAAAGTATAAAGAGCGTATAGCCGTAGTTGGCTCGGGCCCAGCAGGATTGACCTGCGGCGCTGATTTGGCAGGTTATGGCTATGAGGTTGACATCTTCGAGGCCCTCCACGATACAGGGGGAGTTTTGCGCTACGGAATCCCCGAATTTCGTCTGCCCAAAGCCATTGTAGATGAAGAAGTAGAATATGTGAAATCACTGGGCGTCAATGTGATCACCAATGTTGCCGTTGGGCTTACACTTGATCTCAATGAAATGTTGGACTCTGGTGAATACGCTGCAGCCTTTATTGCTACCGGTGCAGGCTTACCCTATTTCTTGAACATCCCTGGGGAAAACCTAAACGGTGTGTATAGTGCCAATGAGTTTCTGACTAGAGCGAATCTGATGAAGGCCTATCTCTTCCCCGCATACGATACGCCTATCAAGGTTGGTCGACGTGTGGCTGTCGTTGGGGCAGGTAATGTTGCTATGGACGCGGCTCGTACTTCGCTTCGGCTCGGAGCAGAGGAAGTGTATATTGTCTACCGCAGGAGCCGCGAGGAGATGCCTGCTCGCCTCGAAGAGATTGAGAACGCGGAGGAGGAAGGAATTCAGCTGATGCTGCTTACCAATCCTGCCCGCATTCTTGGAGACGATCAGTTTCGTGTTCGGGCGATGGATTGCGTAAAGATGGAATTGGGAGAACCAGATAGCAGCGGTCGCAGGAGACCAGTGGAGATACCTGGATCCCAGTTCACCCTAGAGGTGGATACAGTGATTGTCGCGGTAGGCCAGGGGGCGAATCCGCTTCTGACTACTAGAGTGGAAGGACTAGAGTTGAATAAGTGGGGTAATATTGCTACCGTTGATGAAGCGGGGGCTACCAGTATCCCAGGCGTCTGGGCCGGTGGCGATATTGCAACGGGAGCCTCAACAGTGATTAGTGCCATGGGAGCAGGCAAGCGGGCTGCCCTTGGTATACACGAGTGGCTTACCTCCAAACGCGGCGATTCCTAACCCTCGTCAAGGGATATGCGGAGGTCGATGATCTCACGTATTTTGAAGTGTACGACCCCAACAGTTGGGGAGCAAGATATGCAGATGGCGAACTCAAGGGTAAGGATCGTTATTATGTTGCTGAAGAGTTGGTTGATGCATCCCATAATTGGTATCAATTCGCCACTATTGTCGAATAGGAAGAAGAAAAGGGCTGCTGCAGAAGGAACTACGATACGTTCGTTTTGCAGCAGCCTGCGTTATTTTTACTGCTGTGTTTTCATGGTTAAGCTAATTCTTCCAAGCTTGGCCTCTACATCCAGAATACGCACTGAGACAATATCTCCAACTTGGATAACGTCGGTGGGATGCCTTACGTATCTGTCACTGAGCTGAGAGATGTGAACTAAGCCCGCCTTTTTCACGCCGATATCCACAAAGGCTCCAAAATCCACGACATTTTGTACCGTTCCCTGAAGCACCATACCAGGTTTCAGATCCTCCATATTCAGTACATCTGCTCGAAAGAGGGGAGGGGTAAGCTCATCTCTTGGATCGCGTCCGGGCTGGCCTAAAGCTCCTAAGATATCGCGTACCGTAGGTTCTCCTGCCCCCAGGTTCTCTGCAATTTCTTTCGCATCGAGGGTCTTTAGCTTCTCCCGAATCTGAGCTAGCGTTGCTCGATTTTGCAGGTCTTCTTCACTGTAGCCAATTTGCTCCAGAATCTGCTGGGCAAGAGGATAGGATTCAGGATGAACCGCGGTGTTATCTAAGGGCTTCGATCCGTTTGCAATGCGTAGAAAGCCGGCGGCCTGCTCAAAAGCCTTCGGTCCTAAGCCCTTTACCTTTTTGAGCTCAGAACGCTTTTGGAAAATCCCGTTGCTCGCCCGATAATCAATCACGTTATCGGCAACCCGAGCCGAGAGTCCAGAAACATGTCGTAAAAGGGCGCTAGAAGCAGTATTTAATTCTACGCCAACATGGTTCACGCAGCTTTCCACCACTTGTCCCAAGGTATTTGTTAGTTCTTTTTGATTCACATCATGCTGATACTGCCCCACTCCGATTGATTTCGGATCAATTTTCACCAGCTCTGCCAGAGGATCTTGCACACGGCGTGCAATGGAGACCGCACCCCGAATGGATACGTCCAAATCAGGGAATTCTTCTTTAGCAAGCTTGGAGGCTGAGTACACTGAGGCACCTGCTTCGTTCACCACGAGATAGTGCAACTTGGGACAGTGGTTCTTAATCAGCTCGGCCACGAGTTGTTCTGTTTCGCGGCTGGCCGTGCCATTGCCGATGGTGACGAGAGAAAGCTGGTGCTTAGCAGCTAAGGCGTTTAGAGTATCTATCGCTTCACCCCAGCGTTTTTGAGGTTCATGGGGATAGATCGTGGTATACTCTAAGAGATCGCCAAATTCACCTATGGCCACAACTTTGCAACCCGTTCGAAATGCGGGGTCAATACCTAAAACTCGATGGCCCCGTACGGGGCTTTGCATGAGCAGATCCCCCAGGTTTTTGGCGAAAATTTGAATGGCGTGGTCTTCTGCTTTCTCCGTTAGCGTTCCTCGAATATCCCGCTCTAGGCTGGGTGCCAACAGGCGGGCGTAGCCATCGGTAATGGCTTCGCGCAGGTAAGGGGCTGCAGGAGAGGTGTTGTCCGTGATTATCTCTTTGCTCAAAAGGGTGTGAACTTTTTCCACATCCACCTGTATTCTCACTTTTAAAATGTTCAGACGCTCGCCGCGGTTGATGGCCAGCACCCGATGTGGCGGGATTTTGGCTACATCTTCGAAATAGTCGAAGTACATCTGAAACTCTGCGGCTTCAGGTGCTTCCGTGCCTACTACCTTTTCACTGAACAGTAATCCAGTATCAAAGGTAAATTTGCGGATCATGGCGCGATTGGCCGGATCATCGGTGAACTGTTCTGCCAGTATGTCCTGGGCTCCTTGAAGTGCCTCTTCCAAAGTGGTTGCGTCTTCATTCACAAAGGCTTCGGCCAAGACTTCTGGGTGTAAGGTACCCTGTTCCAAGAGCCTGAGGGCTAAGGGCTCGAGTCCCTTTTCCTTAGCCATGGATGCCCTAGTTCTGCGTTTTGGCCTAAAGGGACGATAAAGATCTTCAAGTTCTTGCAGTGTGGTAGCGCCTTGGATAGATGCGCTCAGATCGGTCGTGAGTTTCTCTTGAGCGTCAATGAGCCTGGTAACCTCTTCCTTACGTTCCTCCAAATTGCGCAGGTAGGTAAGGCGCTCCGCTAAATCCCTGATTACGGTCTCGTCGAGTTCACCTGTGGCCTCTTTACGATAGCGAGCAATAAATGGAATGGTGTTGCCGTCATCTAGAAGTGCGGCAGTATGTTCAACCTGGTGTGGCTTGATTTTTAATTCGGTGGCAAGTTGCCTGATTATGTCCATGTATCAATTCCCCTCTCACTAGATTAGAATAGCAGAACGGGAAGGAAGATGCAAAGTGATGTTGAACACTACTTCGAGGTGGTACAATGCTTGTTGAATACCGCACGGTAGCTAAGGAAACAGAGATAACGCTAATAGAAAGAAAATCCAAGTTTATAGCCCGCATTAAGAACGCCTACACCCAGGAAGAGGCGGAAGCTTTTATTGAAGAGGTACGCAAGGAGCACTGGAATGCTACGCATAACGTTCCCGCCTATATCCTTGGTATGAATCAGGAAGTTCAGAAATATAGTGATGATAACGAACCTAGTGGTACCGCGGGCCTTCCCATGTTGGAAGTACTCAAGAACCATCAGGTAGTAAACTGCGTCGTGGTGGTCACTCGCTATTTTGGCGGCACCCTTCTAGGACGAGGCGGCTTGATCCGCGCCTACAGTGGAGCTGTGCGTGAAGCATTGCAGGCTGCTGGGATTGTGCGCATGGTGCCGGCGCAGGAAATTGCCATTACCGTTGATTACGTTCACTCAGGGAAGATCCAAAATGAATTACTGACGCAAGGTGTTATGCTCCAGGACAGCGAATATTTAGAGCATGTTACATTTCACATTTTAGCTTTCCCCCATGAAATGGACGCGTTGCGCCAGATGGTTCAGGAGTTTACGGCCAATGACTTCATCTGGGTAGAGGGGGAGGAAGTCTATCGTAGGATCACAATTGGGGGTGAAGAACCATGAAGATCACACGCCAGCCCGGGACGTGGCTCTATCCGGTGCCGCCAGTTCTGGTAAGCTGCCAAAGTTCGGGTTCGGCTAATATTATCACCTTGGCGTGGGCAGGAGTTGCATGTTCAGATCCAGCAATCATCAGTCTGGGGATTCGTCCAGAGCGTTATTCTTATGGTATAATTAAAGAGTCAGGTGAATTTGTGGTTAACATGCCGAAAGCTAGCCAAATGGAGCTTGTTGACATCTGTGGTACGACTAGTGGACGGGATTATGATAAGTTTGCCGAATGCGGTTTCACTGCCCTATCTGCCACTCGCCTGGGGGTGCCTTTAATTGCAGAATGTCCGGTGAATGTAGAATGCCGTGTCATCCGCGTGATTTCCTTGGGAAGCCATGATTTGTTCTTAGGTAAAGTCGTCTGTGTACATTATGATGAAGAGTATGCCAAGAATGATCGTTTTGACTTAACATCGGCTGATCCTCTGGTCTATGGTTTTGGGCATTACTATGG
Source organism: Firmicutes bacterium UBA5420 (assembly GCA_002409455.1). Lineage (GTDB taxonomy): Bacteria > Bacillota > Limnochordia > Darwinibacteriales > Darwinibacteriaceae > UBA5420. Next base: position 3,442 of record DHNI01000033.1, on the reverse strand, counting down.
CTTGGGAGAGCTCCTTGGGAGCCACGGTGAATCGTTGCACCGAAAGAGGTGGAGTTCATAATGAGATCGAGTCGCAGAATCCTGCGCAGTAGTATTATCCTTGTCCTTATCCTTCTGTTAACGAGTTCTGTCATTGCTGCTTTCCCTGCACGACAGGGTTTCGTTAATGATTTTGCCAATGTTTTAGACCAAAGGAGCAAAGCCGAGATGCAACTACTCGGAGAGAAGCTCTGGAGTGAACAGGGCATTGGCTTGGCTGTAGTCACCGTATCAACAACGTCGCCTCTAGATCCTAAGGAGTACACAACAGCGCTCTTTAACGAATGGGGAGTAGGGGGTCCAGATGACAGCGGTCTTATCATGGTATTGGCTGTAGCTGAAGGCGCCATCGAAGTGGAGCCGGGCTATGGTTTGGAGGGCGTCTTGCCCGACGGACTTGTTGGAGCGGTAATCGACCAGGAAGGAATGCCCCACTTTAAGAACCAGGCCTACGGTGAAGGTCTCGCAGCCATGGCTGTGGCCTATGCCAACATTTTGGCCGGAGAAGAATTTGAAATTGTAGAGGAACAAGAAGGCGGTTCAGGCTGGTTCCTGTCTTTTGCCATCTTTGTGTTGATCATTATCTTGATGCGCCGCCAAAGACGCTATCCACCGGGCGGAAGCGGAGGCGTTGGTGGCGGTGGTGGTTCAGGCCGCACGGTAATCATACCTCGCATGCCCCGAGGCGGTGGCTTTGGGAGCGGTGGTTTTGGAGGTGGCGGTTCAAGACCTTCCGGTGGCTTTGGCGGAGGGCGTAGTGGAGGTGGGGGAGCAGGACGACGATTTTAACCCAACAATAGGAGAGTGAAGACATGAAAAAAGGAACGATAGTTCTCATTGTTATTGCAGTAGTTATATTACTTCTTGGCTCGAGTGTGGTAAGCCGCTACAACCAGCTTGTTGAACTAGAAGAGACCGTCGATGCCCGTTGGGCCCAGGTGGAAAATCAACTTCAAAGGCGCGCTGACTTAATCCCGAACTTGGTAAACACCGTAAGAGGCTATGCTAGCCATGAAGAGCAAGTCTTTGCTGACGTTGCCGATGCCCGTTCGCGTCTTTTAGGTGCTACAACTCCAGAGGCGCAGATGGAAGCAAACCAAGGTTTGGATTCTGCTCTAGGCAGACTTCTAGCTATAAGCGAGGCTTATCCTGAGCTTAAGGCAGACACGAGCTTTATCCGTCTCCAAGATGAATTAGCGGGTACAGAAAACCGCATTGCCACCGAACGGATGCGCTTTAACGAGTCTGTCCAGACTTGGAATACTACAATTCGCCGCTTCCCCATGAATATGGTGGCGAGTATACTTGGCCGAGAGACTAGAGCTTTCTTTGAGGCAGCTCCTGGGGCCCTGGAAGTCCCGCAAGTTCAGTTCTAATCCGATTTGCATTTTCTGGTTTAGCAAAGGGCAAGAAAAGAAGCCTCGTCGCCGCAACGGACAAGGCTTCTTTTGAATTATCCTATTGGCCCCAAAGGCACGGACTCCCTCTCTATCTCTCTAAGCAGGTCTAAATCTGCTAGTGGAATGTGATCCACAAAATAGTGTAATACTTCTAAGGCTTGGGCAGGATGTTCGGTGGCATGCCACACCACCAATTGGCTCAACTGTCCTGGATGCTGAATTCCGTAGATCGGCTCGCCAGCTTCTTCACCCAAGGGCAACATGACTTGTTGTTCCTTAAAGTATTCGAAACGATCATCGTCAATGGCCATCACATCAGGTGCCTCATTGGCCGCAATAAGAACAACCAATTTTGTGTCCATGGTTCCAGGTGGCAGTAGCTGCAAATCAATATAGATGTCTTCACTTGTGGCATTGTAGTTCGCCGCTAATTCTGTCATGCTTTCACTGAGCTCATAATAGGCTTCGCCAAACACGACGATCTTCGTACGTCCCAGGGCAGGGTCAGGAGGTTTCGGCCACAGAACTAGTAGCAGAAGCACAGCAAGTGCCGCAAGTATACTGCCGATAATTACCTTTTTCGAAACGGGAGGAGGCGGCCCATCTCCCTTAGGGCGCTCGCCTTTTACAGCTTGGGCTACTTGGGGGCACCCGGTCTTACCGCATCCACCTTTACTTTTCCAACAGTTAGCATGATGCACGCTGCGACAACGGGGACAGGCTACCACCTCGTCCTCGGAGG
>DHNI01000033.1:863-1085 GCA_002409455.1 Firmicutes bacterium UBA5420 | reverse complement strand
CAGGTGTGTCCTGGGTAGTCTGCACCTTTTGTGATTTTTTCTGGATTTCCCTTCATTATTCCCTCTCCAAATACAAAAAATCGTATAGTATGGTATTATTGATATTGTAGCACTTTCTTCCGGCTCTGCCAACAGAGTCGGCTATCAACCAAGTTAAAGGAGGTTGGCGGATCTGAAACCACGAGTGAAAATCTACACAGATGGAGCCTGTAGTGGCAATCC
>DHNI01000033.1:0-736 GCA_002409455.1 Firmicutes bacterium UBA5420 | reverse complement strand
GATGGAGCCTGTAGTGGCAATCCTGGACCAGGTGGTTGGGGAGCGATTTTGATTCATGGCGTTCATGAAAAGGAGTTATCCGGATCCGTGGCCGAGACCACCAACCAACGCATGGAACTCTTGGCGGCCATTGAGGGATTAAACAGCCTGAAAAAGCCCTGCAAAGTAAAGCTCCACTCCGACAGTGCCTATTTGGTCAATGCCTTCACGCAAGGGTGGATTGAGAATTGGCAAAGAAATGGCTGGCTCAATGCGAAAAAAGAACCGGTGAGCAATGCGGATCTATGGCGGCAGTTAATTGCCTTTGGTGATATCCATGACATTGAGTGGATTAAAGTGAAGGGCCATAGTGATAATAAGCTTAATAATCGCTGCGACGCGTTAGCACGTGGCGCCATTGGGGCAAGGAGGTAGGGGTGCCGTATTGCTTAGAGATTATAAAGAACTAATGGAAGAAATTAAGGAGATCACCACTGTAGATGGGTTTGTTTCATCCTGCCTAGAGATCAAGGAAAGTATGTTCTTCTACGAGCGGGATCTCATGCTGGCTGCTTATACTGCCTCTTTGGAATTACTGATCGTAGTGGCCATGGTAAGCGCAGCTCTAAAAAGCAAGCGGGAATTGCTCAGAGCTCAGGCAGAGGTAGGGCGGCTAGTGGATGGACTTGCAGCGGAGTTAAATAAATATCAGTTCCCCTTAGACATTCAGTATGTGGTGGATCACTTCTTGCAGGGG
>DHNI01000068.1:28389-29855 GCA_002409455.1 Firmicutes bacterium UBA5420 | reverse complement strand
CGAGATAATCTGATCGCCAATATTCTTGGCAGTGGTCGACGGAATGGCAAAACCAATTCCCTCAGCCTGCTCAATAATGGCCGTAGTTACGCCAATCACTTCGCCGCTTTGATTAATGAGGGGTCCTCCCGAGTTACCTGGATTGATGGCCGCATCGGTCTGGATCATGCCTTCTAGGTAGCGGTTCTCCCTGGGATCAACTAACAAATCTCGATTCAGAGCACTGACAACTCCCGTGGTAACCGTATTGGACTGCCCCAATGGATTACCGATGGCTATGGCTACCTGACCTACACGCAGTTCATTAGAATCAGCAAAACCCGCCACCGGAAGGCCCTCTGCCTCCACTTTCACCACGGCTAAATCGGTGAGGGCATCTCCCCCCACTACCGTTCCAGGAAACCGACGCCCATCAGCTAGCTCGACTACGATATACTCCGCCTCCGCCACCACATGATGATTAGTTAAAATGTACCCATCGGCACGGTAAATGACCCCTGATCCAATACCCCTTTGTTCCTGCAACTGTTGAAAGAAGAACTGATCCACAATGATCTCACGGGTGGTGTCAATCCTAACGGTAGCAGGGCCCACCTTGGCTACCGCCTGGACAACTGGTTCTTCCCAATTACCCCGTGGTTCCTGAGATTCAACAGGGGTTTCACTTAAGGGTGCTTCCGCTGGGCTTAATATGGACCAGACCATAAACAAAGCCAAGAGTAAAATCGTGATCCCTAGACTTGCACGCCATTTCATCGTGTGTCCTCCTAGCTATACTTTTCTTTTAGTATTGCCGGGAAGAGTGTGATTTATGGCGTAATTACCGGGCGGCCTGTCTCGGGATGGTAGACCCTAGAGACGGAAACTCGAAAAACCCCTTCGATTAGTTCGGGCGTAAGAACATCTGCTGGAGCGCCTTCCTTAACAAGCTTTCCTCGATCTAAGACGAATACGTAATCACAAAACCCCGTCACCAAATTCAAATCGTGCAAAACAGCCACTGCGGTAACACCCTCCTGCGTCTTTTGATGCAAAAGCCTACAGGTGTCAATTTGATATTCTAGGTCTAGGTGGGTCGTGGGCTCATCAAGCAGTAGAATCCCTGTGTGCTGAGCAAACGCCCTGGCCAATGTAACTCGCTGTCGTTCACCTCCACTTAGGTCGCTAACAAGACGCCCGGCCATGTCCTCGACACCTGCCGCTTTCATGGCTTCCTTGGCAATTTGCAGATCCTGAGTGCTGGGCTCACCCAAACGGGTGTAATAGGGAGTTCGTCCCAGCAAAACCATTTCCTCCACAGTAAAGGGAAAGTACTGGGAATGCTGGGGAACAAAGGCAATTTCTTTGGCCAAATCTCGAAGGCTATAGGAGTTCAAATCGCGTTCGTTTAGCGAAATGGATCCTTGTTGGGGTCGCAGAAAGCGATTGATTAATTTCACTAGTGTTGATTTACCGGCACCATTAGG
>DHNI01000068.1:20194-28142 GCA_002409455.1 Firmicutes bacterium UBA5420 | reverse complement strand
AACGTGACACCCTCCACACGAACCTTAGTCATGGTAACCTGAACCTCGCTTCATAAGATAGATGAAAAACGGCCCGCCTACAGAGGCCGTAATAATGCCCACGGGCACCTCAATTGGTGAAAAGACAATTCGCGCCAGTGTATCGGCCACCAACAAAAACACGGCTCCAACCCATAGGGAATGTACGATTAAGCGCCTATGATCGGCCCCAAGAATTAAGCGCAAGGCATGGGGAACCATGAGGCCTACAAAGCCGATCACTCCCGAGACAGCAACACAAGCCGCGGCCATTAACGCACCAATAATCAGCACCCAGCGCTGTAAAGCCTGGACATCAATGCCGAGGCTATGGGCTGATTCTTCACCTAATAAATATACATTTAGATCTTTAGCCAACCACAAAGAAAAGACAATGCCCAAGAAAACGTAAGGGGCAGCTACCCCAAGATGCTGCCAACCGCGACTAGACAGGCTTCCCATTAGCCATAGATAAACGTCCTGCAAATTTCGAATCCGTAAAACCATGAGCAAAGAAACAACTGCAGTTAATAAGGAGCCCATAGCAACCCCAGCCAAGAGTAGGCTTGTGGGTTCGAGCCGACCACTACGCTGCCCAAGACGAGATACAACAAGCGTCGTTACCAAAGCACCGACAAAAGCAAAAACGGGAAGAGCACCAAAACCCACTAGGCCTTGGGGGATAAAGAATAAGAGTGCAACCGTTGCGCCCAATGAGGCACCAGAAGACACACCGATGATATACGGGTCTGCCAGCGGATTACGTAGACTTCCTTGGAACAATACTCCCGCAACACTTAGACCCGCGCCCACCACCAAAGCCAAGAGCACTCGCGGGAGTCTCACTTGTAGCACAATGGCCTCATGAGCTTTGGACCAGTCAGCATTAAATAGGCCCTGGAGCCCTGGTAATCGCGATCCGAGGATCCCTAATAATTCCCTTAAGGGAATCCTAACAGAACCCAAGGCTGTGGCCACAATGACCACAGCCAGTACTAGTAAAAGGATGCCGCCTAGACGGCAGAGCTTGCGTCTCATTGCGCAGCCGCATCCAAAATGGAAATCACTTCAGCTAGGGCGTCCAAGAGGCGCTGGGTTGTGCGAGCATAAATATCTGGATTTACTTCATAAACATCACCGTTTTGCATAGCGGTGGTAACTTGCCAAGCTGGGCGACTTAACGCTTCTTCTAAGTTATAGCAAGTGAGAATGATCACTTCAGGGTCCCTTTCTAAAACGAGCTCCTCGCTGAACATAGGCCATGGTGTCGAAGCATCACCGGCAATGTTCTCTCCACCTGCTAGAACAATGAGCTCATCCATAAAGCTACCCGGACCTGCAGACATGAGCGGCTCATTCCAAACCTCAATGAAGACTCTAGTTCTGGACGTACGCTCAATCGAATCTACCAGCTCATTAAGGCGTGATTCCATGGCTTGAGCCAGCTCTTCTCCGCGTTCTTTAGCTCCCACCACTTCTCCTAACTCAATCAACGTGGTTTGGATCTCTGCAAGGGTGGTTGGGTTCACCACAAAAGTGGGGATATTCAGCTCTTCTAACCGATCTAAAGCGCTCTGAACTAGACCCGAATCTCCCACCACTAAATCAGGTTCTAAACTAATGAGTAGTTCCATATTGAGATTTCCCATATCACCAATTACCGTTCTTGAGCTAGCCTCCTCGGGATAATCACACCAGCTCGTCACTCCCACAACACGATCTCCTACACCCAAAGCAAAGAGATTTTCCGTCACGCTAGGCACTAAAGAAACAATGCGCTCGGGAGCAGCTTGAACTGTAACCCCACTGAGCATCAATAACAAGATCAACCCTAAAACAAATCGCCTTTTCACTATTTATCTCTCCTAGAAAACATAATACCCTAGGACACAAACACACCGTCGCTAGGGGAAAACAAAGATAAAAAGCACCTCCCGTTCCGCGCAAGATGGTTCTTATTTTCGATCGAGGCAGGTCTCCTGGCTCCCAATTCAACGCAGGCTCATTCCTTCCCCACAAAAGTGAGTGGATGCTATGAGCTGCTCCTTGGATACAGTGGCGGGACCGCGTGGTTTCTCAGTATGGACGTCTCACGTAAGTGAGACTCCAAGGTGAACGTTGGCATTCACCAGATGAGCCCAACTTCCCTATTATGCATTTTGCCAAAGCTCTGTTTCGGCAAACTACACCTAGATCGTCTATGCAATTATTTAATACATACTACTCTCCCCACCAATATCCTCCCCCGTTTCTGGCAATACTAGAAAAAGAAATGGATTGTTTCGTACGACTAAAGTCTAAAGCCGCTTAAGCAACAGAAAAGGGGAGTTTTCTTGAGTTATCGTGACCACCTAGAAGCTCAGAAGAAGTACATTCGCACTAAGAAAGAAGCACGTGAGGCCAAAAAGGAGCGCGAACAAAATCCGCGGCCCCCGCGCATTGACCCACCCCCATCGTCCATTAGTCCATGGCTTGTGACTGCCATGGCGTTCCTTTTGTTGCTGCCCATGTTGACCCTGCTCTTTATCTTGCCCCGCACCCTTCTGCCAGCCCAGTCCACCCTTGATGGTCTGGTTATCTGGATTCAGGGCACCGATGGGGAGTTTCTTGATATGAAAAATTGGCTAGAACCGGAGATTCTAGCCAATGGTTTGCAGTGGACTGTAGCACACGCTACCGATAGATACGACCTTGTAGATATGCTGCGCGCTGGAGATGGAGATCTTCTCATTATCGAAGAAACCTTTGCCCAAGAGCTCTATCGTGGCCAAGCCCTCGCACCCCTTATGGACAAACTCGAGGGCAGCACATGGGAAAACTGCTTTATTCCCTTTTGGGAATCACGGCCATTTCACAAAACGTATGGTTGGGCGATTCCTGTAACCGGAAACGTTGACGATGCCCGTCATCTCTTCACTGTGATGCGTCAGTTTGGGCTACCCTTTAGCCCCTAGCTACAGATTCGACAGTCGCCCTCAGCAGCATAGCAATGGTCATGGGGCCAACACCACCTGGTACAGGGGTAATAGCTCCTGCAACCTCTTTGACATTCTCAAAATCAACGTCGCCTACGAGTTTGCCGTCTACGCGGTTAATACCCACGTCAATGACAACGGCTCCTGGCTTAACCCAGTCTTTTTTAATCATCTCAGGACGCCCTACCGCCGCGATAAGAATGTCGGCTCGACGGCATTCTTCCGCCACGTCCTTGGTGCGCGAATGGCAAACGGTGACCGTAGCATGTTCGCGTAAGAACAACACAGCTGCAGGTTTTCCCACAATATTACTGCGACCTACGATGACTACGTTTTGGCCTTTGATGGGCACCCCTGTACGCTTGACTAACTCCAATACACCCGCAGGAGTACAGGCAACGAAAGCATCATCGTCGCCAATCAAGAGTTTACCAGCGTTAATGGGATGAAAACCGTCTACGTCCTTCTTCGGCGATATAGCGTTGATCACTTCGTCTTCATCTAAATGCGATGGAAGGGGTAGTTGCACTAGAATTCCATGGACAGTGGCGTCATCATTAAGCTTCTCGATTAGGCCAAGAAGCTCCTCACGAGTAGTTTCAGCCGGTAAGCGGTGAACGGTAGAATTAATTCCCACCTCTTTACAAGCCCTCTCCTTATTGCGTACATAGACGGTAGAGGCCGGATCATCACCCACTAAAATCACTTCTAGACCGGGAGTCTTGCCCTGGGCCGTTAACTCTGCCACCTGTTTCTTTAAGTCCCCGCGGATCTCGGCTGCAATTCCTTTTCCATCAATAATTCGTGCCGTCATACTATTCCTCCTTGCTTTTTTATATTAAACCCACCAAGCTTTAGGCATTGGTTCATTCAAAATAACGTCCTGCAAAAAGCTCACTGCTTTGCCAAATCCTTCATCAATAGAGGCTAGCGCGTCTTCGTGCTCAATGCTTAGGACATAATCATAGCCGATTAGGCGTAGTTCACTTACAATATCTTTCCAATACTTGTAATCGTTGCCATAGCCGACGGATCGAAAGAGCCAAGAGCGCTCAGGCAAGCGATCATATTCTTTCGTATCCAAAACTCCGTTAATTGCAGTGTTATACCGATCAATATGGGTGTCTTTGGCATGGAAATGGAAGATAGCATTATGTTTACCGAGCTCCCTAATAGCTGCTACCGGATCGACACCCTGCCACACTAAGTGCGATGGATCGAAGTTTGCACCGATTGTGTCCCCCGCCGCCGCCCTTAGCTTAAGTAGCGTATCCACATTGTAAACGGCGAAACCCGGATGCATCTCAAAGGCAATCTTGTCTACCCCATACTCCAAGGCATACTTGCTCTCTTGCTGCCAATAAGGAATGATTTTCTCCTCCCATTGCCACTTGAGGATCTCCAGAAAATCCGTGGGCCAAGAGCATGTGACCCAGTTAGGATACTTCGAATGTTCACTATCACCGGGGCACCCAGAGAAGGTGTTAATAATTGTAATTCCCAGCTTCTCAGCCAATTGGCAAGCATTCCGCCAATCCTCGTGAAATTGCTTCGCAATGGCAGGATCGGGATGGAGAGCATTGCCATGCACACTCAAGGCACTGATTTCAACATCGGCATTTTGAAATGCTTGCCTAAACTCCTCCAGTTTCTTCGGATCGCCCAAAAGCTTCTCAGGATCGCAATGGGATTTCCCGGGAAAACCACCACAACCGATTTCCACTGTGGCCAAGCCGAAACTCTTCACCTTTTCCAACATGGCAGGCAAGGCAAGGTCTCCATACAATACAGCGAAAACTCCTATCTTCATAGGCCCGTCACTCCTCTCATTCTCATTCCACTAATGTAGTTGGACAATTAATTCGCAATTCCTTCCCCATTATGTTCAGCCCTCTGCACTTAATCTGTGTAATTCCTCCTCAATGACTTTCTTATCAAGACGTCTAAACAAGATTTCTGGTTCTGGAATGCGCAGCCCCCCTTGCACTTGTTGCATTACCCAATGGTCTTGAAGATGGAGCCAAGCTTTGATTTTTGCCGAGGAAAATGGAAGGAAAGGTTCTAAGAGTACTGCCAGGTTGGCAATCATTTGTACGCAAGTGTAGAGTGTATCACCACAGGCATCTAGATCCGCTTGCCGGGTTTCCCAAGGCTTTTCTGTATCGAAGAATTTGTTACCAAAGCGCACAAATTCAAAGACCGTATCCAATGCTTCCTTCAGCTTTCCTGTTTCAATGAACGTGCCAGTGGAGGCGAAAAGGCCATGCATCTCTGTTTCAATCTTTCGATCGAGTTTTCCATAGGGAACAACAGCGTCAAAATAGCGGTGGATAAAGGCCAGCGTCCGATGGACCAGATTACCGTAGGCTCCCAACAGTTCGCTATTGTGGCTATTCACAAATTCTCGCCATGAAAAGTCGCTGTCTCTCTTCTCGGGGCCGTTCGTGATTAAAAAATACCGAATGGAATCTGGTTCATAGCGGTCTATTATATCCGGAACCCATATGGCCCAGTTCTGGCTGGTCGAAATTCTCCGTCCTTCTAGGGTCAAGTATTCGCTCGAGATGATCTCATCTGGAAGTCTCCACTTGCCGCCCTGAGCTAACAAGAGGGCGGGCAAGATAATGGTGTGAAAGGGGATGTTGTCCTTGCCGTGAACATAGTAGTGCTTACTTCCTTCACCCCAGAGCTCAGCATAGTCTTCACCACGGCTTTTCGCTACTTCTTTGCTCATAGAAAGGTAACCCAACACATTTTCTGCCCAAATGTAGATCTTCTTCGCCTCATAACCATCCTTCGGGACATCAATGCCCCAGTCAAGATCCCGGGTGATAGCGCGGTCACGTAAACCCTCATCAATATAGCGTTTGGTAAAAGAAACAGCGTTTTTTCGCCATGTTGAGTGATCCTCGAGGTAGTTCTTCAGCTCCCTTTCCAAGCGAGATATGGCCAGAAATAGATGTTTGGTCTCTCTAAAACTAACTGCGCCTTGGCAAAAGGCACAGACTGCTTCCTCTAATTGTTCAGGATCTAACACGGTTCCGCAGGTATCACACTGATCCCCTCTGGCTTTGGCCTGGCAAATGGGACAGATGCCTATAACAAGTCGATCCGTTAGAACACGTTCACACGCTGCACAATAAGCCTGGGGTGCATCCCGCTCGTAGATGTAATCTCCGGCATATAATTTTCGGTGGAAATCACGCACAAAAGCCCTGTGTTCTACAGAAGAAGTTTTTCCATAGAGATCATAACTAAAGCCTAGTTTCGCGAAACACGCGCAAAACTCTTCATGATAAAAATCACTAATCTCCTCCGGCGATTTGTTCTCCTCTCTAGCTCTGATGGCTACCGGCGTGCCGTGGCAGTCACTGCCTGAAACAAAATAAACGCTATGGCCGTTGGCCCGAAAGTAGCGGGCGATGACATCGGCTGGAAGTAAAGCTGCCACATGTCCAATGTGCAGTGGCCCATTAGCATAAGGCCAGGCTCCGCCAATGAGTATTTTCATGATATTCCCTCCTGAATTTGTGATGGATTCTGGATAAAACAAAACGCCCTCCTCTCCGAAAACCTTAGTTCTCGGGGACGAGAGCGCGAGCTCCGTGGTACCACCCCAAATTCACCTATACTTCACAGTACAGATCTTATTTGCTGCGGGCTGGTGCAAGACCTGCCTAGAGCATAACGCTATAACGGGCGTCCCCGTCGTAGCCTAAGATTAGACCTTATGGTCAACCCTCGGTACGCCGCTCCAAGACCATGTTCGGTAGCTTTCGGCCTGCCCTTTCTCAACAACCGGGCTCTCTGTAAAGGATCCAGCCACGTACTCTTTCTTTTCATCGCTTTCTTGCCAATTCTGCTTTACCAAATCACCTAGGGTGTTTCACTTCGTGCAACACCCTAGTCTAATTTCTTTCTACATCTATATAGGCAAATCCTCTAAACAAGTATATGTCTAGTGCCGCGTTGAAATTCAGCCCATCCATTCTTCATAGAGTTTTTCGAGCTTGCCCTCCAACTTCAACTTGTCTTCGTAAAGCGTATGAATGGCTTCGTAGTCATCACCGAGATCCGCCAAGCTTCTATTCATGGCCTCAATCTGATCCTCAAGATCTCGAATGGTGGCTTCGAGCTCTTCTAGTTTTCTTTGTGACCTGCCCATAATACTGGTTTTGCAGGCTACTTTTTTACCCTTGGGCTCCCTCTTCTCACCTGGAACGGCCACATTTTGCCGTTCCAAGGCCTTCCTTTCTTTATAATACCCATAATTGCCGCGGTATTCTTTGATTCTTCCATCGACTAGCTCGGATATTCTCTTGCCAAATTTGTTGATAAAATACCGGTCATGGGACACAAATACCAACGCTCCGCCAAAGTCCTGAAGCGCACCTTCCAACCATTCCCGTGAGTCTATGTCTAGATGGTTCGTGGGCTCATCGAGAATTAGAAGATTCACATCGTCTTGCATGATTAGGCAAAGCTTTAGCCTACTTTTTTCGCCCCCAGACAGGTTTTCTACAGTCTTAAAGACATCTTCCTTGCGAAACTTATATTTAGCCAACAAATTTCTGGCTAGACCTTCCGGCAGCCCCAATGTTTGCATCACCGTATCTAGGATGTTCAACTTTGGCTCAGCAAAGGTCACAACCTGAGGCAAATACGCTAACTTGACACTTTCGCCAACCTGGATCACACCCTTATCTGGAGATTCCTCACCTATAACAAGTTTTAGCAACGTTGACTTGCCTGAGCCATTACCGCCTACAATGGCCACCTTTTCATTCCTCTGAACGATAAAATCCAGAGAATCTAAGATCGTTCTTTCCCCGTAGGTTTTGCATAGCCCTCGAACATCAATGAGTTCCTTGCTCGCCAGTTCATTTTCGGAGAACCCTGTGTGCATTTGTTGTTCCCTCAGCGGCCTTTCAGTTTTCTCCATAGATCGGAAGAGC
>DHNI01000068.1:0-20082 GCA_002409455.1 Firmicutes bacterium UBA5420 | reverse complement strand
CAGCGGCCTTTCGGTTTTCTCCATCCTTTCGATACGTTTCTCAATATTAAAGGCTCGTTTGTGCATAGCTTCGTTGTCTGCCCTTTGCGCCCAATCGTGCATTCTCTTTGCTGCGTCTTCAAGCCTCTTGATCTCTTTTTGCTGCTGTTCGTATTTCGCCAGTTGACTTTCATATCTGGCTCGCTTTTCCTGGACGAAATAGGAGTAATTTCCAGCATAAAGTTCCGCTCTGCCATCCACAATCTCCACAATTCTCCCTACGGCCTCATCTAAAAAATACCTGTCATGAGAAATAATAATGGAGGTTCCCTTATGAGCGGCCAAAAAACCCTCTAACCACTCTATAGAACTCAGATCCAGATGGTTTGTGGGCTCATCTAAAAGCAGGACATCGGGGTCTTCCAGGAGGAGTTTTCCAAGCATAACCCGGGTTTTTTCTCCACCACTTAATAGACTAAATTTCTTATCTACCAGTTCTTCATCGATTTTCAGGCCCATGCAAATTCTGTCAATATTGCTTTGGATGACGTATCCATCCTTCGCTTCGTAAAGCTCCTGAAGCTCACCATACCGCTTCAATAGTTCATCGGTGGGATTCTGCTCCATGCGCACTTCAATCCGCTGCATTTGATCATGAACTTCCCGAGCAGCCTCAAAAGCCGAGTAGAGCACATCATGGGTTGTATAACAATCGGGAAAGTCGGCTATTTGATCCAAGAGGCCTACTACAGCCCCTTTCCTGATCATCTTCCTACCTGAATCAATGTCTTCCGTTCCAGAAAGTATTTTGAAGATTGTTGTTTTACCTGCTCCATTCTTTCCGAGAAGGCCCACCTTTTCGCCCTGGTTGACGCCAAAGGTGACTTCCCCTAGCACTTGGTTCGCTCCATAATATTTCTGTACACCATCCAATGCAATCTCTAACATGCTTTTCTCCCTTCTATTCAAACCAAAACAAAGACCTGAGCAGCAGTAAGCGAGCCCAGGTCTTGGAGAAAAGAAGTAGTGGATGCTTCGTAAAATGTTTCGCGTGCGAAACTCCAAGGTGATTTCTCGTGCAATCGACAAATTGCACAAAAATCAACAACCCGGGCAAGCAACCATACCCGGGAATACCTCTCAAGAGTATTCAAAATGATGATTCACCTGCTCAGTTCACGATATCTAGTTTTGGACAGATCCCTCCCTTGGAGGCTCTTATTTGACGTAATAGAAGAGACAATATGAGCGAGTCTATCTAAAATCGTGTTAACTGAGACCGTGTTCATCACTTCACCTCCTGCTAATAACTAGATTTTACCAGAACTCACAATCAATGACAATGCCCTTGGAAATTAATTTTGGCGCTCAGATAATCCCACCAACTCTTTCCATTGTTGACTTCGCTTTAAATACGCATAGGTTTCCGCATCGCGAAATTCTTTCATCAGGTCTTCTCGAATCGTTGCAAGAAATTCCCGACTTATCTCTTTAAAATCCATATGCACATAAAGAGACGATTTTGTAAAAGCAGATATAGTCTCAAGGTTTGCCAGCATTTGCTCCATAATACGCAGGGTTGCTGCCTCGTCTTCTTCCAATACCGCCAATTCAAGTTTGGGGGAAATCTCGTGAAATTCGCCGAATTCAAATAGGCGCGCTAATTTCTGCATCTTATCAACCAACATATGCGCCCTATCATAGTCGTTTTCTTCTAACGCCAACGTATAGATACTATGGAAAGTCATATTCAGGCTTTGGTATCCGGCATAGAGTAGTTCCTCATAGGCTTTATATGCCTCATTCTGTCTCCCTGTTTTACTGCAAATCATAGCCTGTTTCCGCTTGCGCTCTGGGTTTTCTTGAGAAAAATAGGTTAGATATTGCTCTGCTTGCTGATATTGTTCCTTATTCATATGAAAGTAGTATAGCGATTCGGCAGCAGCATTCTTCATTTGCTCATTATCGCTTTCCAACACACGCTTATAGGAATCCAAGATGTAGGTGTCGTATTTTTCTTTATCAGGAAGTTCCAACCTCTGCCGATGACTGTCAAACATGCGAATCATCCAAAGAATCAAATAGTTGCAATTGGGATATTCCGTAAGACATTCTTTCACCCATTGAAATACTTCGTCGAAGGGTTCTGATTGTAGTTTTTTATTCGCCTGCTCCACCAAGCGATTCGCTTCCACATCAGAGAGTTCCTTTTCGTGCGACAACAATGTGTCTGTGGAGATATTCAACAGTCTGGCTATGGGTGATAGTAAAGAAATGTCCGGCAGGCAATGACCGTTTTCCCATTTATTCACTGCCGGAGCGGTCACGCCAAGGCGCTTCGCCAGTTCCTCTTGTGTTAGATTTTTATCCTTGCGGTATTTCCTAATAACGTTACCAACGTGCATAATTACTCCCCCCGCTTGTCTTCTGCCCTTAAAATATACCATGCGGGAGTTCACTGCACAATTGAGTAGTCGTTAACCAACAGGAAAGTAAAATAACTGTTGCTCATATTTCTTGATCAGCTTCCAGTAGGTAGTAATCCCAATGTAAATAACAAATCCGAACCCTTCACTAACAGGAATAGCCTCTCGCGAATCGTTCGGATTAATTTCGATTGGCGCGCCTAGCAGGACTCGAACCTGCGCTCCCGGCTCCGGAGGCCGATGCTCTATCCGCTGAGCTATAGGCGCTTTTTAACGACAAGGTAATTATAACAGCTGCAGTGGTGAAAATCAAGGACGACTGCGACTGAAACAGTACGGTTTCAGTACGATGTCAATACGATCCCGGCGATCCCGGTGTACGAGTTAAAACCCTTGACACTGAGCAAAATGATACTGTATACTTAAATCACTAACACCCCCCAGGGGTGTAGTGGGAGGAAAGATAGATGAAAAAAGAAAAATTTAACGTCACCGGCATGACCTGTTCTGCTTGTTCCGCGTCTGTGGAGAAAGCAGTTGGACATATGGAAGGGGTCTCCTCTGTTAACGTAAACCTACTATCAAACAACATGACGGTAGAGTATGACGATAGTGTCTTGGAAGCGAACGCAATCATCTCCACAGTTAATGACGCTGGTTATAGCGCTTCCTTTGCGAGTTCAAATGCGCCTGTACAAACTAGCGAGGCAAACCAGGTGCAAAATGATATCGATGAGAAGAAATATCGAACCATCGTCTCCATGATCTTTATGGTACTTCTAATGTACGTAGCCATGGGACACATGGTTCGCCTACCCATGCCTTCTTTCTTATTGGGCGTAGAAAACGCTGCAACCATGGCCCTAACTCAATTTCTCTTGGCACTACCCGTTATATATGTGAACCGCCAATACTACCAGACTGGTTTTAAGACTCTTTGGCATAGAAGCCCGAATATGGACTCCTTGATTGCTATTGGTTCTGGAGCAGCAGTAGTCTATGGCGTATTTGCTATGTTCAGGATTGGTTGGGGATTAGGCCATGGCGATTTCGATCTAGTAATGCGTTACAGCCACGACCTTTACTTCGAATCCGCTACCATGATTCTGGCCTTGATCACCCTGGGCAAATATCTAGAAGCACGGTCCAAAGGACGTACCTCTGATGCCATCGCTAAGCTAATTGATTTAGCGCCCAAGGTGGCCACAGTGATCCGCGGTGGCCAAGAAGTGGAGATTCCAGTGGTAGATCTCATTGAAGGTGACATCATTGTAATTAAGCCAGGTCAGAGCATCCCTGTCGATGGAGTCATCGTAGAAGGAAGTTCCGCAGTGGACGAATCAGCCCTTACTGGCGAGAGTATCCCTGTAGCCAAAGGTGTTGGTGACAAGGTTATCTCTGCAACCATCAATAAGTCAGGCGCGTTCCATTTTAAGGCCACGCGCATTGGTGATGACACCACCTTAGCTCAGATCATTCGTTTAGTGGAAGAGGCGAGCTCATCTAAGGCACCCATTGCCAAAATGGCCGATAAGATTAGCGGCATTTTTGTACCAGTAGTCATCGCCATTGCCATAACAGCTTTCGTAGTCTGGCTACTTTTAGGCTATCCCTTTGAGTTTGCCTTGACAATTGGCATTGCTGTGCTAGTTATCTCTTGTCCCTGTGCTCTGGGGCTTGCGACACCAGTAGCTATCATGGTAGGTACTGGACAAGGAGCACTCCACGGTATTTTGATCAAATCCGCTGAATCACTTGAAACAGCACACAACATTGATACTGTTGTCCTAGATAAGACCGGAACCATCACGGAAGGCAAGCCTCAAGTAACCGACGTCATCGCTGGTTCGACCTTGAGTAAAGAGAAGCTCCTTACCATTGGTGCTTCACTGGAAAAGCCTTCTGAACATCCTTTAGCTGAAGCTATCGTCACCAAGGGCATCGAAGAGAACATCCGCTTTGAACAGGTAAACGACTTTCTGGCGGTAGCGGGCAAAGGTGTGCGGGGGACAATCAAAGAACAGGTCTATCTTGCGGGAAATCTCTCTTTTATGCATGACAACGGGATCCGTCTTGGAGAGCTGGAAAGACAGGCCGATGAGTTGGCAGAGCAAGGGAAAACCCCCATGTACTTTGCTAGTACCACCGAGGTGTTAGGTATCATCGCAGTAGCAGATGTAGTAAAACCTTCCAGTAGGCCAGCCATTCAAAGGCTTAAACATCTAGGCGTAGATGTCGTAATGCTAACAGGCGATAATAAAAGAACAGCCGAAGCCATCCGCCGTGAACTGGGTATCGAAAGAGTGATTGCTGAGGTCTTGCCTGAAGACAAAGAACGGGAAATCCGCAACCTTCATGAGCAAGGAAAAACGGTTGCTATGGTAGGAGACGGCGTCAATGATGCCCCAGCGTTAGCCCGAGCTGACGTGGGGATTGCTATTGGAGCAGGTACCGACGTGGCTATTGAATCTGCTGACATTGTGCTGATGAAAAACGATCTGAACGATGTTCCAACCGCCATCCAGCTTAGCAAAGCAACAATACAAAATATTAAGCAAAATTTGTTCTGGGCCTTCTTCTACAATTCCATGGGGATTCCCCTAGCCGCAGGTCTTCTCTACCCATTCTTCGGCTGGAAACTAAATCCCATGTATGCAGCGGCTGCTATGAGTCTTAGCTCGATCTTTGTTGTTTCTAATGCATTACGTCTAAGGCGTTTCAACCCCAAAAAATAGACAGGAGTGTTAGCTGTGAAAAAAGTAGTCAAAATCAAGGGTATGACCTGTGAGCATTGTCAAAAGAGAGTAGAAACTGCTCTTAACAAGCTACCCGGTATCAAAGCCGATGCTAACCACAAAAAAGACCAGGCCATACTTGTGGTGGAAGGCGCATGGAGCGAAGATGCTGTGCGCAGTGCCGTTGCGGAAGCCGGCTATGAGGTCATATCCATTGCTGATAAAAAGGGATTCTTAGGGCTATGAGAAGTGACCGCCAAAAGGTCATGCGGCTTCTCAAAACTGCGCGGGGCCAAATAGATGGTCTCATGCGCATGGTAGAGGAGGATCGATACTGCGTGGACGTTTCCAATCAAATCTTGGCGACGCAGGCCATCCTACGCAACGTAAACAGCCAGATTCTCCATGACCACCTCGACCACTGTGTGAAAGAGGCTATGAGAACAGACAGTGCCGAAGAAAAGATTACCGAAATCATGGCGATCATTGATAAGCTGACCAAATAGGGGGGACAACACAAAGTAGCCCCCAAACCACTAGCTTTTCGACACGATTCCCCTTGCTTTCTGTCGCCGTTTTTTCTATAATGGTAATCAGAAAGCGGATGTGGCTCAATGGTAGAGCATCGGCTTCCCAAGCCGAGGGTTGCGAGTTCGAATCTCGTCGTCCGCTCCAATTTTATGCTGGTGTGGCTCAAAGGCAGAGCACGTCACTCGTAATGACGGGGTTGTGGGTTCAATTCCCACCACCAGCTCCATTTTTTGGGGATTTAGCTCAGCAGGTTAGAGCGCTACGCTCACATCGTAGAGGTCATAGGTTCGAGTCCTACAATCCCCACCATTATAAACGAAAAAGATGCAGCTCACAGCTGGGTTGCATCTTTCCTCTGGGGGTATAGCGCAGTTGGGAGCGCGTCTGCTTCGCATGCAGAAGGTCGGGGGTTCGAATCCCCCTATCTCCACCAAACTAATCAATGTGAATATACCGAAAACCCCTTGATCGCAGATGGGGTTTTTGTTTTTTGGAACAAAAACAACTCCCCACTCTTAACTAAGTGCCAGCACCAGTTCGGCATGATCTACAAAACGCACAGCATGCAAAAAAGGTGCAAACCGACCTCTAGGAGGAAATACGGTGTGCACCTTTGGATGTATCTATGATCTATCGCATTATCTCATGGAACTTGACTTTGGGGCTCGGTCTGGGACGAAGTTTGGCCTCTAGCCTGCTCTAGTGCATCTTTGGCCGTTTCCTTAAAGCGCTCCCAGGTCTGGGTCGCCCCTGTAATATTGTCGACTTCCTCTGGGTCTTGAGTTTCTACGAGCTGTGCTTCATATCTATCCTCAGACTCAGGCCCTAGTGGATACGGATAGTCCTCTCCTTTGGGAGTTCCTTCTTGGTCTTTCTCATCATAGTTTACTTCCGCGATGCGTGCATCTCGAATGACGAGCTCAATTTCGCCGTAGTAACCATGCTCATCGGCATCTGTTCTTGCCGTATACGTACCGTCTCTCAACTCTCCGTTACTGGTCGACTCTTCATCATCGTCCGTTTCAGTTGGCATTGGAGGCGCAGGAGGCTGTATGGCTGGTGGCCTTGATTGATCACCCTCCTCTGCCTTGCGAAGGGCATCTCTGGAGGCCTCTACAAAGCGGCCATGAGTCTGAGTGGCTCCTGTTATATTGTCTACTTCATCAGGATTTTGTGCCTCAACCAAACGATCCTCCAGTTCATCATGGGACTGAGGTCCTAACTGGTAAGGGTAGTCCTCACCTTTGATATTCCCTTGCTGATCCATTTCTTCATATTCTGCTTCAGCTATCTTTCCATCAGTTATCGCTAACTCAATCTCTCCGAAATATCCCCGTTCATCTGGGCTCGATCGGCCAACATAGGTTCCATCCTGCCAAGCGGGCCCTTCTTGACGCTGGGCATTAATATACATGGCTATGCCTAACACGATCAAAAGCAAAATCACTATTCCTACTGTCCTATTCACGCATCGTCCCTCCTTGTCAATAATATGAGTGAAAAGACCGGTTATTATGCAAAAGAGTTCAACCGAAGTTGAACTCTAGGACTTCAAATTTAGAAGTCAATTCTTGTATTGGTACCCCCAAGGGGATTTGAACCCCTGTCTTCGCCGTGAGAGGGCGATGTCCTTGGCCACTAGACGATGGGGGCAAAATTGGTGAGCCATCCGCGATTCGAACGCGGGACGCCCTGATTAAAAGTCAGGTGCTCTACCGACTGAGCTAATGGCTCTTTTCGCCACAAGTGATATCATAGCTTAGAAATTGGTGATTGTCAAGCGCTCCTAAATGATTTGCAGATTTTGTGCACTGATTCATGTGCTTATTTCAGTAAACTCAGCCTCACGACTGAGGTGCAATCATACCAGGTTCCGTTACTTCTACACCGACGCGCGGATACAATATACCTTAAGTGGAAAAACAATCCAAAGTAAGGGGATAATTGTCCATGCAAAGAAGACCCAAGAAACCCATTTATATTGAGGAGTATACCTTGATAAATGGTATATTACAATTCTTACTTCATACGGGTACCAAACCAGAGAACCCAGTACTACTCTTTCTACATGGGGGACCAGGCAGTGTTGAGTCCCTATTTGCCCACGCGATACAAGACAAATGGGAGGATATTTTCACCGTAGTACATTGGGATCAACGAGGAGCAGGGAAAACCCTTACGAAAAACCCAAAAAGCCTTCCCACCCTTGATCTCATGCTAAAGGACCTTTTTGCGGTAATCCAACATTTGAAGGAAAAGTATCATCAACAAAAAATAGCCTTGCTAGGTCATTCTTGGGGAAGCGTTTTAGGTAGCACCTTTGTGAAAAGACACCCCGACCAGATATCCTTCTACATCGGTACAGGTCAAGTCGTCTCTATGTTGGAAAACGAGCGCGTTGGTTATGCAAAACTCAAAGAACAAATCACGGGGGCTAGAGACGAACAAGGACTCCGAACACTCAAGAAAATAGGCGACTATCCCGGAGAAAAGCTAATCATGGATGATTGTTTCATAAAAAAGATGGCCCGAATCCGTCGACTCCAAGGAAAATACAGTTTAGCCATTAGAATTGACAGCCGCATGAGAAAAATCGTCTCCACAAGCCCCATTTTCCATACTTCAGATTTTTGGGCAATGATTAAAGGCCCTAAAGCAAACAAGTACATCATGAAGGATTTCTTAGCCCAATTCGACCTGAATACAGAATCCGCCTCATATGAAATTCCTATGTATTACATCTTGGGTGAAAATGATTGGCAGACCCCCTATACAATTGCGGAAGACTATTTCGAAAAAATCCAAGCACCAGATAAGAAAAAGTATATCCTACCTGATGCCGGACATTTCGCCATGCTTGATCAGCCTACTTTGTTTTTCGATGCCTTGCGTGAAATCTCTCAAAGGACTTTTATTGTCTAAAACACGGGGTTCAGCAGCATCGTTTGATCTCGCTTAGGCCCCACCGAAACAATTTGAATAGGGCACCCTACTTGTTGTTCCAAGAAAGCCAGATACGCTTTGGCTTGGTCTGGTAGATCCGGGAAGTCCTTGATCCGGGTCGTATCAGCCTGCCAACCTGTCAGTGTCTCATATATGGGTTTGCATTCCTTGAGAACCTCCAGGTCGGCCGGGAAATGCTCGAGCCGCTCGCCGCGATATTCATAAGCTACGCAGACTTGAATATCCTCCATGGCATCCAAGACATCCAAGAGGGTTATCGCCAGCCCTGTCAAACCATTGATTCGTACGGAGTAGCGAACCAATACGGCATCAAACCACCCACAACGTCTAGCACGCCCCGTTGTAGTGCCAAATTCCTTGCCTCTTTCTCGAATCAAATCTCCTGTGGCATCCTGAAGTTCTGAAACAAAGGGGCCTTCACCCACCCTGGTGGTGTAAGCCTTAACCACTCCAATGACTTGATCTATATGATTTGGGCCCATGCCTATTCCTGGTGCTGCTCCACCTGCCGTTGAGTTCGACGAAGTTACAAAGGGATAGGTGCCATGATCCACATCCAAGAGCGTGCCTTGAGCACCCTCAAGCAGAATTCCCTTACCGTTTTGCCGAGCGCTATCTACAACAAGAGACGTGTCGGCCAAAAGTGGAACAATGGTTTTTGCATAAAGCGAGTATTCGTCCATAAGCTCATCCCTGGTAAACCCGGGATGATCATAGATTTTTTGCAGTAGCTGATTCTTAAGGGGCAGCACTTGATCGATGGCGCGTCCTAAGGATTCGCTGCTTTTTAGATCAATCATGCGTATTCCCATCCGCATAAACTTGTCTACATACGCTGGCCCAATGCCTCGGCCAGTGGTGCCAATCTTCACAGTGCGCTGACCTTCTTCTAGTTGGTCCAATACTCTATGGTAAGGCATAATCAGATGGGCCTTTTCACTAATATGGAGATTCGCAGTGGAGATCCCCCTTGCGTGTAGGTAGGCAATTTCCTCGCAGAGTACCTTAGGATCAACAACTACACCATTGCCGATAAGGCAAGTGGTTCCTTCATAAAGGATCCCTGAGGGAATGAGGTGCAATTTGAAGGTGTCATCGCCTACCACTACTGTGTGACCGGCGTTGTTTCCGCCCTGATAGCGTGCGACCACATCGGCCTTAGAGGCCAAGACATCGGTGATCTTTCCCTTACCTTCATCACCCCACTGGGTACCAACTAATGCAACAACTGTCATTATAAATCCTCCTTGTCCACCAGACGGAAAAACTCCCTGGTGTTCTCCACGGTTTGTCTAACCACATCCTCCAAAGTACAACCATGAATCTTCGCCAGCTCTTCTGCCACAAGCGGCAAGCGGGCAGGTTCATTACGTTTACCTCGATAAGGATGGGGGGTCAAATAAGGGCAGTCTGTCTCTAGCAGGATCCTTTCTAGGGGAATCCCCGCTACTACATTTCTTAGTTTATGAGCATTTTTGAACGTGATGGGTCCTCCAAACGAAAAGAAATGGCCCATCTTTTCATAGATTCTCGCGGTTTCTAAGCTACCTGAATAGCAATGCAAAAGGCACGGGACGTTAGGATACTCCCCCAGTATATCTAGGGTATCCTGTGTAGCTTCTCGCGAATGGATCACGACGGGCAAATCCAATTCTTGACTCAGCGCCAATTGCTCTCGAAAAACGCGGCGCTGTACATCCCGGGGCGAATGATCATAATGATAATCCAATCCGATTTCACCAATGGCCAAGACCCGAGGACGCCGCGTCAGCTCCGTGATGGAATCGCGCAGCTCCTCTGTCCACAACTTGGCATCATGGGGATGCAAACCGATGACAGCCCACATCCCCTCGAACGTTTCAGCTAACTCAATAGCACGGCGGGAGGAATCTAAGTCGTAGCCCACATTGATGATCACATCTACCCCAGCAGCTCGTGCCCTAGAAATGACGTCAACTACGTCCTCTTCAAAGGCTGGATCATTAAGATGTGCATGACTATCAATCATTTTATTTAACCCTGCTTCCAGCTGGTATCGCAGCGGAGACAGACACCAGCTCCAAGGTACCATCTGGGGCGGTGGCGGCGAGGAGCATTCCTTCAGAAAGCTCTCCGCGTAGTTTAGCAGGCTTCAAATTTCGAACAACAATAATGCGCTTTCCGATTAGCTCACCTGGTGCATAGTGTTTGGCAATTCCTGCTACAATCTGGCGCTTCTCTTCCCCAATATCGACCTGCAATTTTAGCAGCCGATCGGCCCCTTCGATAGAACCGGCTTCCACGATTTCCGCCACAACCAATTCGCACTTGAGAAAATCCTCAATGTTAACAATAACGCCTTCCGGCTTCTCCTGGATAGGAGCAACTTCCTTTTTCACTTGTTGTTTCACCTCTGGTACGTCTTCCTTTTCGAGCTCTATACGTGGGAAAATGGGTTGTCCCTTCATGGTCTGTGTACCAACGGGCAAACCGCCCCATTTGGCATCGTCTAGACAAGTGGTATCTAGATCAGTTAAGCCAAGCTGAACCCACATTTTGTCACCTGTTTCAGGTAAGAAAGGCTTAATCACAAGGGCTACGATACGCAGAGTCTCCACTAGGTTGTACATAACAGAACAAAGCTCGCTTTTATCTTCAAGCTTGGCTAAATTCCAGGGAGCCCGCTCATCCACATACTTATTTGCTCTGCCCACTAATTGCCAAATTTTAATCAACGCCTCATTAAGCTTAAACTCCTTCAGGCAACCGTCAACCATACCGCCTAGGTCATTAGCGTAATCTATCAGAGCTTGATCCACGTCATTGGGTCTGGCAGCCGGTTCGGGTATAACACCGTCGAAGTAGCGATCTAACATTGATAGCGTGCGATTGAGCAGGTTGCCAAGATCATTGGCCAAATCAGCATTGGTTCTTTCGATCAACGCTTTTCGGGAGAAATTGCCGTCTTGTCCAAAAGAGACTTCCCGCATGAGGAAATAGCGAATAGGATCGACACCAAACTCAGCAATGAGCACTAAAGGATCAACAACATTACCTTTAGATTTAGACATTTTGTCACTATCAAAGAGCAACCAGCCGTGCCCAAACACCGTCTTGGGAATGGGCAAGTCGAGGGCCATGAGCATAATGGGCCAGATAATGGTATGAAAACGCATGATCTCTTTGCCCACTAGATGCAGATCAGCTGGCCACCACGTGCCTAGCATCTCGTCATTGTCAGGGTAACCCAGGGCGGTTAGATAATTTGTCAACGCATCAAACCACACATAGACCACATGTTTCGCATCAAATGGAACTGGAATACCCCAATCAAAGGTTGTCCGGGAGACACAAAGATCTTCTAGGCCGCCCTTGATAAAGTTCACCATCTCATTGCGGCGCGTTTCAGGTTGGATAAACTCAGGGTGCTCTTCGATGTACTCTAGGAGGCGAGGAGCGTATTTACTAAGGCGGAAAAAGTAGCTCTCTTCCTCCACCAACTCCACTGGGCGCTTACAGTCTGGGCAATTTCCATCTTCTAGGCGGTTTTCCACCCAGAATGTCTCACAAGGTGTACAATACCAGCCTTGGTAGGAGCTTTTATAAATATCGCCTTGGTCGTAGATCTTCTGAAAAACTGCTTGCACTGCCTTATGATGCCTTGGCTCGGTGGTACGCACAAAGTCATCATATTCAATATTCATTTTTTCCCACAGCCCCTTAAACGAGGCCACAATTTCATCGACATACGCCTTGGGGCTAACACCTTTAGCCGCAGCAGTCCGCTGGATTTTTTGGCCGTGTTCATCCGAACCCGTGACAAAGTATACCTCTCTGCCGGCGAATCGATGCCAGCGGGCTAGAGAATCGGCCACTGTCGTCGTGTAGGCATGACCAATGTGCAGATGGTCACTGGGATAGTAAATGGGTGTTGTTACATAAAATCGTTCACGCACAAGCATCACTCCTTCTGTAGTTTGACGTCCGTCAAACATCCTTTACAATAAAAAAGCCCTTCATCCACTCGGGACGAGAGCTCAACTCACGCGGTACCACCCAAACTTTGCTGGTGCGATCAGCATCAGCCTCTTACTGGTACGTTAACGGGACCTAACCGGTGAGCCTACTTCTACTTCAACCCACAGCTCCTGGATCATCTTCGGCTGGAGAATCCCATCAGTTCACAGCTACCCTGACTCTCTTAGGGGAATCCTCTAGCGTACTCTTCCAATCATCGCGCCTTTATTCTGCTACTGAAATCTTAGCCTTTATCCCAAGCTTTGTCAAGAGTAGGCTCTTTGCCGGAAAGCATACTAATAGTGTATTTCAATGAGTGTGTCTACACCCTGTGCATTATATGCCAATTGAAAGGCGGGCAAACTTGAAAAAGAAAACGGCTCTGCAATTCGCCATCCTCTGTGGAGTTCCTTTGGTCATGGTGTTAGGCAACTCCATGCTAATCCCGGTCTTCCCCCAAATGAAGCAAGCCATGGGGCTCACCCAGTTTCAGGTGGGTCTCATTGTCACTTTTTTCTCTCTACCAGCAGGCATCTTAATCCCTTTTGCAGGATTTCTCTCCGATCGCTATGGGAGAAAAGTAATTATGGTTCCCGCTCTTTTTGTCTATGGCCTCGGAGGACTAATTTGCGGCTTTTCTGCCCTTTTTCTCGAAAATCCCTATAGCCTATTGTTAGTAGGGCGCGTTATACAAGGCGCTGGAGCCGGCGGAACCTACCAGCTGGCCATGGCATTAACGGGCGATACATTTCAGACAAACGAACGTACAAAAGCCTTAGGTCTCCTGGAGGCATCAAATGGCCTCGGGAAGGTTCTTAGCCCCATTTTGGGTTCCCTGATTGCTCTTCTTTCCTGGTACGCCCCCTTTTTTGCCTACGGCCTTCTGGCCTTTCCCATTGCCCTTGGAGTGTGGCTTTTGGTTCCGGAGAAACCAGGTAGCCATGCTTGCGAAAGCCTAAAGGAATACTGGAGAAAACTTAAGGAAGTGTTTAAAGAAAAGGGCACACTTTTACTCACCAGCTACCTCGTAGGAATGGTTGCCTTGTTTCTTCTTTTCGGAGTACTCAGCTACATATCGGATATTTTGGAGTCTACATACAACATTCATGGCCTGAAAAAGGGCTTTGTCCTCGCTGTCCCCGTCTTTTCTATGGCTCTAACGTCGTACTTAAGTGGCCTTTTCCTCAGCGACAAACAATTTCTTTGGAAACCCGTGATCATCGGGGGAATGGCTGTGACTGCGCTGACCCTAGGGCTCCTTCCCCTGTTCACCAACCTAGTTCCCTATATGGCAATACTCTTCCTCACAGGAGTTAGCATTGGAATTTTACTCCCCCCCATCAACTCGCTGATTACAGGTGCGACCAGTACCGATAGGCGCGGCATGATCACCTGCCTTTATGGTACTGTTCGCTTTTTTGGCGTAGCCATGGGCCCACCGACCTTTGGGCTCGCTGCCGGGCTGGGTACATGGACGATGTTTCTGGGCTGTGCTGCCCTGGCTGCCACCACCGCGATAATTGCCTCCGTGTCCATCACCCCTCCTAGACCAAGTGAATAGGTTAGCAGTGAGTAGACCAAAATTCCTAGGAGGGACGTATCATGAATCTTGCCACGAGTATCGGTGCCTGGCAATCTGTAGTCACATTGCCGGAAACGCGGCGCTTGGCAAAACCACGCTCAAATGGCATTACAATGGTTATTGACAAAGGGCTTGGTTTGAGAGAGACAACGGATCTATTGGAGATGGCTGCAGACCACATCGACTTTCTGAAGATTGCCTTTGGTAGTTCGGCCCTGTATCCGTCACAGATGATGAAGAGAAAAATCGCTTTGGCTAAAGAATATAATATTGAAGTGTATCCGGGAGGCACTCTATTTGAGATTGCCGTCTATCAGGGTTGCACTAAAGAATTCTTTCACAGGGCCCGCGAGTTAGGATTTACCTATGTGGAAGTGTCGGAGGGCACAATCGATCTGCCACGCAAAGATCGGGGTCAGTATATACGCATGGCTAAAGGCGAAGGGTTTGGGGTTCTTTCTGAAATAGGTAAAAAGGATCCTACTGTGAAAATCGAACCAGACCAAGCTATTGAGCAAGTCTTCGAGGATCTGGCTAATGGAGCAGAGAAGGTGATTATTGAGGGGCGAGATTCGGGTAAAGGTGTAGGCATCTACAATGCAGAGGGCAAAATCGACGATGAGCTGTTGCAGACATTAGTGACAGGAGTCAAAGATCATAGCCATCTCATCATTGAGGCACCCCAAACCAGCCAACACAACTATCTTCTGGTTCATTTAGGGCCAAATGTGAACCTGGGTAATGTCCAACCACACGATGTCTTGACGCTGGAATCCACGCGCGTTGGCTTACGCGGCGATACCCTCAAGGAATGCCTGAAAAGCGCACCGCGTTCATACTAATCCAAGTCACAAATTTTCGCTCTGCCAAAAATTGACGCCTCCTCTGAAAACAAGTATAATTAAGATCGCTGACAAGCATTTTAGCTTATTTTAATTGATGAGGAGGGTGATCATGAAATCCACTGGCATAATTCGCAAAGTAGATGATCTAGGTCGCATTGTTTTGCCCATTGAACTTCGCCGCACTCTGGGCATTGGAGAGCGAGATCCCCTGGAGATTTTTGTACAGGAAGATCTCATCGTTCTGCGCAAGTCGTCCCTGGTTTGTATTTTCTGCGGTTCCGACGAAGATGTTGATGACTACATGAACAAGGGGATTTGTCAGAAGTGCCGAACTAATCTTCAAGCCTAAGTCTTAGGGCTATCTCATAGACCTGATTTTTCGGAAGACGATGTTTTTCACTAACCTGTTCGATAGCGGTTCTACGACTCAGACCACTGGACATCAGGTGTTCTAACAGGTGAAGAATATCGTCTTCGTTCTGTTCCTCTGCCTGTTTAGGCTCCCCTCCGTTGATGGTCACCACAAACTCGCCGCGAGGCTCGTCCGCAGCGAAATGGGCAATCAACTCACTTATATGACCACGCCTAGTTTCCTCAAATCGTTTGGTAAGTTCTCGAGAAATGCTAATGGTACGATCCCCCAAGACAGTGAGAAGATCGCCTAGCATCTCCTTTAGACGATGCGGGGCCTCATAGAAGATGATTGGGTAGGACAAATCCTTGAGATCCTCTAGAACCCGGATTCGATCCTTCCTGCGACGCGGCAAGAATCCATAAAAAAGAAAGTGCGGACTGGCAAAGCCACTCTGTAAAAAGCCCACCAGCGCAGCATTCGCTCCTGGCAACACCTCGAGTGGTAAGCCAGCGTCAATGGTCTCGCGGATTAAGAAGGCCCCCGGATCGGAAATTCCTGGCATGCCTGCATCCGACACCAAGGCTACCAGCTTGCCCTGCTTAAGCAAATCAAGTATGCGCTGCGTCTTGGCCTTTTCATTGTGCTCATGCAGGCTCTCTAGCGGTCGGCTAATCTGGAAATGGTGAAGAAGTTGACCTGTATGTCGGGTGTCTTCCGCCAAAACCAGGTCAACCTCCTGAAGAATTCGCAACGTGCGTAACGTAATATCCTCTAAATTGCCTATAGGGGTAGGACAGATGTAGAGCATAGCTATTCATCCTTGTTTTCAGGCTTGGCCTTGGGCTTTCTCCGCCTCGGCCGCCTTCTTCTCTTAGGAGCATTCTCCCCCGTAGGCTTCGAAGCGCTCTGTTCTGATTCTTTCTTTACCACCGGTTTTTCCTCTGGTGCTTTGGGCTTCCGCTTCTTTTTCGGACGCGACGTTCGCCTTGGCGGGTTCTTGGACTCCTCCGTCGTATTCTTCTCAATTTCTGCAGTTTCAACCATCATCTGATAATCTACCTCTTTAATGCTGTCCTCTTGGAGAAGATCATCATAATAATCGCTTTCCTCTTCCATCTCATTATAAAACTCGTCCACCACCACAGGTGCACCCTTGCAACACTTTCCAAACGCCTGTTTGTTGTCTTCATAAGCTTGGCATTCATATTTCAAACAGCACATAAGCCGTCCACAAACACCAGAAATCTTGGAAGGGTTAAGAGATAGATTTTGCTCTTTAGCCATCTTGATCGAAACAGGCTCAAACTCGCCTAAGAACGTGGCACAACAAAGGGCTCGCCCACAAGAACCAAGGCCACCAATGATTTTCGCCTCGTCCCTTACCCCAACCTGCCTTAATTCAATTCTGGTACGGAAAATGGCCGCCAAATCTTTCACCAATTCGCGAAAATCCACCCGGCCCTCTGCCGTGAATGAGAAGATCAGCTTACTATCATCTAAGGTATATTCTGCCTCCAAAAGCCTCATGGGAAGTTTATGCTCGGCCACTTTGTCTATGGCTATCTGAAACGCCTCTTGAGCGCGGGCCTTGTTGGCCTCCAAGCGTTCATAATCGTCTGTGTTGGCATTTCTTAAGACCTGCTTAAGCGGCTGAACCACTTCACCCGCAGGCACGTCTCTCGGGGCAATCACGATTTCCCCATATTCGACTCCCCGAGCGGTCTCTACAATACAGCCATCTCCGGCTGCAATTTTCAAATCTCCCGGGCTAAAATAATATATCTTACCGGCTTTTCGAAACCGGACTCCAACTATCGTCACCATCAGGTCAACGCTCCCTTTTTCATCAATAACAAAAGATATCCTAAATAGAACCGAATCCTACCGTTTGCGGCGATGGCTTTCCCCGCTTCAATAATCTGTTCCATGATCATGACTAAATCATGATTTACATAAAAAGTACTAATCTCTTCGAGTTCCTGCCTATAGCCAGGATTATACAGCGGAAGGTCTGCGCCATTCTTGATGATAAGCACATCGCGATACCACTCCAAGAATAACTGCAGTTCACCCATTATTTTCTTGCGATCTTCGGGCCAGCCCTGACTTAGGCCCAAAATTCGCGGATAACTCAATTTGGGAACTTCGATAAGCTTAGCCACCACGGCCTCTCTCTCTTCTAGTAAAGAGCCTTCCCAATAGGCCCAGGCTTTGCCTAAAGATCCGTGCGCCAATGTAGCAATAGAGCGGATCTTCAAGTCTTCCACGCTTGATCCTGTACGCTTCGCCAACCACTTTACAATATCCGCCTCCGCAATACGGCGAAAAGGCAGATGCTGGCAGCGTGATAGAATGGTGGGTAACAAAGAGTGAACCTGCGTTGTCGTTAAGAAAAAGAAGGTGCCCCGAGGAGGTTCTTCTAATGTCTTAAGGAGCGCATTGCTTGCTTCAGGAGTCAAACGATGGGCATCCACAATAATCCACATGGAATAGCCAGCGGGCGCCAAGGCAGCCTCCCGGCGTAGGTCTATGATCTCCTCACGCTTTATTGTCTCGTCCCCGCCTAAGACATGGATTTCAGATAGGGGCCCTCCGAGCTCTGCTAGTTCATGGGCAACAGCCCGGGCCACCGTCTCCTTTCCCACACCTTCTGGACCAGAAAAGAGATAGGCATGTCCTATGGTATGCGTGCCTAGGGCACGTCTCAAAATCGATACCGGAACCACCTGACCTACAATATGATCAAGAGTCACAATCGTTTCACCTCAAATTTGAAGATCCAAGAGCAATCCTCGAATTTCGTCCAATCGACCGACTAGATCCAGACTACTGGTTTGTCTACTTAAAAAATCCCGAGTCAAGTCTTCTAATCTTTGGTCAATGCTCTCTACCAAAACCAACAAGCGTCTACGTCCTTGGAAATCATAAACGGCATTCTCGCGCACGTCATAGGATTGCTCCACTAAGAAGAGTAAAATAGCCCGCACTTTCTTTTTGTAGCGTAGTAGATTCTCCAATATGGGGCTTTCTCTCAAACGCTGGGCATATTCTTCAACCTCTTCTAGGGCGGCAGCTAGATCAATATCCCTGACCTCAACGGCTTCGGTCTGGAGCACCTCAGAAAATGCCCGTTCCACATGGGCACTTTTTTTCTGTCTTTTACTAGGAGATATGGGACGTTCTCGTTTTGAGTCTGTCTTGACAACCCTCAAATCTTCTCAAACCTCTCTACATCCACACTGAAAACTGTGGCACCCCCAACCGAAATCTTCTCTAGGCGTGTACCCAGGCCTCCGCGCGAAAAGGGAAGGGTGGGCGAAGGATCGCCTTGTTCCCGTTTCTTGCAAGTACGCTTGATCACGGCAAGGACGTTTTCTAGCCGATCATCTTCTACACCGATCAATAACGTGGTGTTTCCTACTCGTAAAAATCCACCTGTACTCGCCAACTTTGTGGCTCGAAAATCGCTTTCTGCCAAAGCTTCGAGCAAACCGGGTACATCCTGATCTTGCACAATCGTTATCAGCAGTTTCATTAGAAGATTCTCCCTTCCAGAGCCTCCAGTACTCTAGAGGCTACCTCCTCGCGGGTTCCCTTCGCCGAGATCACCTTAAATCGCAGCGGTTCGGCTCGGGCCATGGTCAAAAAACCCTCCCTGACCTTAGCATAATATTCTAATGTGCGTTGCTCAATACGATCTCCCTTGGTTTTCGCCAGGGACTCCACCGGATTGGCGTCGAAATAGATGGTAAGATCCGGAACTAGACCTCCTGTGGCCCAGTGATTTACCTGTTTTATGCCATCAATGTCCAAACCCAACCCGTAGCCTTGATAGGCCACGGATGAATCAACAAAACGCTCACAAATCACCGTTTTTCCCGCCTCTAAGTTAGGGCGCACCGTCTGGTGGACATGCTGTGCTCGATCAGCTGCGTACAATAGAATCTCCGTAATGGAATGAAGTTCGCAGTGCGCGGGGTTGAGGAGCAAAGCGCGTATTTGACTCCCTAGATGTGTACCCCCTGGTTCAAACGTGTGGCAAACCTCATGACCCTGCCCCTCAAGATACTCCTTGAGTGCAAGGGCTTGGGTCGTTTTACCGACTCCATCTATACCCTCTAACGTGATAAACGATCCCTTGTGCATAATCTAGATCTCCTTATCCTGTTTTTCTGCAAAAACTGTGATTATCCTCTAATATTACAACCTTCTGCCCTGGCATTAATCCCCTCACAGGCCAATTAATGCTATGGCACCAGAGAAGATGCTCAATGACCTCTGGCGTGAACTGCTCTCCTGGTGCAATTACGGGTACTCCCGGAGGATAAGGGGTTAAGAAGCTACCACTAATTCTCCCCTCCGCATCCTTTATGTTTGTAACCTCTGTTTCCCGGAAAAAGGCGTCTCTTAGGTTAAGGATAATAGGCGGCAATCCTGGAAAATCCATTACATAGCGCCGTAAAGGCATCGATCCAAGATGAACCCGGCGTTCTGACAGATCACGGACTGCTGCCACGAGTTTCTTAATATTCTCCATCGTATCCCCAATGGTTACCAAGGCTAGGACACTGTAGTAATCACTAAGTTCTATTTGTATATTATAATCCATGCGAAGCATCCGCTCAACTTCTATCCCCGTTAGACCTAAGTCGCGTAGGGAGAATACAAT
>DHNI01000137.1:1662-20808 GCA_002409455.1 Firmicutes bacterium UBA5420 | reverse complement strand
CATGACTATTCAGACATCTTGGGCAAAGATTGTAGGAAATCTCAGTGAAAGATGCAGGGGGTGGCACAAGGTCATGGAAGATTAACCTGTAGACCCATATAATGCAAGATTTTCTATCCATTCTGTAACGAATGGCCTTTTATTTCTATGTATAGGTGGATGTTTCGTGATGCGAAACTCGAAACTCCAAGAAAGGGGAAGGTGAGATATGTGAGAGACATGGACGAAATCTATCGTTTGCATGCATCATCGGTCTATCGTTTTCTATGTAGCATCACTACCGACCCCAACCTAGCAGAGGAGTTGACGCAGGAGACCTTTTATCAGGCGACAAAATCCATTCACCGTTACAATGGGCGCTGCAAATTGTTTGTCTGGCTTTGCCAAATCGGTAAGCATTTGTATTTTGATCATCTCAAGCGTGAAAAACGCTTTCAGCGCTCAGTCAATTGGGAACGTTTAGAGCAGGAACCTGCAACAAGGATATTTGATTTGCCAGAGGAGGCTTTAGCCCTTAAGGAACGCCTCGGGGCTTTGGATCACCAGATCAAAAATCTATCAAAGGACCAGCAAGAAGTGGTACTTTTGCGGGCTAATGCGGGCTTGAGCTTTCGGGAAATTGGAGACTTACTCGGTCAAACAGAGAACTGGGCCCGTGTAACATTTTATCGGGCCAAAACAAAGCTACGGGAGGGTGATGACGATGCGTGAGGCTTGCAGTTTAGTAAGGGACTTACTCCCACTTTATATAGACGGTTTGGTGGGAGAGGATTCCTCCAAAATCATTGAAAAGCATCTGCAGACATGCCGCGATTGCAGGCGGCAATATGAAGCTATGGGTGCTGAAGTGAAAATCGAAACAGCCACCCTGCCGGACCTAAAAAGGCCATTCTTGAGGATCAAGAGGTTCTACATTACCCGCACCTTGCTGGTTGTCTTCGTGTTGGCAGTTTTGGCTATACCCGTCTATTTTGGGTTCAATGCCTTGCGGGGACAGGGAGTCACCTTCACATCATTTACGGCATCGGGATACGTAAGTCGTGCCTTTGATGCACTCCAAGAGGGTGACTACTCTTTAGCAGCAACATACTTCGCTGATTCAGATGATTCAAGGGCTTTTTTGCAGAGCTTAGAAGCCCTTCAAGAAGAAGGTGTAACCATAACCACCACATTAGCACCCTGGAGGACATTTTCTCTAAGTGGTGGTTATACTGCGGGTCAGGCCATTGCCAGGATGGAGCATGAAGGTGAAAGCTATGACGTCTATTTTCTCGTTAGTTATCGGAGGGGGCAGATCATACCCCGGAATATCATGCTTATTAGAAGGCCACTACCGGGCCACAGAATGGGCATTCTCTATAGGCGAAGCGAATGGCCAGAGTGGCTACAGGAGCTTGACCAAGTTTTGAGTCCGCCCAGTATTTATCTACTTTACGACACCAACTAGCACTGTGAGCAAGTATTTCGAAGAGAGCGTATTGCCCGAGCTAAAAAGAGAAGCTGAAGCTAAAGGGGTAACTGTTCTAATGGTTGTCTGGCCCTACGCCGATAGTGCTTCTTCTTATATTCAAATGGATTTTCCAGTATTTCTAGGCAGCCAAGACTATATCGCAGCGGAGAACATCAAGGGCTTTCCAACACTTCGCCTTTATTCTAAGGATCACAAGCTACTCTGGGAGCAATTGGGTCTGCGTGGAAATGAGGAAGTGGGCTTCTTCGACTCTATCTGGGATCGATTAGAATAACAGAATTTGGCGGTGGTATGATATGGGAGTTCGTTTGTTCTTCGCCTTTAGGCATCTGACAAAGCAAGCTCTGGAGTCCCTGCTCATTATCTTAACGATGGGCATTGGCATAGCGGTCTTAACCACGGTGCTGGGGAGTTATCTGAGTCTTAATCAACAGCTGCATACATACCTGCAAAACGATCATTACCGTTTGTTTTCGATAACGGGTCGTGGCAGCGAAAATGCGCCTTCTCTCCGCTCTGCGCCGCCCATCAGCCCCGATAGTGCGGGGGAAGAGGCGAGCCTTGATATCAACCTTATGGATCTGGAGGAAGTTCAACATAGTCTTCCCAGGGGGATGTTTGCCTTTCACACGCAGTCGGCGAGGTTTAATTTGCACCTCCCCCGCAAGCTCGACCTAACTCTCATTGCCACTAGCACAGGATTTTATGAATTCTACCAGCTTTCTCTTGTAGCTGGTGAATGGTTCGTAGATGACGATATAGAAGAGGGTAATCCTGTTCTGATCGTTAGTGCAGAGTTAGCCAATGATTTGTTCGGCACCCATAATGCCCTAGGACAAACAGTCTCCTTTGAAAGCCGTGGAGTTTCGCATGTTTATACCGTAATCGGCGTTTTAGAGGCTGGCGTCGGGGAGTATCATACGGTCTATGCACCCCTAGGAAGCCCGTTATTTCCCGGTGCTCATCTTCACTCGTTTTCTGTGGGGATTAGTGATGAACTAAACCTCGTGCAAGCACTAGAAGAAGTTCAAGGCCTAGTGCACTTACATCTAGGAGGTGTGGCTCATGTTCAGAGCAATTTGGCGCAGCTGCAAGAAGAACTCGCCATCATGAAACCGATTTTGCGAAACATA
Source organism: Firmicutes bacterium UBA5420 (assembly GCA_002409455.1). Lineage (GTDB taxonomy): Bacteria > Bacillota > Limnochordia > Darwinibacteriales > Darwinibacteriaceae > UBA5420. The sequence goes on along the minus strand of DHNI01000137.1, from coordinate 18,204 downwards.
GGTTTGTTTGCAGCCATTGGTTTGGTTATCGCTGTGATTAATATTTTGAACCTGATGTTGGCACGGGTTTTGCGTCGCGTGAAGCATGCGGGTCTTTCCATGGCCTTGGGCAGCTCTCGCCTAGACATCTTTCTGCAGTTTCTAAGTGAAGCCATTATTCTAGGCATGGTGAGCTCGCTTTTGGGTATGGCCATCTCTTCTCTAGCTGAGCTTTGGTTGCAGAACACCTGGAGTATAGCAATTCACCAGGTTTCCATGGTCCTACGCTTTTTTATCAGCATCGGTATTGGGGGAGCCGCTAGTTTTCTTTTCGGCTTCTACCCTGCCAGCCAGATTATGCAGATGGATCTGGTTCAAGCACTACGAACAGATGTAGGAGGTTCTTAGGATGGATACTCTGCGATTTACCCTTAGGCGCATATCCCGTAAGCCTCTACGTTCCCTCTTGACTATTTTGCAGTTAGCGATAGGAATCTGGCTGGTAACCACACTTTTTTCCGTTTACTTGGTTGGAATGAAAGAGTTGGCCGCATCTGTGCCGGCCTTTGGCCCTTCCTACGCCCAGCTGCGTCTGATTCGGATAGAGCGCCAGCCTAACCGCACCATATATAAACCAGTGGCGACAATGACCGGCCAGGATCTTAGCGCACTCGTAGACGAGAGCGAAGCGATCGAAGCTGCATTTTTCTATCAGCCGACTTTTTCAGCTCTCCTTTACCATTTAGATCGTCCCTATCGGGTGCGAACGGTGGCTGGGGTGAGTGCCTCCTTTGCCGAAGCCGTTCAATTGGAACTTGTGGAAGGAGAGTTCTTTACTCCCCTAGACGAAGAGCAGTCCAGCAATGTGGTTCTATTAGCGAAGACTATTGCAGACTATCTGTTCCCCAATCAGTCAGCTCTGGGAAAGTCGGTAAGTATGCAGAAACGAACCGGTGTAGGACACGAATGGGCCGAAGAAGAGTTTCAAGTAATCGGGATCTATGAAGGGCTTGCATCTGGGGCTGGAGGTCTTCTGGATGAAACCTTTGTTATCACCCCGCGGGTGGCCTCTTCCTTGGGCGAAGGAGAGTCGGATCTTTTTATTCGAGCCAAACAGGATCAAATGCCTGAAGCGATTTCAGACGCCAGGATAGTTTTATCATCCCATCTGCAAGATGGAGTGGAGCTACAAGTGGCTACTCTAGAAGAGCAGTTACAAAGGCAAGTAGCGCAGCTTCATAACCTTTCTGCATTTTTAGCGATTTTCGCCTTTATTGCCCTCTTTGTAAGTGCCATTGGAGTTTTTTGCATTCTGCTGGTAAGTGTGCTAGAACGCACCAGGGAGATCGGGTTACGTATGGCTCTAGGGGCATCAAGGCGCTCGGTCGTCAAAGATATCTTGGGCGAATCTTTGCTCTACACAGCCCTTGGGGCTTTGCTAGGGGTTCCTGTAGCCGCATCAAGCTTCAACTCTATGGGAATGCCCTTTGTTACGGAGCTCTTACCACTTGCACAAGAAAGCATTTGGCATTTTCCTTGGCAGGCTGGGTTTTATGCCTTTCTTTTAGCGGGCGCAGCTACCCTTGTGATCAGCCTATATCCCGCTCATAAAGGGAGCAGAATTCCCCCTATCGAAGCGTTAAGGGAGTTGTAGAATGATGCGTTGTGCAGGAAACATCGCAAGTCCATGGAAGAGTAGTAAATGGTAGGTCTTTTTAGTACCCAGCAATTCACAACAGGAAAGGCTAGCATTTTCGAGAAAACACTCGGGAGGGTAACCTCTTTTCAGACGGTGTGTACCAAGGGGGTCAAAATATGAACGAACCGATTGTGCCAGAACGGCTCCGGAAGCAGCAGAAGAAGCATAGGTCATCCGGGGCCAAAAAACAACTGAGCCTCATTATCTTCACAGTAATAGCCATCGGCCTCATTGCCTATGGAGCCTACTATTTCTTCATGCCTAAACAAGAAAGCTTCATTCTTAATTTTTACACCTATGCCCCCGTGGGGACGCAGGACTTTTTGGAGACCCTCTCGGTGAGGGGGACGATCATTCCTAAACAGGTAGTGTTGATTGAACCCAAGATCGCAGGAACAATCGAAGAAGTGTTGGTTCAAGAGGGACAGGATGTGGAGGAAGGCCAGGCCCTTTTGCGCTTGTATTCTGAGGAAGCTATCGCTGAGAGAAACGCTGCCGAGACAGAACTTGGGGAAGCCAGGGCAAAACTTGCCCAACTGGGAATTGACCACGAGCTGGAGATGGAAGCGGAGCGTGTCAAAGTCCTTGATGCTAAAGAGCAGTTAAAGCAAGCGGAGGATCAACTAGAGTTACAAAAGATACTCTACGGTTATGGTTCCATCCCGAGAGTCGAGCTTGAGAAGGCCGAACAAAATGTGGAGACAGCCGAGCGCAGAATAGCCCAAAGCGAGCGCGAACTAGAGCTTTTGAGCCGCAAACATGAAGCGGATCAAGCAGCGATCGTGAAAACGATCACGATTAATGAAGAGAAGCTTGCCAAGGCTCAGGAGAAGATTGATAGCTTTACTGTGACAGCAAACTTTACGGGGCGGATTCTTTCCTTGAAGATCCCCACAAATCGCATTGTCACAGCCCATCAAGACCTAGGTGAACTGGCTGATTTAACAAGCCAAGTGGTGGAACTTCAAGTCGCTCCCGGCCAAACAGAGCGTTTTGGTATTGGTACTAAGGTAGATCTTAATTTGGGACAAACAGAATATCAAGGTGAAGTCTCTTATATTGCCCCTCAAGCAAAACAGGGCACAGATGGGCCCACAGTCTTGGTGAGGGTAGATTTTCTAGAGGAGGTTTCACACCTTAGGCCCAATAGTCAAGTGACGGCTAGTATTCATTTGCAGCTACATGAAGACAGTCTTTTTCTTCCCCGGGGAGCCTACTTAACAAGCGGGCAGCAACTTTTTGTGTATGTAATTGATGGCGATCAAGCCCGCAAGCGAGATGTGCAGTTTGGTCTTTTGCAGGGTAATGCGGTGCAAATAGTGCGTGGTTTAGAGCTGGGTGAACAAGTGATCATCAGCTCTTATGACGCCTTTAGACATTTTGATGAAATTCAAATCTTGCCTGAAGGAGGGCATGCGTTGTGATTAGGTTAGAGGGAATCAGCAAGGAATATTTCATGGGTGATGTGGAGATTCGGGCACTAGACGACATTCACCTCGGCGTCCAAAGGGGCGAATTTCTATCTATCATGGGACCTTCTGGTTCGGGTAAGTCCACCTTGCTGAACGTTTTGGGAGTTTTAGATCAGCCCAGCTCCGGCGCCTACTATTTGGAGGATGTAGATATTACCCGTTTACGGGACAAAGAACTAGCCCAGATTCGCAATCGTCACTTCGGCTTCATATTTCAGAGCTATAACCTGTTTCCCGAATTAAGTGCCCTGGAAAATGTGATGGTTCCTCTGATGTATGCAGGTAAACCAAGAGCCGAACGGCTAAAGCGAGCTGAGGAGCTCTTGAACAATGTGGGCATGGGCCATCGTTTAAGGCACCTGCCGACACAGCTTTCTGGTGGAGAACAGCAAAGGGTAGCCATCGCTAGGGCTCTAGCCAACAATCCTACCTTGATTTTAGCTGACGAGCCCACAGGTAATCTTGCCACCGATCAAGGAGCAGAGATCATGGGCATTTTGCAAAAACTGAATGAACAAGGAACCACCATTGTGATCGTTACCCATGATCCTGGCATAAGTACCTATGGAAAGCGTTTGGTTAAGCTTCGAGACGGGGCCATTGTCGAAGATCAGGCTATTGCTGAGATCAAAAAAGAAGCTTAGGAAGGGGGAACTGAGATGCTTAGGAACATAAAACCAACGTTCATGATTGCTCTGTTACTTTGCCTGTTCTTAGGATTCCCAGTCCAGGCAAGGCTAGAGGCGCGAGAACTTAAGGTTCAAGACGCGGTGGCTATCGCTTTTGAACATAATCTAGACTTCCAGATTGCTACATTGGATTGGGAGGGCGCCAAAGCCAAACTAGACCGAGCCCAGATTGTGGGCGATGAAGAGATGCTGGTAGAGGCAGAGAAAGAATGGCAGAAAGCTAAGGACGTGTACGGCGACAAACGCCAGGAGCTTACCGATCTTGTCCGCACCAGCTATCAACAACTACTGGAGAGCGAGACGATGGTGGAAAATGCTAAAATAGCTAGGGAACGTGCAGAAAGCCAGCTGATCATGGATGAAAACAAATACAAGGCGGGACTTTTATCTTCCTTAGATATAGAACGGGCGCAAAACAGCCTTTTTGATGCCCAGCATCGCTATGAAAAAGCCATCGTTGACTTAGAAACCAAGCGCATGCAATTTAATGAGCTGCTAGGTTTGCCCCTAGATGAGAAGCTCATACTTGTGCAAAGGTTTCTCCTTCGTTTTGTCCCTTTTACTTTGAGTTTAGAAACCTGTTATGAACTAGCCCTAGAGCTAGACCCTGGGATGCTTACTGCCAAAGAGAAAGTTCAAAAGGCGCAAGAAGCAGTCTTAGTGGCTCAAAGCCCCTTTACGCCAAGGGTAGAATTAGAAGAGGCTTTAGTGAATGAAGAAAAGGCCACAATTGGACTTAAGCAAGCTGAGCAAGCTCTCTATTTTAAAATCCGCGGAGAATATTACGCCCTACTCAACCAGGCTCATAACCTGGAAATGGCTGAGCGGACGATAAAGCTAGAGCGCCAGACTTTGCAGGCTGAAGAAAGTAAGTATGCCGCTGGTGTCTTGAGTAATGCCCAGATTGTGGCGCAGCAAGAAAAACTAGCCGGTCTTGAGGAGCAATATAATGCAGATCTATCCAGCTATGCTTTGGCTCGCATTAAGCTCCTGCAGGCCATTGGCAAGCATGAAGAACTAGGTGAAGCTCATGAAGACTAAGCACTTTAAAGGTCTGGGAGGCATCTTGATTTTAGCCATGTTTTTTGGATTCTTCCAAGTGGGATGGGCGGCTGAACTTACAGCCATCACCCTTGAAGAAGCTCTCGATCTTGCCTTTCAGCAAAACACTAGCCATGCTCTGTTTTTACGGGAACACGAGCTTTCGGAAAAGCGAGATACGCTAGAAAAGCATCCAAAAATAACAGCAGGCGCGAATCCGGTAGGGATTACAGATGGCCAGCTCCAAGGGCCAACGGGTAGTTTAACTGTAACGATGCCCATAGGTGAAAGCCTTGACTTGAAAGGTACAGTGACAATTGGGCTGGATCAAGAGGGTGTTTCGGTAAAGCCATCTGGGAGCCTGAATTTGGGCTACGAGTTTTTTGCCCTCGCAGAAAAAAGTGGTGGCGAACCTACCGCTGAGGAGAATAGGCAAAGGCAAGCTAACAGCTTAATTCTCGAGATGGTGGGTCTGCTCGTTCAGGTGCGGCAGCAGCTTGATTTGAAAAAGTATGAAGAAGGGCGTCTAAGATATTTGGAGGCATCCCTTGAGGCAGCGCACCTTACTCCAGATTACGATGACCTAGAACTCAGACGACAGCTGCGCGAACAAACGGCCAAACTAGCTCTGATGCGAGAAGAACTTGCGCAATTGCAGCTTAGCTTAGGCACGATGCTAGGTACTCCAGCAACTACAGGCTATGATCCCATTTTAGAAATTGAGGATTTACGTGTGGACTTGGTTGAAGAGGAGCTCCGTGAAGAACTCTTCACCTCAAGTAGCGAGTTTCGCCAGGCTCAGGCTAACCTGTCTCGGGCTTGTGATGAACTTGAATTGGAGCGCAAAACCAGAGGCTGGGACGTTCAGGCGAGTGGTGGAATTCGTCTCAACCAGTCTTCTCCAGAGTTAACTGGCGCTGATCCCTGGAGCTGGAATGTGGGCCTTGCGGCTACGAAGACGTTGTATCCCTGGAACATTATTCTGGAGGAGTTGGAGCTCAAGGTGGCGCAGGCCGAACATGCCTTAGAAATGCAGGAAAGTGCCTTACACGGTGAACTAAGGGGAGCAATTCAAAAGGTAAAGGCATTCTCTGAACAGGTGCAACTCATGGCAGAGCATCTTGAAGAAGCCCAGGACGACCTAGGTTTTCGTCACAGGCAGTATGAGGCAGGTATGGTCACCAATCTGCAAGTGCAAGAGGCAGAATTGGCACTACAAAAGGCAACAATCGATTATGCCCACGGAACGATGCAGTATGCCCAGGGCATCCTTAGTCTTTGGAGCTTATGTGGCCGTGATTTACAAGTCGTAGCTTATGAAGTCATAAAGTAGGGGGTGTTCGCTTGTCATTGTGGGATCAGGTCAAATGGTCTTTGCGCCATTCGAAGCGTCAACTATTAGAATCAATTTTGGTGATTGTGGCCATTGCTCTAGGGGTGGGAGTCATCATCACTGTGTTAGGCATGTTTTTGTCCGTTGGAGATCAATATGCGGATCTTGAGAGTATGGCTCAATTTCGCACGCTGGAAATTATGGACAAAGCAGAGGCCTCTAGGAGACTTGGGGCACCTTTAACATTATTGGGCAACGATTTGGACACTACAGATTGGAGTGCAACGCTAGATGAGATAGAGGAGTTGCAGCAAAGTCTCCCTTCTACTATGCATGTCTATACTCAGATGAGCTGGATGGCGACAACTCCGCTTTTGCCTGAAGAAGAGGATAGCGATGAACCTAGAGGCTACTGGTTCGATTCGAATCAAATCTATATCACAGGAACCTTGCCCCAATACTTCTCCTTTCAAGGTACAGACTTACTGAGCGGAAATCTATTTCTACCCAAAGATGTGCAAGATGGAAGTGAGGTGCTCGTTATTTCAGAAGGTCTAGCCCAAGACCTCTTTGGAGATAGAGATCCGCTCGGCCAGGTAGTGCCCCTTACCCGTTCTAGCACAGAGGAAATGGCATACTACACAGTGATAGGTGTTTTGAGTTCGCCCAAAGAGGATCAAGGATACATCTTTCGTGATGGCCGTACCGCTTTTGCACCAATTACTGCCTCGCCCTATTACCGTGGGATTCAAAGTTCTTTTTCTAACCTTTCCATCGGTATTGACATTGGAGTAGACATTGCGATCGCAATGGAGCGTGTCGATGCGGAAGCAAGATTGATCTGGGGCGATCAGATTGCTGTACGTAGCTCTTTGGAAGAATTCAGGGAGTCGCAGAAACAATTGCAACGATATGCTTTCCTGATAGGAGCCTTGGCCTCAATCGGATTAGTGATTGCTATGATCAACATCCTCAATCTAATGCTAGCGCGGGTATTAAAGCGGACAAAATCGGTTGGGCTTTCCATGGCACTGGGTAGTTCGCGGCGTTTGGTTTTCCGGCAATTCATGATGGAAGCATTTTCCTTAGGCATGCTGGGCTCTAGCGTTGGTATTTTGCTTTCCTTTGGCCTAGCCGAAATCTTAGAGCGGGCCCTTGGCGGCTTTATGGCAGGGATGTTGGGAACAAGAATACTCTTAGGGGTTATTATGGGTTTTGCAGTCAGTCTCTTTTTTGGAATTTACCCAGCGTACCTAGGCTCACGTACGAATCCAGTTGATGCTTTGCGTACGGATTAAAGGGGAGTGGATGAGTTGGAAACGTTAAAGTTTACTCTACGAATCATGAGAAAAAGACCTTTGCGCTCCCTTCTAACCATTTTGCAGATGGGGTTGGGTGTGTGGATTGTGGCGATCATTTTATCGCTCAATTTTCAAGCAAGTGGAAGCCTAGATTCTATTAGTCAGACGTTGGGGGACTCTTTGGCTAAGATTTCCGTTTCGAAGGAGGAGCAATTCGAGGGAGGAGTGGGAATTAGTACTACTAGTAATCTGCGCTTAAGTGATCTGGAAAGGCTCCTGGAGAGCGAGTACATTGACTCGGCCTTTATCTATCAAGAGCAGTGGCAGTTGAAAATCATGGTGGATGGCGTGGCCTATAGTGTCTCGCAGAGTGCAGAAACGACTTCCGATTACGCTCAAGGCATGGATCTTGAACTTGTAGAGGGGCAGTTTTTTACCGCAGCGGATCAAAGGCAACAAAATAGGGTAGTCCTAATTTCAGAAGTAATCGCTAACCAGCTTTTCCCAAGCCAATCAGCAGTAGGTAGGATGATTGAACTGGGTGATTATACAGGGGGAAGAATGGAATTTGAGATCATCGGGGTCTACAAGTCTCAGTCGCCCCTTTTAGAGTTCTTTATGTCCCCAGCCCATCTCATCTTCCCCTTGGGTATTACACAACCATCTTGGGCCTTCGAGGGTGATTATGAACCAACATACATGAGCATTGTTATCCGAGCCAAGCCTGGCCAAGTCTACGAGGCCGTTGCCGATGCTGAGGTGCTCTTGGCTGATCGCTCCTTAGATCAGATGTCCATTCGAGGCGAATATTTCCAGGATTTAAACCGCTTTTTTAGCGAACAAATCCGCACCATTACACTTTTTCTAGGAGCTTTTGCCTTTATCGCGATTTTGATTAGTGCCATCGGCATTTTAAGCATCATGCTGGTGAGTGTGGTGGAACGCACGCGGGAAATTGGATTAAGACAAGCGCTGGGTGCTTCTAAGGGTATAATCATTAGGCAGGTGCTAAACGAATCCTTTGTTTTTTCCGCTTTTGGTGCTGTACTTGGACTCGTTGTGGCGTACTTTACCACAGAACGCCTTATGAATCTGTTGCTACTAGAGATGACCCACCCGAGACTTAGTGATATCGGTGGTTTACATCCTAACGCAGCATGGATGTCCTTCGTGTTAGCACTCATGATGGGAGTAATCTTTGGCTTTTACCCCGCATTACAGGCAGCCAAAATGCCTCCAGTTGAAGCGTTGCGGGATAATTAGTCTGAATAGAAGAAACGGTTAGATCATAGGCCACTTTTGGAGGCCTTGACTAACCGTTTTGCTTGCTTTAGTGCTAGAGCACAATGATTTTCTCTGGAGTTGTTTGGGCTGGAATACTTCGGGTAGAGGTAGTGTAGAAAACCACCAGGGTCTCATAAGCGAGATTTGTCACGGGTTTTCCTTGGGCGTTCACCAGGGTCATTCCACTACCTAGGATAATCTTCAGCTTGCCATCACTGCTCGTGAGCGTTTCATCAAATGTAGCTACATGGACAAAACCTACGTCTTCACCAGAATGAAGTAGTAGCACATCGGGAGTCATAATGGCCGGAAAGCTTAGGGCCATGGGAGCATTCTCGGGATAATAGGCAGTAACTTTCTGGCCTACCGCAAAGGAATCGGGCTCAATTGTGTCTCGCGTCGCATTCTCTATGAGCAGAACCTGCTCAGAGACATTGAAGACCATGAAATTTTCTTCGTTTGTCTTCTCTTGCACCAAAACCGCACCATCCCTGACTTCTGTGATAGTGCCGGTGAAGCTTAGATAGTCCACCATTTCTTCCATCGTTTTACTTTGCTTAGTGTGCTGAATTCCAAAAAAGAGCATGAGTCCAATGAGACCGATGGTAATCGCTTTATTCATAATGACCTCCATAGTAATAACAGTTGTTAATCGTATCTCATTATAGCGCTTTAGGCCGTGGAGGGCAAAGGGAAATCTTGCCGCTTAGTTGTTAAAAGTTAATCGGTTGTGGTTACATTAGAGTGTGACTTAACCATTCGGCAATAATATCATACAATTCAGGTGTAACTTTCCAAGGATCACTTGGGTCATATTCTGGATTATCCAAGGGGAAAATCATAAAATCATGCGTTGTCTCCGGTAAGATGTGCACCTCAACTTGAGTATTTCCTATAGCTTGTAAAGCTTCAGCCAGTACGCCAGCATGGTATGGCATCACTTTTAAGTCTCTGTCTCCATGGATAATCAATACTGGGGCGTTTACATTTTGAATCGTCGCAATTGGATCATGAGCCATATGATCCCGTATCCAGTCTAGATTATAAGGCAAAACACTCTCACTCTTCCCAGCACGAGCGTCCTCTAATACCTGCTCTGTTAAGGGAATGAGTTGTTCTATCACGGAGATTTCTTCTGCACTGAGAAACGGCAAGCTATGCTGATAGTCTAATTGCTCGATCATAATCTGATCCAGAGAAGTAGAAGGTCCGGCTAGAATAACAACACCAGCTATTTCAGGATTATTCTGGGCGATCAACGGGGCAATATAGCCGCCTTCGCTGTGGCCCAATATGGCAATCTTGGTCTGGTCAATCTGCGGGTGCGCCTTTAAAAAATCGATCAAGGCCTGCACATCATTGACCAGATCAGTAAAATCTGCCTGGTCATAATCGCCTGTACTCTGGCCTACACCTCGCTCATCATAGCGTAACACTGCCACACCTTGTTCAGTAAAACGTTCTGCCATAATCCCGAACATATTTGTCATAAACGCTGGGGGAGTATTACCATCTCGGTCTTGGGGGCCCGACCCCGAGTTGAGGAGAATTACGGGATAGGGTTCTTCAGCTATTATAGGAAAAGAAAGTGCACCTGCTAAACTAACCTCGCCTGCATCTACAATAAACTCCTCATCAATCCATGTCTTATCAGCCTGGGTACTAACCTCTTGCATATCCACATATTCGCTTCGTTTTGCCTCTACTGATTGGGCAGAAATACGAACTGACACCAAGTGCCCATCTGCATCCGCTAGCACTTGTACATACAACGAACCAGGCAATATTGCGCTATATTCTTCAAGTGTAATTAACTCACCATTGACAAGATAATCGATTGGATCATTTTTCGCGACAGTACCAGTTAGAATTGGTGACTGCCCCATCAGTGCTAATACAGGGGTAACAAGAGTTATCTCGCTTGCACCACTTTTCGCCAAGTCGATCACCTGCTGGTAATGGGCAAAGACATTGTTATCAAATACGGCAAATGGACTCGTTAGATCAAAAGATTGCTCGAGTGGCCCTACAGAGACATCAAAACGATCCCCTACAAATTGTCCGCTCAGATTTACCCCTGACGTACTCAATTCATAAGCTTCCCACACTCCTAGTGATCCTTGTAACGAAGTTTCAGTTACAACTCGTTGACCAGCTACCTCAATCAATCCCTCAGTAATCAAGCCGTGCGCGTCAAAGGTGAAATCCTCATAACCAACTTCTTGTTCGGCCATAAAGATTACTAATTTTCCGGAATCAGGGGGTATAGCAGATACCAATCCAGTTCCAAAAAACATCATGCAAACCAAAGTAACTAAAAAAACATTACTTCTGAATCTTCGCATTCCACTCACTCCTTAAAAATTTGATCATTACCATATAAGTATACTAGTGTTTTAGCACATGATCAATTGAGCCAGTAGCACTTGTGGCACGGCTCATTGACAAACCTGTCTTAATTTAGTACCTTATATATACCGGAGGTGTTGATATGGACAGCAAGAGGGACATTCGCCCTATTTCCTATGTGAAAGCCCATGCTCCAGAAGTTCTACATCAGGTGCAAGAAACAAAGCGACCCTTGTATATTACGCAAAATGGAGAAGCGAAGGCGGTACTTTTAGATACGGAGTCATACGAGAAGATGGAGAAAGCGATTGGTCTACTTAAATTGCTGACCCAGGGAGAGCGGGATATAGCAGAAGGCAGAACGCAATCGCAGGAGGAGTTTTTTGCAGAGATGGAGGAATACGTCAAAGAGGACACCCGCGATGGATAGGGGCTTTAACGTTTTCTGGACGAGTGTAGCCAAGGACGATCTACGCCGAATTGTGGATCATATTTCCCTAGATAATCCCGTAAAGGCGAATGAAGTAATCCAATTGATTCGAATCCAAACCCAAAAACTGCAAGAGCTTCCCGCCCGAGGCCGAATTGTTCCGGAACTTCGCTTTTGTGGTGTCTTGCTGTATCGGGAGTTGATTGTTTCGCCATGGCGGATCATCTATAGAATTGACGGGGAGGATATTTGGGTTTTAGCGGTGATTGACAGTCGGAGAAATGTCGGGGACATCTTGCTTGAACGATTTATAGGGTGAATGTAGTGGGCGGTCCCCAGTGAGCTGGAAACCGCCACAAGTTTATCAGGAAGCCTTAGGAAAACACAACGTCATCTGCGTAGAAAACAAAATCCATATGGAAGGGACAGTCATTGTCTCCCCCAAAGAGGTGGTTCATGCCTAGTGCAATGTGGTAGGTTCCTAAAGCTTTTTCATCAATAGGAGTGTAACCAGTTAACTCTTTGACTTCAGGGTTTAATCCTATTCCGAATTCACTTAAAATGCGAAAGCTGTCCGGTCGCTGCAGAAAAAAGTCATCTATTTCTTGGCAGGATGATCCGAAGAGCTTGCCTTCCTTGAAAGTCATCAGAACATCTTCGTAGATCTGTCCCTGCAGATTAACTATGGGTATGAGTAAATCCCCATGACTCTTGTTTTCCTTGGGTGCAATGTAGATTTCACCTGGGGGGAAATCGCCACAGCCATCATCAACAAACCATTGTCGAGTGCTAATATCCAACGTCAAAGCATACTCCTGACCAGTATGTATCGTTATCGTCTCCTTATGTTCTACACTTTCCAGCTTTTCTTTGCACGCTTTCTTTAGCTCGGGAAAATTCACGGATAATGCGTTGCAAAGGGCCGACTCGTAGGTTTGAGGATCCATTCCGGTGCGCAGCGAATTGACCTGGGTGGGCACTGTGAGCTGTATGTAGTGTTCTTTGTCATCGGTTAAGGCTCTAAACAACTCGCGTAAGTAGTTTTGAAATAGGGGAATCGCGGATTCGTGAATTCCCTTGGGTAAACTTGGTGTGTACATGAAAATATCAAGGACATGCTTGAACGAGGATAGATAATCCAAGTATTCTTGGGGAAATTTCTTGTCATGATGAATCAGGTTGAGCACGACTCTTTCAAAAAATGCATGGGAACAATAATGCTCGTAGGGCGCGATTCCTTTCGTGGCTAAATTTTCCGCGAGCAGCTCTAAAACCGCTTGGTCTGCCTGATCACCCCAAAAATTCAATAAAACAGATTCTCCCTCCTTAAAGGGGAGTCCCTCACAGATATTTGGAATAAGGTCTAAAAATTTCATCATTATCTCTGCCTCCTGAGAGCATTTTATTTTGATAGCCATCGAATTGCATTTTAACACGGGATGTAACGAGGTGTCAATTTATTTTTGTATTTATCGAATTGAATATAAACATATAAATAGATAATTGTTGAAATAAAAGCTTCCGTGGTATAGGATGGTTGTGGGGGTAAAAGACATGAAGGACATTGATTGGCTCAAAACAAACTACCTTGGTTTTTTGACGGAAAGAAAAGGAGAGCTTAGCAAGAGTATGGAAAGCCTTTACAAGCAGGAATGTGTAGATGAGGCCAATTTTGAAAAGATCAAGCTCAATGTTGTTGAGATATTTTCTACGATGTTTTCGATCAGCTTCACCGATGATCCAGTTGCTTTGAAGGCGAAGTACCTAAGCTTTTTTGAGAAAATAACCAGCCCCTGGCATCTGAATCGGGAGAAGGCTCTAGAGTTCGAACAGGAGATGGAACGGATCGTTGAGGATGTGAAAATACAGGAAGCGGACGAGTTAAAGATCCGTTTTGAAGCGTACTTCAATCAGATGGATGTTGATCAGAGGTGTACGAATTGAACTCAATTGAGATTTTCAAGTGTCTAGCAGATAAATCTAGATTACGGATCGTAAACAGTCTGATGATCGAGCCAATGTACGTCGAACTGTTAGCGGAAAGACTGGATTTATCCACATCGACTGTCTCTTTCCATCTGAAAAAGCTGATGGATGCGAATATTGTCTCGTCTAGAAAAGAGCAATATTACACAGTCTACAATCTCAACGAAGGTATATTCACCGTTTCGCTCGGGGAGTTGGTTCAAGATTGTCGGAGCGAAGGTGAGATATCAGATCAAAGGGAAGATGAATATCGGGAGCAGGTCATTGCGTCCTTTTTCAAGTATGATAAGCTACACTCCCTACCGGTTCAAAAAATGAAGAGGCGTATTGTGCTTGAGAAAATAGTCAAGAGCTTTGAAAGGGATCGAACCTACACCGAAAAGGAAGTCAATCTCATCATCGCCGATTTTCATGAGGACTTTTGCACGATACGTAGGGACTTGGTAGGATTTAACCTTATGGAGAGAAAACGCGGTGTCTATAGGAGAATCTAGAGGATTCAAGCTATAATGGATGCTTTGACATACAGTATAAATTAAACTATACTATTTTTGAAACCACTATAGTCAGTGAATTACTCGGAAAGGGGCTCTATGTGAAACAGCCGTTACTTTCTCTAATTGACATAAATAAATATTTTGGTGATGTTCATGTCTTGAAGGATGTATCCTTTACCATAGAGCAGGGAGAGTTTCTTACCCTTCTAGGACCATCAGGCTGTGGCAAGACGACCCTTTTGAGGTGTATTGCAGGTTTGGAGAGTGTTCATTCTGGAGACATCTTGTTACATGGCACCTCCATTAAGGGGATCGCTCCGCATAAACGCAACGTGAACACAGTTTTTCAAAACTACGCCTTATTTCCCCACCTCAATGTCTATGATAATATCGCCTATGGACCGCGAGTTAAAAAATCCATGAAGGACGCAGAGTTAAAGGAAAAGGTCAGTGGCGTTTTGGATCTAGTGCAGATGCTTGGCTATGAGAAGCGCATGCCCCATCAGTTATCGGGTGGACAAAGGCAGAGAATTGCCATTGCCAGAGCTCTGATCAATGAACCGGCCATTTTGCTTTTGGATGAGCCGCTCGGAGCACTGGATTTAAAACTTAGAAAGCACATGCAAACTGAGTTAGCTCATCTGCAGAAAAAGACAGGCACCACTTTTGTCTATGTCACACATGATCAAGAAGAAGCGCTGAATATGTCGGATCGAATCGTCGTGATCGATCAGGGGACGGTGCAACAGCTCGGCAGCCCCAGAGACATCTACAATAATCCTAACAACCTCTTTGTCACGACCTTTATTGGCGATCGCAACATCATGCAGGTTGAGGTAATAGAGACTGGGGAGACGCATTCACAGGTTCGGGTTGGCGATAATACTGTGAGCATTCGAAATCCCAAACAGCATCGCCTGGAGAGTGGTCAGGAGGCTTTTTTGGCCATTCATATGGATAAGATGCGTGTGTCATGCGATGAAACGCCCAATGCACTAAAGGGTGAAGTTCTATCGATTCATTACGCTGGATCACAGATTCGCATCGAGCTTCAGGTTGATGCGAAGGTGATTACGGTTGTCGAGTACCAAAAGACCGACTGCGAGTGCGAGGAAGGCGATTTAGTCTATCTAGTGTGGGAAGACCATGGAGCAATCTTGCTTCCTCTCGAGGATTATAGCGTAGAAAGAGAGGTCTAGCATGCAGACGTTCAAACGAAACATTCTGGCCGTGCCAATTCTAGTCTGGATTGGTCTATTAGTCGGCATACCTCTCGTTTTCGTATTTGTGTTAAGCTTCTTATCCAGAGACTCTTTGGGGAATATCGTCATCCAGTTTACCTTGGAGAACTATCAAAGGGTCGTCGACCCTATTTATTTGAGAGTTTTTCTCAACTCTGTCCTTCTTGCTTTGCTAACAGGTCTAGTAACACTGGTGATTGGTTATCCGGTGGCCTACATTACCGCAAATCTAGAGCCCAAGAAACGTGCCTTGTCCATCGGTCTGATCATGCTTCCGTTTTGGATCTCCAGCCTGCTTAGAACCTATGGGTGGATGATTCTTCTCGGCAATGCGGGAATTATCAACAATACGCTTCTCGCCCTTGGTGTGCTTGACAGGCCCCTTTCTATGATGTATAAATTCAGTACCACTTTAGTTGGTACCGCCTATATGCTGATTCCTTTTATGATTGTTGCCATCTTTAACTCCGTAGATAAACTAGACAGATCTCTTTTAGAAGCATCATATGACTTAGGGGCAAACAAGCGGCAGACATTTTTTAATATTACGCTCCCCTTGACCGTACCGGGTATAGCTGGGGGATTTACGTTGGTCTTTATTCCTGCCCTGGGTTTGTTTTATGTCTCGGATTTACTCGGTGGCGGAAATACCATTTTCCTAGGCAACTTAATCAACACGCAGGTAACCAGGGGCAGAAACAGACCACTAGCTGCGGCGTTTTCCATCGCCATGATTATTGTGGCCTTGCTCGTCATCTCTCTGTATGGTAAGATCGCCAAAGACGATAGGGAAGGATTATTTCAATGAGACTGAAGGCTAGAAGATTCGGTACCCTCTATCTGTCACTGTTTTTTGTAGCATTATATTTGCCCGTGCTTAGTGTGATTTTGTATTCCTTCAACGCTAGCCCTTCGACGGCTCAGTGGACTGGGTTTACGTTAGATTGGTATCGTGTGTTATTTCAGGATCGGGTCATTGTCGAAGCGTTTAAAGTGAGTATGGAAGTTGCACTAATTACCTCTGTCCTATCGGCAATCCTAGGTACTGCCAGTGCAGTGATTTCCATGTGGGTGACAGACAGAATGAAAAAGGCCATCCAGGGCATGATGATCCTACCTTTATTGGTTCCCGAGGTCGCCCTGGGAATTGCACTTCTCATCTTTTTTAATGCTCTAAGTCTACCTTTTGGGCACGTAACGCTTGTGCTGTCTCATTCTTTGTTTTGCGTACCCTATGTGTA
>DHNI01000137.1:1124-1356 GCA_002409455.1 Firmicutes bacterium UBA5420 | reverse complement strand
ATTTTCTCCATGATGCGCGTAGGAGTTACTCCAAAGGTCAATGCCCTTTGTACTCTGATTTTGGTAGGCATGTTCTTCATCGTTGGCTTAAGTCAACTATTCAACAAAAAACAACACAAGGAGGATCTTTAAATGAGAACACAGAGATTCAGACTCATTGTTGGTATTTTCGTTGTCGCCCTTGTTGTGGGAGTCGTCCTTTCTACGAACCAGGTAGTGGAAGCCGCAGGTG
>DHNI01000137.1:618-931 GCA_002409455.1 Firmicutes bacterium UBA5420 | reverse complement strand
TTGAAAAAGAAACTGGTATCAAGGTGAATTACAAAGAAGTTACATCCAATGAAGATATGCAGTCTTTGCTAGAAGCAAGCCCGGATCAATACGATCTAGCTGTAGTCACTGATTACATGGTTGATATCCTTCGGCAAAATGACATGCTCGCAGTTCTAGAGAAAGAACAGTTGCCCAATTACGCCAATATCAACCCTGTCTATCACGGCGCCTACTATGATCCTAACGATCAGTACTCCATACCTTATGCCATTTCCGTTTCCTTCTTGCTGGTGAATCCTGGAGCGGTGGAGGCCTTAGGGGCTGCTCCTAT
>DHNI01000137.1:0-476 GCA_002409455.1 Firmicutes bacterium UBA5420 | reverse complement strand
ACAAGCTACCACGATTTATGGCAGAAAGAGTTGGCAAACAACGTTGTCGTCATTGACTGGTCGGTGGAAATCATCGGACTGGTGTTGAAGTCCCTCGGTTATGAGTACAATGAAACAGATCCGGCGAAAGTAGCTGAAGCTAGAGAGAAGCTGTTTGCTCTCAAGCCTAACATCATGCGCTTTGAGACAAATACGCCAGAGGATTCTTTGGTCAATGGCGAAGCAGTAGCTGGCTTTATGTATTCCAATCAGGCGGTAAAAGGAGTGCAAGCCAAACCTGAACTTGCGCCAGTATTCCCTACAGAAGGCATGCCCATTTATATCGACTCGTGGGTGATGTCCAAAAAGGCACCAAACAAGGATGGGGCCTACCAGTTCCTGAACTTTATCATGAGGCCAGAGATCGCGGCAAGAATTGCTGATTTAACCAAATTCACCAGCCCCAATAAAGCGGCTGAGGAATATTTACCAGAGGA
>DHNI01000119.1 GCA_002409455.1 Firmicutes bacterium UBA5420 | reverse complement strand
TCTCCAAGATAGAGTGGGCCGAGAGGAGAATCACATTTGCAGAAATATCTCATCATCGTAGCTCCTTCCAATTTGTTGGGGTATAGGTACTATTTAGTATAGCATGGACATGCCTTACCTACTATCGAAATCTATCTTTATCGGTACTTGGGATCCGCAAGGGAATACTTTTTTTCAGGAGAATAGTGGCTAAGGAGACCATTACGGAGGAAGATGATGAATGAACCTAAACCGAGAAGCAACCCCAAAGCTCGTACCGGAGCTCGATCCCCATTTTCGGCCTGCTGTGCTATGGAATAGGGCCTTTGCCCAGGCTGTACAAGCATCTGAGCAGGGGCAGCCCTGCGCTATTGCTATTGAACGAGATCAAAATCAAATCGCCATTTACGAGACGAATCTTTTTCCTTCCGGGGTCAAGGACGCCTGGGACGAGGCTAACTATTTCTATATGGAACGCCTAGTAAAGTGCTTGCTCTGGGTAAAAGGCGGTTGGAAGGTCACTATAGGCGGAGCGCCCCTTATAGGGAATGCGCTAAAAGAAGCCTATGCGAAAGGCGGCCAGAGGGAATTCGATGCAGACTTTATGGGACGCGTATATGAACAGGACTTCACTGTGGGGGTTGCCGATCTTTCTGATCTTCCTCGGGCTTACGAAAAGTCGGAAGCAGTGGGAGGTCACCTCGCAGGATGTCGCATCGGCTTTGATGCTGGTGGAAGTGATCGCAAAGTGGCAGCTGTCATGGATGGAGAAGTGCTTTTCAGTGATGAAACAGTGTGGAATCCGAAGGTGACCGCGGATCCAGACTACCATTTTGCTGGTATTATGGATTCGATCACAAGAGCAGCCGCCTACTTGCCTCGGGTTGACGCAATCGGTGTGAGCTCAGCAGGAATCTACATTAACAACCGAACCATGGTTGCTTCACTTTTCTTGAAGGTTCCCCAGGAGTTGTTTGATGCAAAAGTGAAGGACATGTATCCTAGGGTGGGTAAAGAACTTGGGAATGTGCCTATTGAGGTTCGCAATGATGGTGATGTCACGGCACTCGCGGGCGCCTTGGCGCTACAGGACACCAACATCTTAGGTATCGCCATGGGAACTAGTGAAGCCGTCGGCTATGTGGATTGCGATGGATTCATTACCGGTTGGCTTAACGAATTGTCTTTTATGCCCGTTGACTACCATCCAGCTGCCATGGTTGACGAGTGGTCTGGTGATTATGGCTGCGGAGTAAAGTACTTTTCTCAGGATGCCGTGATCAAATTGGCTCCAGCCGCCGGAATTGATCTAGACGAAAATTTGACTCCAGCGGAGAAGCTCACTGTGGTTCAAAACTTGCTTGAAGAAGGCCATGAAGGCGCTCAGAAGATCTTCGAGAGCATCGGCACCTATTTAGGTTATGGGGTCGCCCACTATGCCGACTTTTACGATATCAAACATCTACTTATCCTGGGGCGGGTCACTTCAGGTCGCGGTGGTATGCTAATTTTAGAAAAAGCCCGCGCAGTGGTGAACGCGGACTTTCCTGAACTTTCCGAAATAGAATTCCATCTGCCCGATGAGAGCGATCGCAGGGTGGGGCAGGCTATCACCGCAGCGGGCTTGACTGCGCTTAAAGATTGTTATTAAACGCTAGAAAAAGCTCATTTCGATCCAATAGGCAAGGAGCCCCACGAGGAGAGCTGGTATGGTGTTGACGATTGTAGCCCAGACTGCCGAGCGCTTATCAATGGCAATGAGGGGAAATAGGGCATCACCATCTTGCGATAGGGCGTTGGCGAGTAAGGCAGAAAAGGGAACTAGGCCTCGGGTAAACAAGGTCACGAAGATAATCTGCGGGCCGCAGCCTGGAATGACTCCAACTAGGGTGCCAATGATCACCGCCATCAAACCGGTCTGGGACAGAAAGTTCGTGATGGCGATTTCTCCCGCCAGATAGCTTCCCGAGCCCAAAAGCAAGACAAAGAGTTCGTAGACGAAGTAGGCTACAAAGACCCAAGTTCCTACGAAGGCGGTTTCTTGGGCATTATGGATAAACGTTTCCTTGAGGCTGGCTAGCTTCATTTCCGCCTCTTCGTGGTTATCGTCAGCAATAAACTTCTTTCCTAAGATCATCAACCCCACAGAGACGGCGGTTCCTATTACCCCGAAAATTAGGCCTAGGTTGGGAATAATAAGTGTATTGAGGTCAACTTGAAAAAGATCCATAATCCCCAGGACTAAGCCCAAGGAAATGATCACCCAGTAAATCACATGGCCGCGGTGTGTTGCTTTGTAGGCAAAGGTATTGACGGCTTGGTGCCCTTTGGAACCGTGGTGCAGAGCCAAATCAATGTCGTCGCCCTCATCGTGGCCAATGTGGGCCCAGTCATCATGGGAAATTCCAGTTTGGCTTTCAAAAATGCCATGATCTATTTCCTCATGAGCCCGGCGTGCTTTGGCCTTTTTCTGTTGGGTTTCTTGGTATTTTTCTAGGAGCCGGTCACCGATGGGGGTTAGATCCACAAGATAACCAACATCGATTGCCACAAAAAAAGAGATAATTGAGACGAGAATCCATTGCTTGGGCATGACGGAGATTAGTACAAAGGCAGAATCACCCATCGTAGCCAACAAGGTGGCAATTACCGTTCCGAAGCTCACGATTCCTCTGGGAAAAAGCGGCATGACAAAGATAGCTCCGCCACAACCAGGCGTGAGTCCCAAAATTGCCCCGATCACGGGTTGAAGCTTTTTTGCTGCGCCAATTCTCTGCACCAAACGCCCTGACAAAATGTAGTCAATGTAGCCAAAGAGTAGCAGTACCGCTCCGACAAATACGGTGACTTGAAGAAAGGCATTTTCCGCACTTACGGCGACTAGACCAAGAATTTCCTTTAGCACAATCACTCACCTCTTACAGTCTCTACAACAGATTTGATGGCTTCTACGTCAACGACTATGTGATATTTCTGGCTATCATCCGCTCCCATCTGAACGTTGGAAACGGACTTCATGCGGGACGGCACTTTGATCTTGCTTCCCGTGTGAATTTCTGCAATGTCAAGCTTGAGAAACTCCCTTGCATTCTCGGGGCGAATGCCGCCTCCAGGCATAATGGAGATTTTTCCCTCCGCTCGTTTGATGAGCTCGCTCATAAGGGGAATGCCCTCAACCGCTGTTTTCTGTTGCCCTGACGTAAGGAGCCGATCAACGCCTAGTTCTATTAAAACCTGCAAAGACGCATAGGGATCGCAAGTCACATCAAAGGCACGGTGGCATGTGGTTTCAAGCTGCAGACCTTTGGCAAGCTGTATAAGGCGTGCCATTTCAGGTCTATTAAAACAAGCGGTTTCGTCAAGTACTCCAAAGACTACCCCCCGCACACCTAACTGCGCGGCCAAGCGAATATCATCTTCCATTTGAGAAATCTCCTCGCTGCTATAGAGGAAATCACCGCCTCGGGGGCGTATCATCACCATAGTATCAATATCGTCAAATGCAGCACTTTGCTTGATAAACCCATAATTCGGTGTGGTACCACCAGCACCAGGATCGGCACAGATCTCCACCCTGTGGGCGCCCGCCTTACGAGCTCTTAGGACATCTTCAATTGTATAGCAAACAACTTCAACAAGCATTCATGTCATCCTTTCCATGCAAAACCAGCCTCGCCAGATCTGGCAAGGCTGTCTATTGGAGCAGTTGTTTATTTTTCGTTTTGAAGTAGGGATTGAACTTGATCAACCACGTCCTGCGATGTTAGTTTAGCGATTTGAACCCAGAAATTTGGCGTAGTGCTGCTAATAAACTCACTGATTATTTTTGTGCCGTTGTGATTCCAGATTGTTAGTTTGGGGCGTTCTCCTTGAACGCGCAGACGCACGAAAAATTCGCCGGTCTTAAACATGGTGCTCATTCTAATTACCTCCCCTCACAGATCTTATACCCTGTGCAGGTTCAAAATTCCTGCCAGCGTCACATGTTTCTTGTCAAGAAATCTCAACGAGGTACCTCTATTTTGGAAGGGACGAACACAATGCTCTATGAAATAGGTAAAGCGGCAGCCTTGATCTTTATAGCCGAACTAGGAGATAAGACCCAAATTCTCGCCATGACCTTCGCTCTACAGTATGCGGTAGGGCAAGTGCTGACTGGAGTGGCCTTGGGGGCTTTTTTCAATCACGGACTTGCGGTCATCATTGGGGCCTACTTAGCCCACATCATACCCTTATCGACCATTCGCCTGGGATCAGCCCTGCTGTTTCTAGTTTTTGGATTATGGACACTGAGAAGCACAGACGATGACGGCCACGGAGCAAAGAAGATCTCTGCCAGTCCTGTGCTAGTCGTTGCTTTAGCCTTCTTTATCGGGGAACTCGGAGACAAGACGCAACTGACTGCCATTGCTCTAGCGTCCCATGCTGCTTTTCCCTGGGCGATTCTTATCGGAACTGTGCTGGGCATGGTTCTAACGAGTCTGGCTGCCATATTAGTTGGTAGCAGATTGGGCGAGCGGATTCCTGATCTTGCCCTCAAGCTCATATCCAGTGCTGTATTCATAGGATTCGGTCTCTTTCATCTCGCCCAGACCGTCCCCGTTCGATTTCTGACCATTTCTAATGCAATCTTGGTCTTAGGGCCCTTAACAGCCCTAGTTATGTACCTGGTAATTCCGCTTTTGAGAGAAAGGCGCCAAGGGCAAGCCCCATCAGGTGCGTTTAAGGATGCTGCAGGGCATCTTCGTGCCCTCGATCAGGCCTTGAACGAACTGTGTCTTCATGAAAAAGTCTGCCGAAATGAACACTGCCCGGTTGGTTATTGCAAGCGCTTGATCAAAGAAGAGTTGTACGTAGGCACGAGCAATCGGTCACTGAATCACGGACGTTTCCGAGTCAGAAAACCCTACGTGAAAAAAGACCAGGTTTTCGATGTTAGTAAGGTAGAAGGGGTGCTGCGACTTCTAGAAAAGACCCATCTTGATCCTGCCACCTACAAAGAATTGAAAGAAAATGTAGAAAAACTCAAACGCTAGTTGAGTTACAGTGTCAATCTTCCCCAAGAATGCGGATTTCTGGCTCCAGCGCGACTCCAAACTCTTGTAGAATGGTATCTTGAATTTTGGCGATCAAATCCAAGAAGTCACGGGCCTTGGCCTCGCCAATCCGGGTGATAAAACCAGCATGTTTTGTGGAAACTTGAGCACCGCCCATGCGCAACCCCTTCAATCCTGCCTGCTCTATTAAAGGTCCTACGTAATATCCTGGAGGACGTTTAAACGTACTTCCGGCACTTGGGTATTCCAGCGGTTGCTTGCTACGCCTTTGGTTCTGAAAATCATTCATTCTTTGCAGAATATCCCTAGGCGCCCCAGGCTTGAGTTCGAGTTCTACTTGGGTAACGATGGCCCCCTCCGCCTCGCTCTGGAGACGGCTGGATCGATAAGAAAAGTAAAACTCGTCACGACTCCACGTGCCGAGCTGTCCGTCACGCACAAACTGTATGCTACGGATTAGAGGCCCAACTTCGCCTCCATAGGCCCCAGCATTCATAAAAGTAGCTCCTCCTAGACCGCCAGGTATCCCCACCGCGAACTCCAAACCGCTGAGGTGACGGTGTAGGGCCAGCTTACTTAAGGAGCTCAAAAGGCATCCTGCCTGAGCTGTAAGAATCATGCCCTCTACCTTGGCCTCTGCAAAGGGATGGGCGATTTGTAGTACCACTCCTCGAATTCCCCCGTCGCGAACCAAGAGGTTGGTACCATATCCGATGATCGTTAGGGGTAGCTCTCGTTCTATCGCGAAGCGCTGGGCCCGCGCCACGTCGTTGGTGGACGTTGGTTGGAGAAAAAAATCGGCAGGGCCCCCTACTCCTAACGAAGTGACCTTAGATAGCGGGTAATTTTCAAGGAACATCGTAGCGCCTCCTCACTTTTGCTATCTATATTCTAGCACAAAACGCTATTGCGGTCTGTTTTGATTTATAAACGAAGTTGGATGGAGCCAATAATCTGTTACCTTCGAGCGAGGCCAGGCCACTCCATTGGTTCGCGGCCAGGCGTTGGCTGGAAGATCTTCTTTGCGCATCTCAAAGTGAAGATGGGCCGCGAAGCGATTGTTGGGCCCTCGGCCTACAGTGCCGATTGGTTGTCGGCGGGCTACCAGTTCGCCCTTGGATACCCAGCGCTCGTCGAGGTGGGCGTACTGGGACCACACAAAGTTTTCTGGAGAAATGGCATGCTTGATCAAAATAACGTTACCCAGAGCTGTGTTCCATCCCGAGAAAACTACTTCTCCATTGGCCACAGAATAGACATGCTCACCATGGTCACCGTTACCGGCACCTGGAATATTCCAGTCTTCCCCTGGGTGGTAAGAATTACTATAGGTGCTCCAACTCAAAAAACTGTAGCCTGTGACGGACCAGCCGCGACCGTCTGGGTTGCCGACAGGAAAATCAAAGCCGTCTGCTAGCCAGAGGGGCTGGGGCTTCCCCGGCAACCCCCCACCCTGATCTGTAATGGACGAACATCCTGTAATAGGCAAAGCAATAAGTACAAGGATCAAAAGAATCCAGTATTTTCTAGTCAAGAAAAACTCCCCCTTTTGTGGTAAGTTTATTGTATAGGATTAGGGGGAAATCGGCACGAATGGAAATTCGCCCCAGATGGAGGTTCCTTTATGTACAGAAAGTTTATCCGCATTATTACAGGTTCGATGGTTTTGGTCTTCTTATTGGCTGTAAGTGGTGGGGTTACGGCAACGGGTACACCGTTGATGCTCGGAGCCGGGCAGGAGTTTCGCTTTGATTTGCCTGTGGAAGCAGGCAAAAGTTACACGATCAGTATGGCTTTGCGCACTGATTTGGCTGATGCATCCGTTACTATGACTCTATGCCATATCAAGAACAATAATGAGGTAGTCGAGGATCATATATCGCGACACGAATTAGTCGGAGGGGGTGGATGGACAACCCTGAACGTACCCGAAATACAAATCCTTCCTAACCCTGGACGCTATGAACTGATCGTCACTGCTGATAAAGAAGGACGCTATTATTGGAAGGACCTCAAAGTGGAACGGAGCTATGCCACTTCAGAGAATAGCTATGAGTATTGGGGCGAAAGACTTGCCACGCAAGGCACATTTTTCACTGGATTGGTCATTGATGCGCGCCATCTCGATGTGAAAAGGGGAATGAGCCCGCGTATCTATAGCGAATCAGGCCAGCTTCTCTATGGTGGCGTCTTGGCTGGACAGGATGTCGTGCAGGATCGCGGAGTGGTGGGCTATGGTTCTGAGTTGACCTCGGAACTTCTGGAGCGGATTGCTGTGGACTCCGATTATCCCTATGTGGCACCGCTGGTGGTAGAGGCCGTTGCAGTGGCCGATGCAACCCAGACCGGAGTGTATATTAGTGAAGACGATACTCGCCGAGTCTTAGAGGCCATGGTTCAGTATGATTTCTTTGCCCGTTATGCTGTGATCTTCTTGGTGAACTAATTCGACTTCAGGAGGAGATTGCCCCTGGATCGAGAATTGTGAGTAGAGCTTGTTCTAGGAGGTAAATGGACAGAGATGCAAACAAAACTAAGACAACTATATCAGCGCTTGCAGAACCTCGATCCCACCCAATTATCGGTGGCCATCGGGTTTGATGGATTTGTAGATGAAATCGTAGAAGTGGTTGATCGCAGACAATCCTTTGACTCATATACACGGATGGCGAATATGCGTCAGTTTGGAGAACGTATTTCCAACGCGGCTGGCTTGAGCACCAATATTGAGTTTGTTCCCAAGACGATGAAGCTTGGAGGGAATGGGCCCATTATGGGTAATGCCTTGGTGAAGGCAGGGACTGGTGTATCGTATGTGGGCTCGCTGGGTTACCCCAATATTCATCCGGTTTTCACTGAACTTACAGATGGCTGCACGCAGGTCTTCTCCGTTGCAGAACCCGGTCATACCGATGCTGTAGAGTTTGATGATGGTAAGGTTATGCTGGGAAAAATGGAGTCCCTCAACGATGTGAATTGGGCTATGCTGCAAAAAGAGGTAGGTGACGAACAGCTCAAGAGGATCTTTGGCAGAGCTGATTTGGTGGCTACGGTGAACTGGACCATGACTCCCTATATGAATGAAATCTGGGCTGGCTTATTGGATCTTTGTAGTCCTTATCCCGATGGCTACCTGCCATTTTTTTTCGTAGACTTGGCTGATCCGAGTAAACGGAGTCCTGGGGACATTTGTGAGGCTCTTGAGGTCATTCGTCGCTTTTCTACTTATTATCGGGTGATCCTCGGTCTCAATCGTAAAGAAGCTTCAGAAATTGCTACTGTGCGGGGCTTAACTCTGAGCAAACCGGTGGAAGAAGCAGATTTAGAGGAGATCGTTAGGGCGCTTGGTGAAGATCTAGGGCTGTGGTGTGTTATGGTGCATCCCACCTTTGAAGCCGGTGCATATGTGGATGGAGAGTATTTCTACTCGGAAGGCCCATTTACATCGAAACCCCGTTTGACAACTGGCGCAGGGGACAACTTTAATGCTGGATTTTGCCTAGGATTAATGTTACAGTTAGGGGTGGAGGAATCGTTGGCCGTAGGTAAGGCGACGTCGGGCTTTTATGTTCGCAACATGCATAGCCCTTCTCGAGAGCAGTTGCTGGAGTTTATCCAACTCTGGGCTGATCAGGCTGGCGAAGAGTTTTAATCAGAACTAAAGGAACTATACGAGGGGGTTTACTAGTGCTTACAACGCGCACGAGAAGAAACATTAGTTTGGTATTATTCATTGGTTTGCTTTTAGTGTCCGCAGCGGTTTGGTCCATGACGACCCAGGCCGATATAATGAAAGACGGCGTCTATGCTGGCACGGCTAAAGGTTATGGCGGTGACTTAGTCGTGGATGTGACCATTAGTGGTGGAAAAATCAGTGATGTCAAGGTGAGACCGCACCAGGAAACACCCTTTGTGGCTGACGCGGCCATTGAGGAACTAACTGCGACTATCGTACAATCCCAGAATGCTAATGTTCAGGTTGTGAGCGGTGCCACATTCACGAGCAAAGCCCTTATCGCAGCTACTGAACAGGCTTTGCAGAAGGCTCTAGGTAACTATGAAGATGGAGTATATGCCGGTAGTGCCCAGGGTTACGGTGGCGTCTTAGTTGTGGATGTGACAATTAGTGATGGAAAAATCAGTGATGTTAACGTGAGACCGCACCACGAAACACCCTTTGTAGCTGATGCAGCGATCGAAGAGCTGACTACGACTATTGTACAACGCCAGAGCTTCGATGTTGAAGTGGTAAGTGGTGCGACAGTAAGTAGCACCGCCTTGATGAAAGCTGTAGAAAACGCTCTAACAGATACAGGTGAAGTAGTCGAAGAGGCTGCCGAAGAAGAGGAGGATGTCACGAGCACATCGTTTGACATTCACGTGGGCGATGGTACGCATCGCGGTAGTGCTCAAGGTTTTGGTGGCGAGCTGGTCCTTGATGTAACGGTGAGCGGTGG
>DHNI01000014.1:22123-22401 GCA_002409455.1 Firmicutes bacterium UBA5420 | reverse complement strand
TCGTCTTAAGCTTCGTCAACAAGTTGAAGAGCCCTGCCTACCCCCCCTTCGGCCTTATTCAAATCCTCTTCCGCTGCCTTTTGCCCGCAATTGGCCTTAAGCATGACAATAGCTGTCTTGATGTTATATGAGGTTGCTTGAAGGGTTTGGCGCACATCATGCATCGGGGATCCTGTCACTTCTCTGACAATATCTTCGGCCCTTAACCTTAGTTTTGCATTGGTAGGGAGCATATCAACCATCAAATTTTGATAAACTTTGCCCACCTTGATCATAAT
>DHNI01000014.1:10454-21786 GCA_002409455.1 Firmicutes bacterium UBA5420 | reverse complement strand
AGGGGAGCTAGTACATAGGGTGTACGTCCGCTAGCTGTAATTCCAAGCAAGGCATCAATGGGTCTTGGGTTTTCGGCTAAAAAGTCAGTTAAGCCGCCTTCCTGATCATCTTCGGCTTGTTCTACAGGCACAAACATCGCTTGGTGCCCCCCCGCAATTAACGCTTTGAACTGATCCTCTCTTACACCAAAAGTGGGGAAAAGCTCAGCAACATCTAACACCCCAAGGCGTCCACTTGTACCTGCACCCATATAAAGGATTCTCCCGCCTCGTTTTAAAACCTCGGTGAGTAGATCAGCTGCTTCCACAATTTTAGGAATTTCTCGCTGTACTGCGGCTAGAACCTCATGATCCTCTTGCGTAATTAGCGTAACGATCTCTGTGGTAGAAGAGGTATCAATATTTAGAGTTGCTTGATTGCGTCCCTCTGTGGTTAGTTTACTCAATTCACTTTTGAACTTCATCACATTACCGCCTACTATTTATAATTAGCAAGTCCTCGATCTGCCAATGCGGCACCGAAGCCCTATCCCTTTAAGGCACCTGCTGTCAAGCCTGAAATGAACTGTTTAGACATGGCTAAATACATAATCAGGAGAGGAATACTTGAGATCACCATGCCTGCAAAAAGCAGACTCCAATCTGTCATGTACTGCCCGAAAAAGAGAGTCATGCCAAGTGGGATCGTTTTTAATCGATCGACCTGGATGTAGAGTAATGGAAAGAAAAAATCGTTCCACCAAGGTATGGAGTTTACCATGGCCACTGTAGCTAAGCCAGGCCGGACTAAGGGCAGCATAATTTGATAGAAAATCCGCAGATCACTACAGCCATCAATCCGCGCTGAATACTCTAGATCTTTGGGAATGGTCTTGAAAAACCCGGTCAACAGAAACACCGACATGGGCATGCCACTGGCTACATAGGTCAAGATTAGGGACCAATGCGTATTTAGAAGGTTTAGCTTACGCATGAGCACGAAAAGCGGCAAAATTCCCAGTCTAATAGGGATCATGATTCCGGCCAAAAAGAAGATATACAAGAAATTATTAAGTCTGAACTTGTATCTGCTTAGGGCAAAGGCCGCTAAAGAAGACAGCAGTAGAACTGATATAGTGGAAACGAGCGTTACTACAATACTGTTTACGAAATAGATGTTGAAACGGGCTCTGGACCACACCGCTACAAAATTCTCGATTCGCCAAACCGCGGGAAGCCCGAACGGATCAGCAAAAATCTCTCGGGTGGATTTGAATGCCGATACAATCATTAGAAAAATCGGGTAGACAAAGATTAGCGCGAAGAAAATCAAGAGAAAATATGTTAACGTTTCTCTGATCCTCCGTTGCCACAAGTATCCCCTAGAATGCATGCTAAGCCACCCCTTTCTAGTACTCGACTTCGCTCTTACGCAATGATCTGATTCCAAAGTAGGACACAAACGAAATGATCAGAAACATCAAAACAGCAATGGCCGACGCGATTCCCGTCTGGCCCGGTTCACCGCCAGTCGTCGAATCTCCAAAGGCGGTTCTATAAAAGAACGTCCCCAAGAGATCGGTGGAATAATAGGGGTTCCCGCTAGATCCTTGCATAATAAAGACCAAGTCGAACGTGTTAAAGATCCAAATAAACGTCAAAATGGTGACCATACCGATATTCGGCAACACCAGAGGAAGCGTAACGCGGATGAAGGCTTGCCACGCATTAGCACCATCGACCTTGGCAGCTTCATAGTATTCGTCAGAAATTCCCTGTAAACCCGCCTTAAAAACCAAGATGGGAAAACCGAGCCAGCGCCAGGCGTTAACGAAAACGATGGAATAAAGTGCAGTACCAGTTTGCCCTAGCCATGATTTTGCATGGTGACCCAACCCAATTAAGCGTAGGCCCTTATTAAAAGGGCCCCAGGTCGGATTCAGAAGTAAAAGCCATAAGAAGCCAACCACTACCATGGAGAGCGTGTAGGGAGCAAAATATGCAGCCTGCAGTAGGTTGTACCCCTTCTTCTCCCTAGTGAACAGGGTAGCAAAAAACAGGCCCAATGTGCTTTGCAGCAAAAACGTAATGCCAAAAAAGATCCAATTGTGTCTGAATGCACTCCAGAACCTGATGTTGTATGGGTTTTGGGTTAACACCACTTTGAAGTTTTCCAGCCCTTGGAACACTCCCTTTACCATTCCGTCCCAGGAATACAAGCTGTAACCAATGGCTGAAGTGAGGGGATAGACCATGAAAAGCACATAGATAAGCAACCCGGGCAAAAGAAAAAAGAGATAGATATGTTTCTGAGCCCAACGCTTCGCCATAATTGCGCCTCCCTTAGACGGTAAGGGCTCCAAAGGAACCCCTACCGCCGATACTTTAGTCACCTATTTGTTAAAGGGTTCATACCAAGATTCAAGGCCAGTTTGAATGTTCTCTATGGCTTGATCTAAGGTGATTGTGTCGCCAAATACTCCTTGCAGTTCGTTTTGCAGCAATGTTGAGCCACTAGGTGTGCCATAGCGGAAGGCCGTTAGCATCAAGTACGAAGTGGCATGATCTCCAAGGAGTGATACGATTTTCTGTAGTAGGGGATCGGAAATCTCGATTCCTGGAACTACGGATAACACTTGAAGTGTGTTGGCATAGAGGGTGCCGAATTCTTTGGTGGCCGTCCATTTCAAGAATTCCAGCACTTCTTCTGGATGCTTGGTATTCGCATTCATGCCATAGGAGGCATCGACATACATGCTGAAATACTTGTCCTGATTCGCCTCTAAATTGGGCACAATGAATACGCCAATTTCCAAGTCTGGATTCATCTGGGCGAAGGTGCCAAACTCGTAGGATCCTGCCAGGAACATGGCTGCCATTTCCTGAGCAAACATCATCTGCATATCGGTGTAGCCCACGCCTACGTAATCATCGGGTAGGTAAGGTCTTAACTCTAGCATTTTCTCAATGGCGCTACGAAATCTAGAATCGGTGAAATCAACTTGGCCACTAGTGATTTCATCGAAGAAGGAGCCACCGCCGTAAAATGTGGGAGCGACTGCGCCAAAGAAGGTTTCTAAAGTCCAGCCTTCCTTGCTGCCATTAGCGAATGGGATGTATCCAGCCGCTTTGGCCTTGGCTGCGATCGCAACGAGTTCATCCCATGTCTGGGGCTCTTCAACGCCTAGGTCGCGGAATATTGCTTTGTTATAGAGTACCAGCACAGTCTGCTCAACGACAGGAACTCCATAAACTCGGCCATCTTCGCGTAACGTGGCGCCTAGTAGTACGTCGCTTCTGAAGTCCTGTAGTGCCTCAATTTTGTCATCTAAGGGTACTAGATACCCGGCTTGGGCTAAAGGTTCCATACCGCCATAGGTGCGCAGGTGGATGATGTCAGGACCTGCCCCGCCTTGGAGGGATGTTGCCAAAATGGTGTTATATTCTGTGTTTCGATAAGGGATAAACTCAATCTCAATATGCGGATGGATTTGGTTAAACTCACTGATGAACTGCTCGTAAGCCTCAACGTCCTCCGTCCTCCAACTCCAAAATGTCAATTTCACATTTTCCGCCATACCACTAGAAACTAACAGTAAAGTCAAAGCCAAAACCATCATGGAAACAACGAACGTTTTTTTGGTCAGTCTCACGCTAAATCCTCCTCGTAATTTCAAGTACCTATCCGGTAAAGTTGGTCAAACTCACCTCCTCTGTGATCGTACTGCAGTTCAATCTGTGTAACAAGACCAAGAGGTAAATAACATTCACGTTTCTTCTAGGCAACTTGAATATTCTTCAAGCCCGTTGTTAATTCCTTCCTTGATTCCTACAAAAAACCTAACAATTTTCGCCTAAATTTGGCCAAAAAGAAGAGTGACGGCTCCTCCATATCCAAGTGTATGCGCTGAACACAGATTGGAGGGTGTCACTCTGGCTATTGTGCTATAAAAACGTTGGGATCAACAGATGTGCTCATTCAATATACGCAAAGCGGCAGATACTAATACATTTACCGCAGGTGTCGGCACTTTGCAAAGCTGTCTCTTCCTTCATAATTTTTTCATTCTTATTGAGCTCATCCTGACAGGCAAATTTGTCGACCATCGCTGGAGAAAGCGCTTTTGCCGGGCATACCTCGAAGCATAATCTGCAAGTGCCGTTTCTAATAAACAAGCATTTGTTTTCAACGGGGGCCCTGTTTGTTTTCAGCTCGGCTGATGTGATCACGGTGCAAAATCGCCCGGCTGCTCCTTTTTCCGTAATCAACAATCCATTCGCCGCAAATGCACCCAGTCCAGCTATGGCTGCCGCACTTCTATGTGACCACATGCATTTTAGGTCTTTGGGGTCATACGTATGCGTGGGCTTGATAGAGACTGCTGAGTACCCTAGCCCAGCTAAGTGGCTTGAGACGGCTTCATTAATACGATTGAAATGCTTGTTGATCTCCTGGTATGCCTCGCTCCAGAGAAGAGAGCCATGTGCAACTCTTTGAGGTTCCATTGCAACGCTTTTTGTAAATGGGACAAAATAACTAATCACGCTTTTGGCATCGGACAGAAGCTCTGCAGGATTCAAATGCCATGCTCCGATGATTTCTTTCAGATCAGAGTACCGCTTATCATCTGCTGCAGAAAAGGCAACCAGTGGCTGTCGAAACAAGTCAGAGCGTCTCAGCGTGTAGAGTTGCTCGACAATGATTCGCTCCATCGTTTCTTCTAAATTCGTAGGACGAGACATCACATATCACCTTCTATAACCACGTTTCCGATTCCCTTGTCTTTTGCCTGGTAGAGTGCTTTGTCGGCTTTCTCAAACATAGTTTCATAGTCGCTGGTTTCGCTAAATAGGGCAACACCTATGCTGACGGAGGGATATATGCCAGGGAAAGCCTTTTTAAGAGATGCATTGACCTTCTGACATTTCGCTCGAATGGAGTCTATAGAAGAGATGCCCTGGATATAGATGCAGAATTCATCCCCACCTACGCGACCAATGATATCGTTTTTCCCAAACGCCGTTTTCAAACTTTCGCTAAGCTGCGTTAACACTTTATTACCGGCCAGGTGACCAAAGGAGTCGTTGATCTGCTTTAGGCGGTCCAAGTCTAGCAATACAAAGGCATCCCTTTGATCTGCAGGTCTGTTCCCCATGTGTTCCGTGACTAGTTCTTTAACGGTTGTGGCGTTATATAGTCCTGTGAGGCCATCTCTTTGAGATTTGGAAAGAAGTTCTTCCCTTTCGGATGCTTCCCTAGTTACATCGACGAGCTTTCCGATTACGGAGTAGGCTCGTCCATGCCCATCATAAATAGTCGAAGTGACAGATTGAAAAACACTAGTCTCGCCATTGGGTAAAACAAATCTGATTTTCTGGTGGTCTTGGTCTGGCTGTTCTGGAAGGAACATGGTTTTTAGTTTCTCTTCCATCTCAGTGAGGTATTCATACTTGGAAAGGAGCTGCTCCAGTTGATCGGACAATACTAACTCACGGGTGGCACAGTCATATTCATACAAATACTCATTGGACATGTGGGCAAGTAGTTCGTATCTACTGTTTTGGAGAGCAAGTCTTTTTGTCGCCCTAATACTGAAGAAAACGCTGATAGACAGGACGAGGATGATCAAAGCAGTGATCGCCATAATCTGGGGGCCATATGTGCCTAGAACCATGGAAAATGTAATCTTTCTTTCCATCTCTGTCGCCATGCGTAGAATGATTGCCTGCATCTGATGTTCCTCAATGGCATCAATAGCCTTGTTGATGATAGACAATAGTGTTACATCGGGCTCTGGCAAGGCTATGCTGTACTGTCTATCTTGTTCTAGCATGGGAACGGTGATGACATTTTTGTAGCCATTTAGCAACTTGTAGAAGGCTACAGAGTAGGCATTTCCATGGCCATAGTCGGCCTGGCCACGATCTACCGCATCAAGAGTCTGCTCCCGCGTACCGAAAGAAACAATATATTCTTCCGCGATATCTTTCGGCAAAGAACTGCCTTGCACTATAGCATGCCGTTTGTGTTCCAAATCATCGGGTTCTATCCCGGAGTTCAGAAAAAGGACGGTGTCTGATCGCAAGAATGGTTTCGACAATGTCATCGCTCCCGAATAGATGGGATCCACCCCGACGAATAAATCGGGCTTGGATTCGATGGCTTCTATGACGGAGTCGTATAAAATAAGATCGAAGCGCAGGCTTGTCAAATCAGCAATTAGATCCAGGACATCCTTGAAAATTCCCACGATCTTTCCTTCGTTATTTGTATACAGCAAAGGTGCTATCCCGTGGATAGAAACGGCTCGTAGGGTGTCGGTGTTTTCGAGATAATCTTGTTCTTCTTGTGTGAAGGAGATTTGCGTAGCCAAAGATCTAGCCGGAATGATCAAAAAAAGTATGAAAATAGAAAGGCAAATGATAGCCCTGTTCGTGTGTTCATACGTTTTCACGTTTGCTGCCTCCCTTCCCCATAAGTTTCCACTCTAGTGTACCAGATCTTTATTGGGGTGGGAATCCCATCGCGAAAGGAGACTTGATTTGTATAAGAGGCAAATTGTGTGAGGGACAGTCCCCCACACAATTATCCGAAATTCGTCAAGTTGATCAAGGGACTGTCCCTCACACAATTCAGAAGATGGAGAAGGCGATGAATAGGCTTGCGGCTAAGGAGGCTACGAGAGATACTACTGTGATTTGGGTATTGATGGAGGGGCCGGCTGTGTCTTTGAAGGGATCCCCTACGGTGTCGCCTACGACTGCAGCCTTGTGGGCTTCGGATCCTTTGCCACCGAGATTGCCTGCTTCGATATACTTCTTGGCATTATCCCATAGACCCCCGGCGTTACTCATAACCAAGGCCAGAAGGAGACCACTTACGATGTTGCCAGCCAAAAAGCCACCGACGGCGGTAACACCTCCGATGAAACCAACAACGAGTGTGGCTAAGATAGCCATGAGCCCGGCGGGTATTAACTCCTTGAGCGCTCCCTGCGTTGCAATATCAATGCAGCGGGCATAATCAGGCACAGCATCCTTATGTCCTTCGCGTAATCCCGGGATTTCATCAAATTGCCGATGAATCTCGGCCGTCATGCGCTGGGCATTGCGGTCTACACCGAGCATAAGCATGGCAGAAAAGACGGCGGGAACGGCAGCACCAACCATCGTCCCGAAAAAGACAACTGGGTTCATAATGTCAAATCCAGTGAGCAATTCCATCCCCTTCGCCAACAGGATATCATTGGCTTCGGACATAAACGCACCTAGCAAGGCGATGACAGTCAAGCCTGCAGCACTAATGGCAAAACCTTTTGTAATGGCTTTTACCGTATTACCAGCACTGTCCAGCTCATCTGTGATGCGTAGGGCTTCTTCGCCTAGATCAGCCATTTCTACCAAGCCTCGGGCATTATCCACGATAGGCCCGTATGCATCGTTGGAAATAATCATACCCACAATGGAGAGCATACCCACAGCTGCCATGGAAATCCCAAACAATGCATCCACATTAGTTGTGGGATCAATACCATTTGTGATGGTGTAGGCGGCTAAAGCCGAGATCGCAATTCCAATTAATGCAGGGAACACACTCAAAAATCCGTAACTCATTCCGGAAATAATGGTAAAAGCCGCGCCAGACTTGGAGGCCGAAGCAACATGCCGTACCGGATTACGCTCATCATTGGTGAAATAGTCGGTGGCAACACCAATCACGACACCTACGAGCAATCCAATAATGGTCGCCCCCCAATAATGCCAGCTGAAATCAAAGGCATAGGTGGCAATCGCCGTTATACCCACAAAGATAGCGGTCGTTATATACGTCGACTTGTTCAGTGCACCCGTTGGATTAGAGTCGGGGCCAATACGTGCCATCAACGTTCCAATGATGGAAGCGAGGAGGCCAGCTGAGGCGTAACAAAACACCATGTTCGTAAACTGTCCAAGTCCTCTATCCAGAGCCATGGCCAGAACAATGGCAGCTGAAAGGGACGCCACATGCGAGTCAAAGAGATCCGCCCCCATCCCCGCTACATCCCCCACATTGTCTCCCACATTATCCGCGATAACCGCGGGATTGCGGGGATCATCCTCGGGGATTCCAAGTTCCACCTTGCCAACTAGGTCGGCGCTAATGTCTGCTGTCTTGGTGAAGATTCCACCTCCTGCTTTAGCGAAGAGCGCCAAAGAAGAAGCGCCAAAACTAAAGCCTAGGGTTAAACCGGCATCACCGGTTAGGATCATGATACCTGTCACACCCAAAAGACTTGAGCCCACAACAGCCATACCCATGACTGCACCACCGCGGAACCCATTGGTAAAGGCCCCTTCTCGGCTCTTAACGGCTGCTGTCGCTGTCTTTGTGTTGGCTATGGTGGCCACGGCAATTCCGACTTTTCCAGCAAGCGCGGAAAACACCGAACCAGCAATATAAGCAACAGCCATCAAGACATTTCGTGTTGGTTCTCCCTGCCAAATTGGTTGCGGTAAGAACAACACAATGATGATTGCAACGACTAGTACAAAATAACCAAGTAAACGGTACTCTCGGGCTAGAAAAACATTGGCTCCATCGCGGATCAGCTTCCCGATCTGCTGGGTCTTTTGCGTCCCGGAATCCTGCTTTTTGACCCAACTATAGAGCCAGGCAGCGGTTACAAACGATAACAATGCTACAATGATTGATACAGCAAACCAATTCACTACGATCCCTCCAATAACGTTTTCAATCGAGAGCATGCTCTGCCCCTTTTTTCTATATTCTGCCAAAGTGAAGAATTGCCTTCTAATCGAGAATAAAATAACACAACTTTGGGGAACGAATTTTGATTATGGATACTTGAGACGGCATCGCCTTCAAGTGTCAAGAAAACGGCTCCAGATTAGATCTGGGGCCGTTTTACTTTTAGGAGCCAAGATGGAGGCCACTTTCGCAGGCACCAACCATAGTGGTTGGTGCGCTAGGTCATTTGCGAGCTTTAGCCTTGAACAGGAAAAGCAGGAGAGGTATCAGATAGATGATAAGTAAACCAAGGGTTATAAAGGTCATGAATGGCGACATCGGGGCCAAGCCGATTAAGAGCAGCATCGGCGCTCCCATGATAATGGCAAAGCTGCTACCTGTTAAGAGGTTGTTGGCAGCGGGAGTCTCAAACTCAGGATCAATTTCACGTAGTAACAATACGCCAGAGCTGATAGTTCCGGTGAGCATGCCATACATTGAGATCATGCCTTCGTAGAAGTAGTCAGGATAGATCTCCTTACAGATCCACCTAAGCCAATAATACGTTCCTACGCCACCTGCAATTGATAGTAGAATAAATGGAAGCCATAGGCCAGAAAGATCGGTGATGTCGATGGAAGCGATCCCGGCAACAATCATGACATCAAAGGCTAGACCCGAAATGCGGCTTAGAAGATAATTGTTCTGGTACTGGCGCGTCATCATCTTGGTCTTTCTAAGGCTGCTGAAGACAGCCCGCATCATGATAGCCATCAATGCACCAACAATGAAGTTAAAGCCCCACAAAAGCGGTTCCAGTGTTTCTGAGAGCCCAGGAGCAGCTGCGCCTATAAAAGCTGAAAGGCCGTGCAGCACAAGATAGGTGATTAGGTAGACGATCAAGACTAGGGCAAATTGCATCGAAAACCTGTCAATGGATTCGGAAACGGGAATTTCATTCTTGTCCTGAAACTTGTCCACAGAGAGCGATTCTGCAACCTCTTCATAGTGATGCAGTTTAATCTTGCCCTTGCGGACTTGCCAGTTTAGATAGGAGATGCCAACAATACAGGCACATAGAAACCCTGATGCTGCAATGGCCAGTCCAAAGGATCTGCCGCCAGCGAAGCCCAACGCTTCATACATTCCCCCTACGTTGTTGGCTTGGCCAGGACCTTGTCCATAGCCCATGGGCAGTAATATACCTGCCGCCTGAAACATGTTTGGCATGACTGTGTAGGCAAGGCCGAGAGTAATCACAAGCCCCATGATGCCCTGAATTAAATAGGTAGAGATGATCAGCGCTCCACTTTTGGGAGCGGTAAGGCTATCGGTACTATGTCCAGCATCCTTTTGGGGAATGCGGAGCGACATGGCAATAAACCCAATGGCAATGCCGTGATAGGTAATCATCTCCAAGAACATGGCATCAATGTTTAAAAGGTTCGCATTTCGTGCCGCAAGGAGTACAAATCCAGCTAGGACAGATGTAGGCATAAGCGTCTTGCGCACAAAGGGTAACTTCCGTCTTAAGACATTGGCTCCTAGGATTGTGGCCGCGATAATTCCAAGTTGGATGATGGCACTCCATAATCCTACATTTGCTGATGAAAAGTCCATACGTCACCTCGTTCGAAGTTGATTGTAAAGTTCTAAATACTTGCGTCCACAAAACGATCGGCCAGCCTCAATCGTGTAATGCTTCCCTTGACATGTAAAGGCGATGTTGCCACGCCCATAGAGCGCCATGTCCGAAATCTCATCCATGGCAAAAATGAGTGTGCCACAGACAACCTTGTCACGATACATCGCTAGCGTACCAGACCCTGCGTCAATGTGCTCGCCCTTGTGGCCGCTTTCGATCATGCTCAGCCTTAAACCGGCATCCACAAAGGCGGGTTCATCGCCAAGGTTTGCAGCAATTTGTGATAGCTGTTGGTGCTGCCAGGCATCCCATTCCGTAATCGTAGAATAGGGTGCGCCACTTAAGTAGCCAAACTCGTCATAGATTGCCTTAAGCCCGCATGTGCAGAAGAACTCGTTATCTTTGCTCTGCAGCGTGCCGATTTGTTTGCATGAGGGGCAAATAAAAAGGGCTGTTTCTAGGCCTTCCGCAAGGCGCTTACCCTTGAAAGGCGTCTTCTCAATAGCCTGTCTAGCATAGGCATCTTCAAAGAGGTCTGCCTTGATCGCGGCATTTACCTCTTCGGCGCTCATCTCCTTGAGCTGTTCCACAGTATATACCCCAGCGACGTAACCGCGCATGCGGCCTCTCCGCATGGTATAAGCCCAACGGGGTGTGGTAAAATAGCCACCCTCAAACTTGTAGGTAACAAGGGGCACTTTACACGATTTCGCCAACTTCCCGACGGAAGGGGGTATGGGGCCAGTGAGTCCGTTAAAGGAACGATTTCCTTCCGCAAAAATGCAGACATTTTTTCCATCTCGGAGCCGCCTCATGATGTCGCGCACCGTACTTAGATCGGTGCTACCCTTAAGACGTGAAATCGGATCAAAAAGGTACATAAGTAGGCGTGACGCCATACCAACTCGGAAAATGTGTTCGCTGGCAACGAAGTACAAGACCTCGTCAAAACTCAATTGAACGAGAACGGCATCGAGATC
>DHNI01000014.1:8577-10206 GCA_002409455.1 Firmicutes bacterium UBA5420 | reverse complement strand
CGAGCATGACGCCGGTAATTCCTGATCTGTTCTTCGGACATCTCTTCCCTCCTTTGCATAGTTAGTTCTGTGATTTGTCCCATATTCCTGTTCATTGGAGCATCAAAACTTGTGATGACTTCACAATTGATCATGATTAGCGAGAGGAAACAAGTTGGCTCACATCGAATGAAGAGGATATTATGATGCGTTTGAGTGAGGTAGGCCAGCGCAATCAACTTGTGATCTTCTCGCATTGAAACATCAACTGTCAGGAAGGAAAGGACTCATAGTCTATAGAAGGAAATAGGGTAAGTGACGGTAATATTGCAGATAATATAGCTAATCATCGGTGTCTATGGAGAGCATAACATGTACAAACGAACCAAGGAGGGGGTAAGGTGGCGGTTGAGAGTAGTGGTAGTGACAAGAAGAAAAATGGTCTGCAGATCTTTGTTGCGGTGCTCGTACTAATTTCGATGGGACTCAACGTATATCTCTTTCGTTATTACGCGGAGCAAAATGATGTAGTTGAAGTGATGACATCGTGGGAAGACGCTAACACGCGGATTCAACAGGAGTTGTCCTCGCTAACGGCCACGTTAGTTAAGCTAGAAACACGCCAATCTAAACAAGAGGCAATGACGGATGCACTTTTAGAAGCCTTGGCAAAAATTGAAGCGAGACAGATGGAAGAGGCTTCGCAACCCTTCCTAGAACCCGATGCCGTTGATCAGCAATTTTGGGAAGATGGGATTACGCAGATCCGCAAAGAACTTTTTGCCATCAAGGCTATGCTCGAGCCAATCCTGGTCGAGAACACGGCAGAATTTGAGCTCGAGCACGTGTCAAACCCGGTACCCGTGGCGGCCACAGCAGTGCCTGATGTAGCGTTAAACCAAGACGACGAAACCCCAGATGCGAGTATTCAGGTTATGGCATCGGCACCAGGAGAGTACCTTAAGGACATAGACGAGCACAGCTGCAGCATCGTTGAAGTGAAGTTATTGCCTGGAGACAGTGTGTGGAGCATTGTAGCCCGCTTCAAATCAAATCCGAGCCCGGCTTTGGTTAACGAGGTCGTGGAGTTCAACAATATCGTAGATCCGAAAAGATTGCCCGTAGGCTTTCCTATCAAAGTACCAATGGAGCTTGTGAACGGCGATTTAGTGCCCTTAAGGTGATGGGTCACTTTGCTGGCCAGTATACGATCCCCTAGAAGTCAACTTCGGGGGATCTTTGCTGTACTCTACGTCCCCAATCTAGTTCCCCTTGTGGCAGGTATTTGAACTCCTTTCTCTAACCATAATATCGATACACGAAAAGAAGGAGGGGCTTTTTCATGAAGAACTTGCGCAAATGGGCTTGCACTCTCTTAGTTATTCTTCCTCTAACCCTAATGCTCTCTGTTCTACCGGCTGGTGCAGAAGCGCCGGTGAAAAACGTAATCTTGATGATTGGTGATGGCATGGGAATCAATCACATTATGGCCGCTAGAATGAGCCTGGAGGAGGGAGCCTATGGGAGACTCCATATTGATACAATGCCTTACACCGGTTTTTCCATTACCTTTTCGGAGAATAATCTCGTAACCGATTCAGCTGCCGCGGCAACGGCCTTGGCAACAGGCTTTCGAACAGATAATGGAAG
>DHNI01000014.1:2358-8392 GCA_002409455.1 Firmicutes bacterium UBA5420 | reverse complement strand
CTTGCCACTTTGCCTGACGGCACTTCAGTACAGAGCATTTTATTAAAGGCTAAGGAGGCTGGCTTAAGTACCGGTATCGTGGCTACGGCAGCAATCACCGATGCCACACCTGCTGCTTTTTTAGTGAACGCAGATTCGAGATCTTTTGAGAGAACGATTGCGGAAGGTATTTTAAAGACCCACACCGATGTGCTCCTAGGAGGGGGCGCAGACGCATTCGGAATCAACCCCTTTACCCGGGAGCCGAAGGCACGCTCTTTGATGAATCAGGCTTTGGAAGATGGCTATACATATGTTTTCGACCGGGAAGGTCTAGTGAACTTGGAAATTACTGAAAACCTCAAGCTTATTGGTCTTTTCATGGGTGGTGCCATGAGCTTTGAAGTGACCCG
Source organism: Firmicutes bacterium UBA5420 (assembly GCA_002409455.1). GTDB lineage: Bacteria > Bacillota > Limnochordia > Darwinibacteriales > Darwinibacteriaceae > UBA5420. Next base: position 8,000 of record DHNI01000014.1, on the reverse strand, counting down.
ATTTCCCACTGAACCCTCTCTTACGGAAATGATGGCGAGGGCACTCGAGGTCGTGGAACAAAATTCGAAGGGATTTTTCCTCATGATAGAGGGTTCTCGAATTGATAATGCTGCCCATAGCCACAGTTTTGAAGAGATGATTGGGGAGCTTCTAGTCTTTGATGAGGCAGTGGGGTTGGCTTTAGAATACGCCCATCGTCACCCAGGAACCTTAGTTGTAGTGACCGCGGATCATGAAACAGGCGGGTTTGGAGTTACCAGCGGGGTGCCATCTGGAGAGGTACTAAACTACGGTTGGCTCTCCACAGGGCATACGGCAGCTATGGTACCCATCTATGCCTACGGACCAGGGGCAGAACTGTTTACTGGAACTTTAGATATTACCGAGATCCCAGTTCGTATTGGGGAGCTCATGGGGATCACAGATTTCCCCGCAGTACTTGACGTAGAAGAGACAGCGCAATCACACTAAAGGAGATGGAGCGAACAATGTTAATCAAGACGGGGGATCGAGTATTGTTTCAAGGCGATAGCATTACCGATACTCACCGAGATCGAATCAACGATACTTTAGGAATAGGATACGCCTATATCGCATCTAGTCTATTTTCTTCTTTGTATCCAGAAAAAGGTGTATGCTTTATAAACCGCGGCATTAGTGGCAATCGAGTACGGGACTTAGAGGCACGTTGGGATGAAGATTGTCTTGATTTGAAGCCCAATGTGCTTTCGATCATGATTGGAATTAACGATTGCTGGAAGAAGTATAGTTTGAATGATCCGGTTTCCATTGAAAGCTACCATAGTGGGTATAAGAGGCTACTAGCCAGGGTAAAAGAGAGCACCCCTGATACGAAGTTGATCCTTTTGGAACCCTTTTTAGTTCCAACTCTGCCTGAACAGAAAGTCTGGCGGGAGGATTTGGATCCCAAGATTCAGGCAGTTCGTGAGCTTGCTAGGGAGTTTGGGGCTTTGCATGTCCCTCTAGATGGTCTTTTTGCAGCAGCCTGTGCTAAGCGCGAACCAGGATACTGGGCCCCTGACGGCGTGCATCCTTCTCCTGCAGGCCATGGTCTCATTGCTCGTGCCTATCTTGAGGCAGTGGGAGTCTATCTGTAGGGCGGATCAACCTTGTCTATAGCGCAACAATTGACTTTTGGAGTGTATATCTAGGAGCTGTTCTTGGAACCATAACAAAGGAAATAGAGCCCAGAGGAGGTCTGTTATGGAAGTCCATTGCACCGTGAAGAACTGTAAGTGGTGGGATGAAAACTATTGTTCAGCGGAGGGTATCCTGATTACCAGTGACGAGGTGGGGCAAGCCTTGCCGGAACAATACGATTTCGAACAAACACAAAGCATAGTGCAGCAGTTTGGCGAAACCCCAGTTAATTCTTGTGAGGCTACATGCTGCAAGACCTTTGTAGAGCGGTAAACTCCAAACGTCCCGAAAAGACACCCCAAGTGGTTAACACCAAAGGTGTCTTTCACTTTTACACCCCGTGTGCCTAGATTGGATGAAAAAGGAATTCCCGTTTCAATGCAGAATTCCTTGTCAAACGGAGAAACGGTGGAATTTCTCGTCTGCCGTTCCGACACAAGGTCAGAGGGGTGCAAAAGAGATGCGTGGCTTTGACTACTTCGTCGAAAAGATCCCCCCGAGCATTTACTGCAAGGGGCAGGCTATTTTCTCTGAGCATGTAGCCGTGTTTCTGCCTGATTCCTATGTCGTTGACTGCAAGATGGAGGTGGAGGAGTACCACTTTGTGATTTTCTTTGAAACGCCGCCCTTGGTTACCATTAATGGTTGTCAGTACCAGTTTAAAAAGGGTAGCCTACTATGCCTAGCACCGGGGGATGACATTTTAGTACATCCTGGGGATAGGCAGGCTCCGGCCCGTTACATGACCGTTTGCGTGTTGCCGGACTTTATGGCAGGCATCTATTTAGCACTGGGGGGAACAGAGAAGCTTGCCTTTGACGCCCTCGACAATAAGTACAGTTACTTCCTGCTAGAAGCACTTGATGCACTGATCCACGAAGTGGTGCACCATGGCGACGCTAGCCCACTTATGCTTGCCAGCCTCGAAAACCGCATAGCCATCCAGCTTATTCGAGATGGTAAACTGACGCCAAGCTGGCCCGGGGAATCCCAGCCCTATTTAGAGAGTATCATCCAGAAAGCCTGCAAATATATTGAAACGTATTACACAAGCAATATCACTGTTAAAGATATTAGTGATGCCATTTTCGTGAGCCCCTCGTATATGCAAAAGATCTTCCCTAGGATGGTGGGTAAGACGCCTCATCAATACATTATGGAGTGTCGACATCGCAAAGCCCGGGAGATGTTAGAGAAAACCAAGGTATCGATGGAAGAAGTGGCTAGGCGATGCGGTTTTGTGAATAGTTCGCATCTTTCCACGACCTTTAAGCAAATCGAAGGGGTTTCGCCCCTAGCATATAGAAAAGCCCATCTTCAGGCAGAAGATGAGCTCAAAGTTTGAGTTACTTATGCTGGATTTCCAAAGAGGGCACGAGCCTGCCCTAATTCTTCCCGCATTTTCTCTTCGTTGTTGTCTACTATGAAGCATTCTAGCGACCAAACACCTGTATAGCCCTTCGCTTGAAGGGCTTTTGCGATCCGCCTCAAATCTAGATCGCCTGTGCCAATTCTCAGGTGCATCTGGTCAAGAGTGCCGTCGCTCAGATGGAGGTGGGCAATATTGGATCCGGCTTTCTCGATAAAAGCTAGAACCTGCTCTGTATCCCTAATGTGTGTTACATCCAGGGTTACCCACTTTTCTTCACTGTCCATATCCTGAAAGAGTCTGTTCAAGTCATCCCAATATTTCACAGAGACGATGGCTTTGTCGCTATCCATGTTTTCCACTGTGGCCAAGACGTTCATGTTTTTGGCATAGGCCAGGATTTTCCTCATGGATTCCACTTGATTAGTCCAGTGCAAGTTGGGATCCTCAAGAACGGAAAACTTGCTTCCCGGGTGGATTACAATCAGGCGCGAGTCTAGATCGCGGGCTAGATTAATGGCATCATAGGTCTGGCGCAGTGATTCTTCCCGGATACCCCTGTTAGGACTGGTGATGCTGATATCCATAATGGGGCAGTGAATGGTAGACTGCAAATTGAGCCTTGCTAGGGTGGCCTTAAGTTCGGCCACACTTGCTCCTTTCTTGTCATCCCAGGCATGATCGGCCCAGATTTCAGCGCAATCAAATCCGGAGTTTTTGATCATCTCCAGGGCTTCAAGAATGGGTTTGTGGTAAAATGTCATCGTAGTTACTCCAAATAACATTCTTATCGTTCCTCCCTCGCCATTACCGGCGTTTAATACCTGACTCCAGTAAAGGCTAGACTTTGGATAAACTGTTTCTGTGCCGATAGAAATGCAATGATAATGGGCAGCGTAGCCATCACAGAGGCCGCCATCATCATGGGCCAGTCTGGATAAAGATCAGCCCGCATCAAGGAGAGTCCTACTTGCAGTGTTCTCATGGCATCTCTATTAATAATGATTAATGGCCACATAAAATCGTTCCAGGCACCCATAAAGGTAAACAGTCCAAGGGATGCCAGGGCTGGTTTGCTTAAGGGTAATATGATTTTCCCTAGGACTTGAAAGCGGCTGCATCCGTCGATGACGGCAGCCTCCTCCAGGGATTCGGGCATAGATAGGAAAAACTGCCGCATCATGAAAGCCCCAAAGGGACCGGCTAAGAAGGGCAGGGTGAGACCGGCATAGCGATCGATGAGACCCATTTTTCGAATAAGAATATAAGATGGAATGATGGTGGCCTGTGAGGGGATCATCATCGCTGATAGGTAGATTATAAAGACCAGGTTTCGGCCAGGAAAGTTCAGACGAGCAAAGGCATACCCCGCTAGAACACCGGTGATAAGCTGGGCGACCGTGATGATTAGGGAGACAAATATGCTGTTGAATGTATATTTCAAGAAGGGCTGCTCAGTGAGTGCCCGATAATATCCGGAGAAACTAATCGAAGAGGGTAGCCAAGTCATGTCGTAGGTAAACACCTCATCTGCTTCCTTGAAGGAGGAGAGAACCATCCAAGCAAAGGGCATTAACATTAAAAGGGCGAGAGTAAAGAGCACAAAGTACATAATCAAGCGCTTGATTCGCATGGGGCTTCCTCCTTTCTTATTGCGATTTGAGCAGGCGGTTCTGGGCTAAAGTCAATATCAAGATTGCCGCGAAAAGCACCCAAGCTACAGCTGATGCATAACCGCTACGATAGAACTCGAAGGCCTGTTGGTATAGGTAGTACACAACGACCATGGTAGAATTGGCGGGCCCACCGCCAGTCATTACATAGATTTGGCCGAAGACCTGCATAGACTTGATCATGCTCACAATGGAGGCAAAGGCGATAGAGCTCCTCATCATGGGAATTGTGATGTAGCGGAACTTCTGGAAGGAAGTCACACCGTCCAAATCTGCACTTTCATTGATTTCGATGGGAATGTCTTGGAGCCCCGCCAAGAAAATCACCATATTAAAGCCGAGGTTCTTCCAGATACTCAAGAGGATCACAGAGGTCATGGACCAAGCAGGATCGGTGAGCCAGCCTGGTCCTGCAATCCCTACTTTTGCTAAGACGCCGTTAATAAGCCCGTAATTTGGTTCTAGCATCCAGGTCCAGACAATTGATACTGCGACCATAGAGGTTACGACGGGGGCGAAAAAGGCGGCGCGGAAGAAATTCCGAAACCGTAGTTTGTTATTGAGCAGGACGGCAACGCACAAAGATAAGGCAATACCAATAGGCACAACCCCGATGGTGTAGTGGATGGTGTTTCTAACAGCCTTTTGGAACGTGGGGTTTTGCAGAAGGTTAACATAATTGTTGAGCCCCACATAGGCGCGGGTAGGGGAGAGCAGCGATGCGTTAAAAAAACTCAGATACAGCGAATAAAAGATTGGATAGATGGTGAAGGCACAAAAAAGAATGAATGAAGGCAAAAGGGCTAAAAGTGCGGTTTTTGTCTGTTCATTGCCCAGCCTTTTCCACTTGGAATGCATGCTGACTCCTCCTTTCTCCTTTTACAATACGCCAAAATGTCTCAAGGGGCAAGGGGTTCACTTCTGGTAAAGCAAAAGGGTCAAGACCAATTGTAGTCTTGACCCTCCCTCGTGGATGCCTCCCGAAGGAGACTCCAGGATAAAGATCGACCTCACCCCACCGTGAGTGTAGTGTTACTTGCTTCCTTGCACAATCACCGCAGAATTGCCGTTGCCTATCTGGGTGACCAGAGCGGAAAAGTTGTTTCCGCTTTGTTGAATCCTGGCTGTATTGGTATCGCCCACTTGGTAGACTCCTGCCCAATTGTTTGTGCCCATCTGGTGGGTGATCGCGACATTGCGATTGCCCAGTTGATAGGCCCCAGCCCAGTTTCCCACGCCACTCTGCCACTGCTCCGCTACGTTTCCATCACCTTCTTGGTAGATATAGGCCCGATTGTCCTCACCTTGCTGGATCTGCTCGGAACTATTGTCATTTCCATTTTGGTATACGTATGCTAAATTCACGTAGGGCTCTGCTTCATCTTCAGAAGATTGGAAAAAGCTGTGTAACCAATCCTCCAACTCCATTGGGTGCATC
>DHNI01000014.1:0-2076 GCA_002409455.1 Firmicutes bacterium UBA5420 | reverse complement strand
GGTAACCCGGCTATCTAGTCTTCTAGACCCGTGGCTTTGTGTCCCCACCTCACAATGGGTTTACCTTTGTCTGAGGGAAAGAAGAACCAAGGTTCGACTTGTCTCTCAACTCGTTAGCACAGCATTTATTCTAGCACGGTTCATTGGGGCAGGCAATCCTTATCCCTCGAGTTTGCATCTCAATGTGGCTCGGTTGAGCCACAGGAAATTGTTAGTTTGTAAGCACTTGCGATTGAACCAGCTTGAACACGGCTTCTTCAAGAAGGGTTCGGACAACAAGGTTGATCACTTGCTGCTTTCCGCTGCCTGTTTCAAACTCCACGATATTTTTGCCTAAAAAGGAGAACAATTGGATGCCGACCTTCTCACCAATAATCTCTCCTTGGAGGCTTTCAGCCCAAATAACTTCTCCAGTGGTTAGATCAACAACTCTCAAATCAAGGGCTACAGAGGCTTTGGCATATTCAGTAGACCCTCCTCGACCAGCAATGACAAGCCCAATGCCTCCGGTTTCTCTACTTACTTGATACTCGGTAATCGAGCCACTGATCATATAATTTGCACCTGATAGTGCTCCAAGTTCTGGCCCTTGTCCGGGAGCAACTCGGGCGCTTGAGACAAGGTTCTGTTCGTTCATTAGGTCGCCAAAGCGGGCTCGGTCGAGAACCGTAAATTGCCTCGATCTCTGTAGGGCGGTGATCAGCATCTCTGTGGAGCCTTGCGTGACCACGGTAGAAGAAGCGCCTCCATCTGCCTTAAACTGCCCTGTGCTATCCGTTATGGCATAGATAGCAATGGGAATACGTTTTTCTGGTTCGGGTAATGCTGCCAGTAGTTGACTGGCAGTGGTTATGTTTCTCACGGACAAAAGTACCGTTTCAGGCGCCGCTAACACAGCTTCCATGTCTTGTTGGACAATCTCTGTTGGCGGAGGCGGGTGAGTGTCCTTACCCGAAGCTCCCCCGATCAAGAGTCCAAGGGCCAAAAGTCCAATCATAATAAATTCCATAGGATCCCTCCTTTACATATGTGCAGAGCTGACCTCAACTACCAGGCAGGAGGTGCAGGTTGATTTCCAGAGTCAATAGTGATCTCTGTCCAGCTACCATCGGAGAAATAGAAGATTTTCATCGAACCACTTACTTCATCCCACTCATAGTAGATCCAACCGTCTTCCACTGGAACAAAGCCATAACCTGGAGCGTCTGAGGTCGGGTCATAGTAGACAATGTCACGAATGGCCTTACTCATGGCCATCCGGTCGAGACTCTCTTTGAACCGATCAATTCCGCTTTGGTCTTCCGTCGTTCTAAGCAGCTCTTGTTGGGCATTGGCGATATTGAGGGCCACTTGTCTGGCGTTGGGATTACCTATGAGCTCGAACCCCCAACTCATGGTGTGCTGGGCCCGCGCCAACCCACCCATGCTGAATACCAAAATCACAACTAGACTGAGCAGTACAATCTTTTTCACTGTATTCCCTCCCCTAAAAAGTAATTTGAAAGCCGGTTGCTAAGTACAAACCTTTGTTTCCAAGACCGCCTGGTAAATTTACGTAGCGCACTTCGGCAAACATGTTCTTTGTGAGATCAACCCCTGCAAAAGCCTGGTATCTGAAACCATCTGCATAACCTGCGCCTGCACCCACGTACATGGCTAAGGCGTCAGCGCTAAAGGGTAGAAATTTGAAAGACAGAAAGCCTGCTATGGTCTGCTCTTCCTTGAGATACATTGTTTCCGTTACGATCGTCACCCTGTCTTGTTTGCCAAGCCTATGTTCTGCTCTTACACCCATGCTGATTTCACTATCTCTTCCTAAGGTAGATAAGACCATACCAACCTTCATTTTAGGAGGTGTTCTTTCTTCCATAAGCATATTGCGAGAAGCGAGGAAGAGATCAATTCTCTCCTGGCTGGCCATTTCGTTGGCCAAAACTGAAAGGTTGCCGAAGAGAGCTATGGTAAGTACCGTAACTACAACTAGTGCAACACGAACGAGCCTTTTTTTCATCATGGATTCTCCTTTCCAATCGACTAGCCTTGATTGACGATGGCAGAGTTTTGGTTTCCAGTTTG
>DHNI01000075.1:1560-3077 GCA_002409455.1 Firmicutes bacterium UBA5420 | reverse complement strand
CGCCCCGTCTTGAGATATTTTAGCAAAAATGCTTCCGTGAATCTGTTTGTCTTGCCTGAAAGCCAGCACTCTAAAGCGTGGTAGGTCTTTTCTTAGGTTGGCGCTGTGGTAATACATCTCGTTAGGAACAGCATGCTTATCGTGGAAAGTGGCATATTCCCCAAAGGTAGCTCGCGTAATCTCCTCTATACAAGCATCTTGCAGCCCCATCGGCTGCTTTAGATCGTATAACCTCGTATCAAAGCTAGACTCAATACACTCAAAGCCCCTTTCCTGCAAGTACCTGATGGCCATCGCATTAGCCTTTGGCACGCCAATGAGTAGCTGATATCCATGCAATTTCGTCGCTATGTGCTGAATTAGTTTTTCCGCTACCACTTCATATTGGTGTTCAGGTATCAAAAACTGGGTTGTCTGTGCATATTGGTTATTGTCCCAGAAATATATGCAAATTCCACATAAGACATCTTCATGGTAGCAGGCTATAACTTCCTCTCGTTCAGAACGTATAGCCCTATCAACGTTCCTTTTCAGTTCTTCTCTTCCTTCTACCCTGGGATAACTCGCCCGGGGAACACATCGAGCTAATTCCCAGGCAAAGTCAACTACTTCGTCGGCTTGGGTGATGGTTTTGATCATCATAGTAGCGGTGCACCTCATTATAACTTCATATTCATGACATTCCGCACTTCTTCAAGCGTCTTGATTGCTTCTTCTCGTGCTGCCTGTACGCCATCTAGTAGCACCTGGCGAATGTAGCCTGGATCTTGCTCTAGCTCTTTGCGCCTGGCTCGATGGGGCCTAAAGTACTCGTTGAGGGATTCAGTCAGCATGCTCTTGAGCATCCCTCCCCCGCCATCCCCTATTTCGGAGGCGATGTCCTCGGGTTTCCGCCCTGTACAAAGAGAAATTAGCATTAGGAGGTTTGCCACCTCCGGACGGTTCTCAGGATCATAAGTGATCACGCGGTCTGAGTCGGTCTTGGCTCGTTTGATTAATTTCGCAGTTTCATTTTCGTCAGCACTAAGCATAATAGCATTATTCCTACTCTTGCTCATCTTCTGACTACCATCGAGACCCAAGATGACTGGTGCTTCACTGAGTAGGGGTTGGGGCTCTGGAAACACAGGCTGATCTTTAGCAAATCGATGATTAAAGCGTCTAGCAATCGTTCGGGTGAGCTCCAAATGGGGTAGTTGATCCTTTCCTACTGGCACAACTGTCCCCTTACAGAACAAGATATCTGCCGCCTGATGGACAGGATAGGTATACATTCCGGCATTAATATTCTTCTGGCCCGATGCCACAATTTCTTCCTTCACTGTGGGGTTGCGATCGAGTTCTGCATTGGTAACTAGGGTCAAGAAAGGCAACAATAATTGGTTCAGCTCAGGAACATGGCTATGGGGAAAGATGAAGGTCTTTCCGTCTGCAGGGTCGATCCCTGCTGCAAGATAGTCGATGGTCAACTCTCGAACATTTTCAGAAATACCCTCAAAGGTGTCTCGATCGGTGAG
>DHNI01000075.1:0-1297 GCA_002409455.1 Firmicutes bacterium UBA5420 | reverse complement strand
CTGGGTTTACGTGGAGATCCTTCTCTAGTACTTTGCTTTTCGCTAGCGCTGCCTCAAATGTTCCATAATCTACTTGGTCGCTTGTCATTCTTCGTCATTCCTTTCATTTTCGCTTACCAGCCTTCAGCAGGTATTTCCCTGGCCGAGGCGAAGCTATCAGTGTTTGGCAAAATTCATGTTCTGCGAGGTGCAAAATGAGTTCAATTAAGGATAAACGTGGCTATATCTGTGATATGGACGGTGTCATCTATCACGGAAATCGCCTTTTAGACGGAGCCAAAGAGTTTGTAGACTGGCTTCATGATCATGAGAAACGTTTCCTGTTTCTTACCAATAGCAGTGAACGAAGTCCGCGGGAACTGCAAGAAAAGCTAGCCCGCATGGGTCTAGTAGTGACCGAAGACCACTTTTATACGAGTGCTTTGGCAACCGCATCGTTTCTGGCCAGTCAAAAGCCGAACGGAAGTGCTTATGTGATTGGCGAAGCCGGACTTGTAAAAGCCCTATATGATGTAGGCTTTTCCATGAATGACGTGAACCCCGATTATGTGGTGGTTGGCGAGACCCGTAATTACAACTACAATCACATGGAAAAGGCAGTACACTTAGTATCAAAAGGGGCCAAGCTCATCGGCACAAACCCTGACCTTACAGGTCCCACTGAAACTGGTATTGCCCCAGCTTGTAGGGCGTTGATTGCCCCTATAGAGTTGGCCACATATAGGGAAGCCTATTTTGTGGGAAAACCAAACCCACTGATGATGCGCCAAGCTCAAAAGCGGCTAGGGTGCGGTACCGATGAAACAGTCATTATTGGCGATCGCATGGATACAGACATTATTGCCGGAATTGAGTCAGAGATCGAGACCGTTTTAGTTTTAAGCGGCGTCTCCAACGAACATACGCCCAATCTTTTTCCATATAGGCCCGATCATATTCTCAGTGGCGTAGGGGCCATTCCCTAAACAGCACTAGCTCCCTGTTAAGCTTATTTGGGAGCTTTTTAACGCAAAAAAACGCCCCTCTGAGGGACGATAATACCGCGGTGCCACCCTGCTTGATCGCCATAGGCGATCCGCTCATTCCTGTTAACGGAGGAAACCCGACTAAGCCTACTGCTACGCAACGCTTGCACTTGCCTTCAGCCCAGCAACTCCAAGATCCATTCACTTCGTGTCTGCTTCGATATTCCACCAAGCTATCGACTCTCTAGGCCAGATTGACGAAGTTACTCCTTCTCTTTCCAGTCGTTTGCTATGGTCTCATTATACCTAGGAACGCATACGAAAGTCAACAT
>DHNI01000049.1 GCA_002409455.1 Firmicutes bacterium UBA5420 | reverse complement strand
CTGCAATCCTAGCAAAGGAGAGCCCTGCACAACCGGCAGAGCTCCCTGCATCAAACGGTTTGCTCCCCGCCGATAGGATTGGTAAGCGCGGTTGACCCAAAATACGATACCTATATATACGGGCAGAGTAACCAAGCGGGCCAAAAGCCGCATAGGTAATATAACAAAGAATCCCTGCCCATATAGGATTGTCAGCCAGAGCGTATTCAAGAATACCCCCGTAATCAAATCTGTGACCAGCACAGTTGCACCAACTTGCCACAAACCTAAGGATTCACGGCGTTTGTACAAAATCCAACCAGGTATAAAGCCTGTTAACGCTGCACTCAAGGAAAATCCAGGAAAAAAGGCTCCGCCATGGGAGTTGATCATATAGCCTATTAGATCTGACGCCAGACCGGTGAGCGCGCCTCCTGCGGGCCCAAAGAGGACGCCGGCGAGAATAATAGGGATTTCGCCAAAACTCAAGCGCAGCGCACCTACACCAGCCACCGGTACAACAAAACCAAAAATTCGTGTCAACACAATAGACACCGCAGTCAAAAGACCTAGGTTAGCCGCGTGCCTAGTTGTCAAACGCATCGCCTCAACCTCCTACATACCTGCAATAGATAGATCACGGATGAGCAGTGTTGGAGAACCAATATGACCTCTGTGGCCTGGACTACCAAATTCCAGATCAGAGGCGATCTCCTCTACTGTCTCTAGCACCTTAAAGAAGTTTCCTGCCACTGTAATTTGTTCAATCGGACGAACGATCTGACCGTCTTCTACCAAGTATCCATAGGCACCCAAGGAAAAGTCGCCCGAAACAGGGTTCGCTCCAGAATGAAGCCCTTGTACATCAATGATAATGATACCATGACCCATTTTGCTAATCAACTCATCGTAACTCATCGTTCCCGGTTCAATGAAAAAGTTCGTGGGAGAAATGCCCACGGGGGATTTAAAGGAAGGTCTGGAGGCGTTGCCAGTAGATTCCACTCCATCCTTCTTGGCCGTTTTAAGGTTGTGCAAGTATGTCGTAAGTTGCCCCGACTCAATAACCCGCTTGGTACGAGTAGCTACCCCTTCTCCGTCAAAGGTGGCAGAGGCCCCACCGTTTTTCAGCAGCGGATCGTCAATGATCGTCACTTTGGAACTGGCAATTTGCTGTCCTAACCTGCCTTCTAGAAGGGATAAACCTTTTTGCACTGCTTCCGCGGAAAAAACCGAAGCAAAGGTAGCCAAAAGGTCGCGGGCCACATCATGGCGGAGCAATACGGGATAATCACCCGATGGAACGCTCCCGGCGCCTAAAAGGGAGGTTGCCTCTTTTACTGCATCCTGGGCAAGCTGCTTAGCATCAAATTTGTCCCAATTGTTTCCAAACACCATGCGTGCACCTGTCTTTACCTGTTCACCTTCGCGGATAACTGCCGAGACAAAGCCAATAGCCCCATTTCTATGAAAAGATTGCTCCAACCCCTTGGTATTAGCCATGTACACTTCTGTTTCGCTGTATCCCGTAGCCGCGTAGTTCACCATCGAAACGCGCTCGTCGGTGGCCAGCGCCTCGGCTTCTAAAGCCTTTGCAAACTCGATTCTTTCCTCGGTCGAAACAGCCTCTAGGCTCGGGTTAAAAGCAACGACCTCAGGATAGCTTGGAGATCCCTGGAAAAACTCAATCTCATCAGCGGAGTCAATAATCTGGGCATTGGCCTTGGCACCATCGACCAAGAGTTCTACCGAATCTTGATCTAGGATCTCTACATAACTATAGCCTACTTTTCCGGAAAACCGCGCCCGAAAGCCCACCCCCTGCTCTACACTGACTGTGTAATCATCAACTTCCTTCTGGAAAACGCGAGCCGAAAAGTGTTTCGATTGAGAAACGTAGATCTCCATCTCTTCCAATCCGGCAGCCTGACCAGCCGTAAAAACTCTATCCTTGAACTCCTGAATCTCCATTAGTTGGCCTCCTTTCGCCCGCCCACTGTGATCTCGCTCACGCGAATGGTCGGTTGCCCCACATCAGTAGGAATGGAACCACTCTGCGAACCGCACATGCCTTGACCAGTAGCTAGGTTGGAAGCCACCATGTCGATCTTTTGCAGAATCTGGGAACCCTGGCCGATCAAAGTGCCACCCCGAACTGGCTTTTCGATCTTGCCGTTACGCACAATATAGCCTTCGGCTACCGCGAAATTAAACTCACCAGTGGCCGGGTTAACCGAGCCGCCACCCATGTGTCTTGCAAAAAGGGCGTATTCTGTGTTGCTGATGATCTCCTCTTTGGTAGACGTCCCTGCACAGATAAACGTATTTGTCATACGTGAGGTTGGTGCAAATTTGTACGATTGACGCCTCGAACTACCTGTTGGTTCCATGTTCATCCGGCGTCCATTCAATCTATCAACCATATAGCCTTTCAGGATTCCGTTTTCGATCAACACATTTCTCCTGGTCTTGGTACCTTCGTCGTCAATATTCTGAGAACCCCAGGCATTAGGAATTGTACCGTCGTCAACAGCTGTAACCAGTGGGCTTGCCACTTGTTCACCCAGTTTGCCGCTAAAGACCGAAGCCCCCTTAGCTACACTCGTAGCCTCAAGTCCGTGACCGCATGCTTCATGGAAGATTACCCCTCCAAACTCGTTGTCGATAATCACTGGATATTTACCACTGGGAGCATAATCTGCATTGACCATCGTTACCGCACTGCGGGCTGCATCTCTGGCAATTTCTTCAACATCAATGCGGTCAAACAACTCAAAGCCCATATGGCGACCAGGGCCGCGAAATGCTGATTGCTTCTCATTACCCTTGGAGGCCACAGCATTAATGCCTAAACGGGTGCGGATTCTACGATCCTGTGCGAATAATCCCTCCGAATTAGCTATAAGTACATGCTGATCTGTGTCTAGGTACGTAATGGCCACTTGCGTGATTTGCTTGTCATAACCCGTGGCCGCTACGTGTGCCCTTTTCATGATACCTACTTTATCCTTATGAGAAACTTGATCTGGTTCTAAGCGCACTGGATTAAACCGTTCCACAACCAAACGTTCTAGAACAACACTGGTAACCTGCTGAATTCCACTGAGGGCGGCAGCGGCCTCTTTGGCTACCTTTAACAAGTTCTCTCTACTGGCATCATTGGTGTAGGCATAGACACTTCGAAACCCTTGGAAAATCCGAATACCTATTCCGAAATCGCGTCCGCTGATTCCTTCTTCCACCGAACCATTCAGCATACGAAGATTTGTTCCCCTCGTATCCTCCATGAACACTTCCGCAAAATCTCCGCCTGTGGACAGTGCGGCCAATATTACGTCTGTTACCAAACTTTCTGCAAGCAAACAAAACCCTCCTTCATTTCTGTGGTATGATGAATGCGGAGCATTCACCTTGAAGTTTCACCTTTTGGGACTCCATCACTTTATGTTAGGAAAGGATGTCAAGATGGAACCACGTGACGTTATTTGGCGCTTAATGGATCGGCTCAGTGAATTGCAGCAACTCTGTGACGAGAGCATTCAGGAGCTCCATCCTAAAAAAAACGCCGATTTAATCTCCGCCATTGAAGAGTGCGAAAGGCTCTGCCGCACCCAGATTAACACCATGAACCGCATCACTAAGAAATATTAATTTCGCAGCTTGGAATCGCCAGAGGAACCCGGAAAAAGTGGGAGCCACAAAGGCAATCTGAAGACCCAAAACCAGGTACAGGAGGGAATGTTCCAGGGATCTTGAGTAACTCCTGAGCAAGTCTACACTCAGAGGCTTTGGGTTGATCAAAAAATAAGGCTACACCTAAAAAGTTGGCCTTAGCCCGGAAATGATCAATATGCCAATGGAGCTTCTTTTCGAGGCGGCGGTGTCGAGCAACTCTCTGCTCCATATTGCGCTGGGCACTTCCGACATAGGCGTAAACCCCTTGCTCAAAGGAAAAGGTTCCTAACTTCCCGATGGTAATGGGCATTTTCTGAGGAAGGTAGAGCCAGAGTACATAGACACCTCTGTTATTCATAGTGAAATACATCCCCCTCCTTGAGAATTATTCTAGCTAAGGCAGGTTTTTCCTCCGCTTAACGAGAAATAATAGATGAAACTGTGGGTGACTGCTGTGCAATCACCTTGGAGTATGACTTCGTCAAACATCTACAAAGGAGGGAAATTGGTGGAAATAAAGCAAGTTTTTCGAACCCTGAGCGAAGCCTCAGGCGTGTCTGGTTATGAACACGATTTAGCCTCACACATTCAAGATAGCTGCCCCTGGGCTGATGAGATCAAAACGGATAAACTGGGCAATCTGATTATGCTGAAAAAGGGTCACGGAACGAATCCTAAGCCAAAAGTAATGTTAGCCGGCCACATGGATGAAATTGGCCTCATTATTACCAAAATTGAAAAGGACGGCTTTCTACGCTTTGGTACCATCGGTGGTTTTGATCAACGGGTGTTGTTGGCACAAGAGGTGGTCGTTCACGCTCAAAAACCTCTAACTGGCATCATCGGAGCGAAACCGCCACACATTCAAGCACCAGGAGAACAGAGTAAAGCTGTGAGCATGGAGGATCTTTTTATTGATGTAGGCTTTGACAATCAAGAGCAGGCGGAAGAGTATGTTCGCATCGGCGATATTGTCACCATGAAAAGAGATGTCCTCGAGCTACAAGGTTCCTTCATGGCAGGAAAGTCCTTCGATGACAGAGCTGGAGTAGCCGCAATCGTGGAGTGCTTCAAAGCCCTTTCTCAAATGTCGCATGAAGCCGATGTCTACGGAGTGGCCACAGTACAAGAGGAAGTAGGCCTCAGGGGTGCAATCACTAGCACATATGGAATTGTGCCTGATATAGGCATTGCCATTGATGTAGGCTTTGGTGACTCCCCAGGTCTGCCAGAAAGTGATACGCTCAAACTCAGTCAAGGTCCTGGCATCGCCATTGGGCCCCATGTTCATCCTAAAGTACATGCTCGTATGGTGGAGACAGCGCAAGAGTGGAACATTAGCTTTTCATTAGACCCTTCACCACATCCTGGTGGAACGGATGCCTATGCCATTCAAGTGGCCCGGGCAGGAGTAGCCACGATTCTACTCTCCATTCCTTTGCGTTACATGCACACACCGATCGAAACCCTGGACTATGAGGATGTAAAACGGACTGGCCGCTTGATGGCCATGTTTATAGCAGGACTCGATTATGAATTTGTGGAGGGATTGACATGCTTTTAGCCCGATTAACTGAAGCAAATGGTGCACCAGGACAAGAAGGCGAAGTGCGTGACTTAATCCGTGCAGAAATCGAGCCCCATGTCCACGAGATCAAAACGGATGCCCTAGGAAACTTAATTGCGATCAAAAATCCTGATAGTCCGGGGCCAAAGGTAATGTTGGCAGCCCATATGGATGAGGTTGCCTTAATGATTGTCGGGATCGAAGGTAACGGATTTTTGAAGTTTCGCCCTATCGGTGGCGTGGATCCAAGAGTGTTAGTGGCCAAGTCGGTTCTGGTGGGTGCTAAGAAGATTTCTGGGGTAATCGGCAGCAAACCCATTCACCTCCAGAAGGCGCCCGAAAGAGAACGAGCCTTTACCATGCAAGAACTACTTATTGATATCGGTGCCAAGAATAAAGAAGAAGCTGAGCGCCTGGTAAAATTGGGTGAAATCGCCTACTTTACCACCAAGTACGAAGAGTTTGGCCATGACAAAGCTAAGGCCAAAGCGTTAGATGATCGTGTTGGTTGTGCTCTAGCCATACGCTTACTGCAGACAGAGGTCTCCTTCCCCCTGATTGTGGCTTTTACCGTACAAGAAGAAGTGGGACTCAGAGGTGCCGGAGTTGCCACCTATCAGATTAAGCCAGATGTGGCCTTAGTCCTCGAAGGCACAACTGCCTCCGATGTTCCGGGAACCGATGAACATAAACATGCCACAACCGTAGGTGCAGGTCCATGTATCACCGTTATCGATCGCGCCTCCATTCCTCACCCTCCTTTAGTTAGAGAGCTTTTTGCCCTAGCAGAAGAAGAAGAGATTAAGGTGCAAGTTCGCCGGAACACGGCGGGCGGCACAGATGCAGGCCAGATCCAACTATCTGAAGAGGGTGTAAAGGTGGCCACCATTGCGGTACCCTGCCGTTACATCCATTCTCCAGTTTCGGTGATGAGCAAGGACGATTATGAGGGAGCGTTTAAACTCGTAAAGAGCTATCTCAAGAGGCTTCAAGAACAGGAGGCACGCAAATGAAGACAGTAATTAGACAATTAACGGAGGCCTTTGGCCCCTCTGGCTATGAAACTGAAGTTACCGAGTTAATCAAGACAATGGTTGCGAAGCATGCCGATGAGGTCAAGACCGATGTACTCGGAAACCTCATTGCCATTAAGAACGGTTCGCAAGATGGCCAATCCATCATGTTTGCTGCCCATACCGACGAAATCGGCGTCGTAGTCACCCACATTGATGATCAGGGATTCTTGCGTTTTGGCAGTGTAGGTGGCGTAGGCATTTCCACTTTAGTGGGTAACCGAGTCCGCTTTGCAGGTGGCGCAGTTGGAGCAATTTATCAAGAAAAAGGCAGCTGGAAAGAACTGACCCTGGATAAACTCTATGTTGATATTGGTGCTGAAAACAAAGAAGAGGCTCTGAAGAAGGTCAAAGTTGGCGAATTCGGCATCTTCCACCGGGAGTTTGAAGATTTGGGAGATCGCCTGATTGCCAAGAGCATGGATGATCGCGTTGGTTGCGCCGTTCTTATTGAAGCTCTCAAGAAAATTCAAAACCCAAAGAACACGCTATATTTCGTGTTTACGGCCCAAGAAGAAGTGGGTTTACGCGGTGCTCGTACCGCGGCCTATGGCCTGGAGCCTGATTTGGGTATTGCCCTTGATGTAACCCTAACTGGCGATATGCCGGAAGCGCGCAGAATGGCAGTATCCTTGGGCAAAGGGGCCGCCATTAAAGTAAAAGACTCGTCCTTAATTACACATCCCAAAGTCAAGGATCTTTTGGTGACCCTTGCGGAAGAGAATAAGATTCCCTATCAGATGGAAGTATTAGAAGCTGGTGGAACGGACGCCGGAGCCATTCACCTAACGAAGGCAGGGGTTCCTTCTGGAGCCATCTCTATTCCAACCCGTTATGTGCATTCTCCATCGGAGATGGTCGATATGCGCGACGTAGAAGCTTGTGTCAACCTGGTGGTAGCCTTGGCTGAGAAGGATCTAGCCAGCGTCTAGAAAGATTGCGATCGCTTACAAAATGTAAGAAAGGGCGGCTTTGATGAAAAACATCGTAGTCGCCCTTTTTTCCTGTCTCGAACAGTTACTCAAAGTTCTCGGTCAAAAACCTTAACACCCTTTGCACATACTCAGGATCGCCTTCGGGATGTAGAAAATCAGCTGTAAAAAAGTGCTCATCCCCTGGACGTGTCCACGTCTCTACATGATTAGGAGCGTCCTGGAGAATTCTTGGCAAATTGGCAGACGATACTTGCGAATCCTCATCAGAATGCATGAGCAAAGCAGGGCGATTCCCGAGGTTCTTGATTTGCTCCGCAGGATAGTTATCCCTTGTACTCCAACCAAACTTCCACATTGAGTATAGTTTTACAAACGGCTTCTGTAGGTTGGCCACACATTGTGGTAGACCCATATTTACCATGGAGTCTGCGAAAACATCCTCCCAGGAAGAATAAGCAGAAATGCTAACTAAACCTGCAATTTCTGGAATCTGACCTGCAGAGTTGATCGCCACGGCACCACCCATGGATAAGCCATAGACAATGATAGGCACTCCCTGGTAACGTTCTTGGGTAAGAATATAGTCCACTACCGCCTGTGTATCACGGGTTTCCAGATAGCCCAAGGACACCAATTCGCCATCGCTCTTGCCATGGGCGCGCATGTCGTAAAGGATAGAGGCATAACCATACTCCCGAAAAACTTGGGCATGGCCAAAAAACGCCGTTACAGAAGGATTATGAATCCCTGAGATAAAAATGAGTACTGCTCTTGGATCCTCTGCATCCACTTCGAAAGCCGAGATAGCATAACCATCCTCTGTATATAGGGTCAACTCTCTCGCCTTTAGGCCATAGTCTCTTGCATCATAGGTGTTGGAGAAAGACACATGCATGTCAACCATGGGTCCCATAATCACAGATGGCAATACAACCATGCCTCCAACTGTGGCTACAAGCATTAGAACGACAAGGACGATTATGATTCGTCGAATCCTCCTCCGCCTTTGATTCTGCGGCCCCATCGACATCGTCACCACTCCTATTTACTGCAGACTTTGGGCTCTTCCAGGAACGTTAGTAATGATGCTATCAACCTTGGCAAGTGTTACGCGCTCAATATCTACCGCTTCGTCTACGGTCCAAACATTCACCATCATACCGTTTTGCTGAGCTGCCTGAACGAGCTCGGGGATGACGGTCCGATGGTACGCATGCAGAGCCGAAGCACCAATACTCTTGGCATAAACCCAGGGATTGACCAAAGCGCAATTGTATAGGATGCCAGTGCGGGCTTGGGGCCTAATTGTCTTGATATGCACTAAAGCGTAGTGATTAAAAGACGAGATGATGGTCTTCTCCCACATAGCATATTCATCTAGAAGCGGGGCTAGCTTCTCGTTGAGCTGTTCAAATCCTAGTGCCGTTTTTGTCTCCACATTGAGCAGGACATTATGCTGAGAAATAAGCTCGAGAACCTCCCGCAAAGTCGGTAGCTTCGTTCCTTTAAATTCAGGGGAGAACCAGGACCCTGCATCGAGTTCTTTAAGCTCTGCCATGGTAAATTCTTCGACCTGCCCCTTGCCGTTCGTTGTCCGATTTAGGACATCATCGTGAATCACCACAACTTCGCCATCCTTCGTCAGGTGAACATCAAGCTCTATACCGCCTGATCCAGCCTCCATAGCCAATTCAAATGCGGGCATGGTATTCTCCGGTGCCTTACTCGAATACCCTCGGTGTGCCATAATGATCATAATTAACGCTCCCTTTCTAGCCTTGAAATATCAATACGACCTGAGAAAACTTCTACTGCTGGTCCGGCCATGTGCACGTGGTTGTCGGGGGCCCCGCAGATAGCAAGATCCCCTCCTGGTAGCGATACCTGGATTGGCCCCGCTGTGAGTTCCTGGGTTAGCCCTTGTCTGGCGGCCATGGCAGCGGCTGCACAAGCCCCGGTTCCACAAGCTAATGTGGATCCAGCTCCCCGCTCCCATACCTTTACTTTTAAGTGATTGGGACTTAGCACTTGTGTAAACTCAATATTCGCCCCGTTTGGCCACACCTCAGCCGTCTCAAGACGGGGGCCCCAGATCGCTAGATTGAGCTCGCCCAAGTCATCCACAAATACTACAGCATGGGGATTTCCCATGGAAACCGGATACGCATTCCAGGTTAGACCATGAGAGACGATCTCCACTGCTTCGCCCTGTAAGAATGAGAAATCAGGTTTCCCCATATCCACTACGTACAGTTCGTCCAAAACACGAATCTCTTTCACGCCGCTCAGGGTACCAATTTGAACCATGGAACCTGTCACCAAACCTCGCATGAGTAGATAATCGGCCATACAGCGAATAGCATTACCACACATCTCAGCCTCACTGCCATCGGCATTAAAGATCCGCATGGTATACATATCGGCTTCCTTCGTAATGAAGACTAAGCCATCAGCACCAATACCAAACTGGCGATGACATAAAGCTGTAGCAAGCATTTCTCCTCGAGGTAACAAGATTCCTCCAATGTCTTCGACAAAAATAAAATCATTGCCCAACCCATGATATTTTGTAAATTGCATAATCACAGCAATCCTCTCCCTCATCTTTGCCAGATCACAATAGGTGGGTGGCAACCTTCTCTAAGGCATCGAAAATGTCTTGAATATCCTGATCTGTAACCAAATGGTTAAGGTGAATCTGCACAGCCCGCTTGAGAAGTGCTAGTGTCCGGGGGCAGGTGTTGGCGGAATATTCGACCTTCGTTTCTGGAGTTAGACTCCAAGGGTAATGGCCACCCCAAGGATCGCGCTTGGCTAGCAGGAACTCCCAGTTTATATAGATGTGTTGATCGTTCGCCACACCATCATAGACCTGAAAGGCCTGAACGCCTTCTGCTGTTAAGGCCTCAGATACGCTACGGGCCTTCTGGCCATCTGCAACGTAGAAAATGAGGCTTAGCCCCAGATCGTGCTCGGTTCCAAAAACCGGCGCCAGACTGATTTTAGGCTGCATTTGCAGACCCTTGATGATCGTCTCTTTGTTGCGATGTGTTTGCTGCAAAATGGCTGGCATCTTTTCGAGCTGACCCAAAGATAGGGCGGCTTGCAGTTCGGTGAGGCGATAGTTCTGCCCTGGAAATGCGGGAATTTTCCTCTCCGTGAAACGAAACTGATACCCTGCACCATCATGATACAGGACGGCGCGTTGCCACAATTCTTCAGAGTTTGTGACAAGCATGCCTCCTTCGCCGGTTGTGATCACTTTCGATTGCTGTAGACTAAAACAGCCCACATCCCCGATCGATCCTAACATCCTTCCCTTATAGGTGCCACCGTTAGCCTGGGCTGCATCTTCAATGACCTTCATCCCATGTTCCTTAGCAACAGGCACGATTTTCTCCATGGCGGCCGAGATTCCCCGCATATGCACCACAATAACAGCTTTCGTTCTCTTGGTAATTCTCTTGACCATGTCCTCAGGATCCAGGGTCAAACTTTGATCAATCTCACAAAGTACGGGCACGGCCCCAACCATGGTCACAGCGGCTGCCGTTGCTACCCATGTATAGGCAGGAATAATCACTTCGTCTCCTGGTCCAACCCCACAGGCGACTAAAGCGCAAATCAGAGCTGAAGTCCCAGAGTTGACGGCCAAAGCATACTTAGTTCCGAGAAAGCTCTTGTATTCGTTTTCTAGCGCACTGCACTCGGAAGTCTCAAGACCGGTAGGGAGGTAACGGAAGATGCGCTTTTTCTCCAACACCTGCAAAACCCTGGCCCTTTCTTCGGCACCTAACTCTTCACTTCCCATGTATTTCGAAACCCACGGTTTTGTACGCACCGGGGTGCCACCGTGGATAGCAAGTTTATCCAAATCGTTCATCCCCCATCTTTACACTTCTTATTTGTTCTTGATCCCTAAAGAAATTCCTGTCAGTGACCCCTCTAAGCATAGATAAGTAAAACCGGGAGAATCTCCCCCGGTTTGCCTATGGTCTCAGTCGATTCCACACATCTGGATCTAGCGGTCGATCAAAATTCCTGAAACCAGCTAAGGAAAACCCCTGTTTTTTGGCAAGTTCACGCATCATCTCTAACTGCTTTAGATTAAGATCAGCGCCTAGACTTGCATGTTCATAGCGCTTTTCTAAGGCCAGCATAATTGTCTCTGACATACAGGCAAAGCCGGTTCCCCTTTCGAAGCCGAAATTCCATCCCAAATCAGGGGAGCTCGGCATGGCAATGATCCCGCCATCGATCACTAACACATCCGGGCGCTCTTTCAGAACTTCTTCACTAACATTACTAGGTCTAGACATATCGCAGATAATTGCTCCCCGTTTTAGATAGTCGGGCGTAATCAGTCTTTCTAGACTGCTTGTAGCCACCATTAGTACATCTGCCTGTGGTAGATGGTCCTGTAGATCCACTGAAATGGTTATTGGAGCCCCTCGCTCCATGAGCTTTCGCACATAGTCTATCCAGATAGTCAAGCTTTCCCCCTCTCCAGGATGTTCCTGCAGAGGGGGAAAGCTTGACTATCT
>DHNI01000060.1:7908-10063 GCA_002409455.1 Firmicutes bacterium UBA5420 | reverse complement strand
CCTTACCTCTGGGAATGGAGATGGAATCCTCAAAACGCACGGCAATGCCCTCTTCAAAGTCAGGTCGCTCTGTCATGTGTTCCTTCTCCCTTTCGAAGCGCTTACCCATGGATTTGACCGCATGCATTTTGTCTTTGAGGTTCTTGGCTTCTGATGGTGATTGACGAGAGATCGTCTGCTGTTCATGATGCACACGCTGGTAGATCTGGCGATACCGCTCCATCTTCGCCTGGTATTCTTCCCTTTCTTTCTGGGCCACTTGGGTTTGCTTCGTAATACGGTCATCCCTACCCTGTACATATTCTGGATAGGTTAGACGGGCCACTGTGTATTGCGGTTTTCGCTTTCTCATAAGTTGCTCTAAGTGTATGATGGTGTTAGCGCACCGTTCCAAGAGCATTTCATCGTGAGAGACAAACATAATGGGAATCTTGGACTCGCGGATAAACCCCTCGAGCCAGCGCACAGACTCCATATCCAGGTCATTGCTTGGTTCATCTAGGAGCAGCAATGTGGGTTTCTTGAGCATTTCGCAGAGCAACTGAAACTTAATCTTCTCTCCACCAGATAGGTTTCCGACCAGAATTCGATCAGAAATGCGATTCTCAGGAAAGTCCATCTCCTTTAGCAACCTGTAGTAGTAGGCATAGTCAAAGTGGTCTAAATTTACATTTTGGTTAAAATAATCGCGCGTTGTCTGGTCTAACAAAGGTTCTGTTAGAATTTGTGGCAGGTAGCCTAAAACTTCCCCCGATGTGATTACCTCTCCTTGAATCTCCATATATCCTTGGATCGCTTCGGGTTCGGCGATCACCTTCAGCAAAGTGGACTTTCCATTGCCCTCCTCGCCAATGAGTGCCACTTTCATATCATGCTGCAGTGAAAAACTAAAGTCTTCTACAAGGGTTCGAAGATCTCTGGTTAAGGTCAGAGTCAGGTTTTTTAGAATTAGCATTTCCACACACCTCCATAGAGGGTCGCCTAAAGCAAAAAATCTGCCCGTTAATGAGCAGATAAATCGCGTCCCTTACCCACGTTAATGCCAATGAATATGGGCAAAAAAGCGTGTGATCAGAATCTACCTTCAAAAAGCAATGTCACTGATTGTCGATCATTTATCTACTCAATATGGCGACCAAAAACGAACCTCACTTGAGGTCTAGTTCATTTGGTCTTATACTCACCCACATTGATTAGCTGATCATTGCTTTCCTCCAAATGGTTGTCTTTTTCTAACTGACTTCAGTATAACATAGGGTAGACTGCTATTCAAGAGTGTAAAGCTCAGTTGGTAGATCCTGCAGGAAGGGAGATAAGCTTGCTTTGTCTGTATAGACTAGCCGTAGGCTGTGCAGGGCCCTACTGCAGGCTACGTAAAGTAGCCGTCTTTGATACTCTTCACCATATTTTTCAGCACTCACGTCGGGCACGATGACGGCGTCGAACTCAAGCCCTTTCGCTAAGAATACGGGCACAATGATGACCCCTGGTTTGAATTTCGCCTTCTCGTGAACCAAAAGGGACAAATCGAGGGCGGGATCGTGCTTTGTAAGACCATTGAAAACAGTGTGACACTCTTCCGCAGTCTCACAGATCACGGCTATTGTTTCCATGCCTTCAAGCTCGCCCGCCACAATCAAGTCATGAAGCCCCTTGATTTTCTCGTTTTCGCTCACGCGGTGAACGGTTGGCTTTCTACCATGGCGGAGCACGGTTTCTGCCTGCACTTGCCCCCCAAGTAGACCGTTGCAGAAATGAAAGATCTCCTCTGTAGAACGATAGCTTTTACTTAGTGTTACGGTTCTGAGAGGCAAATCACCGAAGATTCGCTCCAACTTTTGTTCTGCCTCCCACACGTAGGGATGCAAAGATTGATACACATCCCCCACAAATGTAAACCTCGCTCGCGGAAAGGTCTTGGTGAGGATGTGAAGTTGCATGGGAGCGTAGTCTTGTACTTCATCCACCACTACATGCTGAATCGTCCGCTTCACAGGGTAGCCCTCGAGCTCTCCCTTAAGATAGGCAAGGGGTATTGCATCTTCAAAGGAGATTAACGCCGTGTCTAGAGATTCTAAACTCTTGCGGGCATATACAGGGATTTCCAAGGTGCCCGCAACCTTCTTCCATAAGACTGGATCTTGCCACAATCGCT
>DHNI01000060.1:0-7699 GCA_002409455.1 Firmicutes bacterium UBA5420 | reverse complement strand
TCTTGTTGTACCGTCTTCACAGCTTCTCTGGCCAGAGTCCACCAGGATTCACCCTCAAGATTATCTAGGGAGCTGACTCCTTTGAGTAATCTTTGCACATGTTTCTTTTTGATGGGTCGCAATAAGAACATAATTCGTTGGTGAATCTTTGCTAAGCGTTTTTGAACAGGCAGATAGCTATAGTTCTCAGTGAAAAGCTTCGTTTGGTCACGGGCAGTGATCACGAGTTCTTTGCCGATTCGAACATCGAAAAAGTCACAGGCCTCAGCTACAATCAAATCTACAAGGTTATCTAGCACCCCCTGAAACTTGGGCGAAGATTTAAAAACCATGACCTCTAGATACTGTTCACGAACCTTGCCATGCTCCCCAAGCAAGCTTTCTAAATAGGATAACTGCGTTTCTATGTCCCAGTCCCAACCCAGAAAAGGCTCCACGAAATCCTGGAACGTGGTTTGGAAGACGTTCTCTTCCCCAAGTTCGGGCAGGACATGGGAGATGTAATCGCTGAAAATGCGGTTGGGAGAGAAGATAACGATGTTTTGCGAACGAATGCTGTCGCGATACTTGTATAAAAGATAGGCGACGCGATGAAGCGCTACCGAGGTTTTTCCACTACCCGCAGGGCCTTCAACCAAGAGCAGATCATCACGATCATTGCGAATTGCCTGGTTTTGTTCCCGTTGGATCGTGTTGACAATCGTGCGCATTTTTTCGTCAGCATGCTGCCCTAAAGCCTGCTGCAGGACTTCATCGTCAATTGTAAGCTCGTTATCGAACATATAGATAAGTGTGCGATCCTTGATTCTATATTGTCTTTTGAGGAAGATTTGGCCACGGTAAATCCCGCCTGGACCTTCGTAGCTCGCCTCGCCCAAACCATAGTCATAGAACATACTCGACACCGGAGCACGCCAGTCGTAGACGAGGGGCAGATTGCTCTTTTGATCGATTAACGAGCGAATCCCAATATACATGGTTTCTTTGGCAGGCAAGCCTTCTTCGTGAAAGTCGATACGGCCGAAGTAGGGCGCTTTTTGCGCAGCCTGGAGCTGCTTGAGTAGGAGGCGCTGAATTCCGAATGAAGTAGCGCTGTGCCTGAGCCCAGTGATCTGCTGCGCCACATCCATCATTCTGTTTGCACTCGCGCCACTAATCCCGTGTTCTTCCCATAGGGACGTGCGAATTGCATGCATCTGTCCCCGGTGATCTTCCGTTTGCCTCAGTTGTTGAGCTAATTGCTCATCTATTTCTTTGTAAACCAAATCTAGCCAATCCTGTTCTAACTGAAAATCGTTCTCTTGCAAAGCGCACCTCCGTTTTAGAGCTTCCCTACTGTAGCCATGTAAACCGCAAATTGTTCTTCTCCGTCAAGTCCTAAGAGGGCGTTCAGTTCATCGTCATCGAAGGCAGCAATGGCACAGACGCCACTTTGAATACACTCTGAGGCCAGATAGAGGTTCTGGCAGACATGACCGGCGTCTAGATGAATGTAGCGAAAGGCGCGTTCGCCGTACCTCCACTTCATTCTGTACACCGCCGTGGTCCAAACAAATGTGATGGCGCTATCATTGATAAATACTTGGTTCGCAGCGCTTCGTGCAACTTTTTTCGATAGACCTGGTTCCAAGTTGACTACTATTAGCTTATGCTCCAGAGCCACATATTTATATAATCCCGCTTTTAATCCACTAACATTATTAATGAGAAGATAGGTTTCAAACGAGTGGCGAGCACCTGCCGAAGGCACCGTTCGTAGGGTAACCGGACGCGGAGTCACTCTTTTGACTCCTTGGGTATACCATAATAAGTATGCCAATTCCTCTATAGTTAGGGGCATTTGGCTGTATTTTCTCACCGTCTTTCTTTGATCCATAGCCGCGCTTAAGTCCAACTCTTGCACCTTTATCGACTCGATTTTGGGCAAATCGATCAATACGGCATCTCTAGGATACGCAAGCTCCAGGGGCGGTTGTGGCAAACCCCGATCTTGATCTGATTCGTCTAGATATTGATACTTTGTCTGTTCCATGAATTGTTTACCAATGGAATTCAAGTCTAGCTCATCCTCTCTTGTTGGCATATTGGGTGCTTCTTTTTTCTGCTACAAAGACATAATAACCAGCAACTTCTCTGATTTGAACGCCGCCGAAGATTGCCACAAACTTGTTTTTGTACCATTTGCGTCGCTTGGTGACCATGTACATTTTGCCACCCATCACTAAGCGGTTGAATCCTTTCTCAATGAAGGTTTTAGGAACGGCAAAATCTGTGTGATAAGGCGGATTAGATAGGATTAGATCAAAATCAGTGTTGGGTACATTGGTGAATCCATCACTTTCGTAGACGCTCACCTCAGGAACAAGATTGAGGGTAGCATTTTCTCTGGCGAGGCGCACCGCCAGGGGATCTCGATCTACCATCACAACATTCTGTTCTCCTACGATCTTCGCAGCCACAATGCCCACGATACCATAACCACAGCCGAGATCAAGTACGCGTTGGCCCGCTGTAAACTCCACCACAGAGAGCATCGCGCCAGTACCACCATCTAAACCATGCGGCGAGAACAATTGGGCGGAGGTCTTGAATTGCAGGTCATGGCCTTTGATTGTTGTTTTAAACATACTTCGCCCCCTTCCTGGTGTCTGGTAATAGGATAGCAAGTTTGTATTGACATAAGTGACGATGGACATTAGGATTAGATTAGATTCGAGCCGAAAACTAGGAGCCTGTGGCGGGCTTCTGTTTTTTATCGTAAGGAGGTTTTTCATGGCTAAGACCAAAGGTCTTTTTGCTGCCAAAGACATGACTGAGGGTACTCCGTGGAAACGGATTGTAGAGTTTACCATTCCCTTGTTACTTGGCAACATTGCCCAGCAGTTTTATAATACGGCCGACTCCATCGTTGTGGGACGCTACATTGGAGACAATGCGCTGGCCGCGGTGGGTAGTGCAGGCCCGATCTTGAACCTTCTTTTAGTCCTCTTTGTGGGGATTGCGGTTGGAGCCGGAATCATGGTATCGCAGTATTTCGGCGCTAAAGACAGAGATCAGCTCTCGCAAACGATAGGCACTTGTATTGTACTAACGGCTTTTACCTCGATCATCATCATGGTTGTGGGTCCTCTTGTCAGTCGCCCACTCCTAGAACTTCTAAATACGCCGCCTTCGATTATTGATTGGTGTGCAGGCTACCTAAACATCTTTTTTCTTGGCATTGCTGGTTTTTCTTACTACAACATTCTGGCAGGGGTTTTGCGCGGACTGGGAGATTCTGTTTCGGCACTAGTGTTCCTGCTCATTTCCACCGTACTAAATGTAATTCTAGATATCCTATTTGTAGCCGTCTTTCATATGGGTGTTCCAGGTGTGGCGCTAGCTACAGTGATTGCTCAGGGCGTTTCTGCCATCTTTTGTCTTCTTAAGCTCCTCAAGATGAAAGAGCATTTCGATCTTAACTGGTCTATGCTCAAAATCAATCGCGAGCTTTCTATCAAGGTGATCAAACTAGGTTTGCCCTCAGGATTGACGCAAGCTATTTTTTCGATGGCCATGATTGTGGTGCAATCCTTGACCAACAGCTTCGGCGAAATGGTGATTGCCGCTAATGTGATCATCATGCGGGTCGACGGCTTCGCCATGATGCCGAACTTCTCCTTCGGAAATGCGATGACCACCTTCGCCGGCCAAAACATCGGTGCTAAGCGCATGGATCGTGTTGACGAGGGCACCAAGCATGGTGTAGCTATGGCGGTGGGAGTTTCTGCCGTGATTACGGCGCTGCTTCTCTTATTCGGGCATCATCTTATGATGGTGTTTACGGACACTCCCGAGCTTGTGGATTTCAGTGTGCGCATGTTACGTATTTTGGCAATTGGTTACATTGCCGTGGCTGTGACCCAGTCACTTTCTGGCGTAATGCGCGGCGCCGGTGACACCATGACACCTATGTGGATCTCGCTAATTACGACCGTAGGTTTGAGGGTACCCGTTGCCTATGGCCTCGCCTACCTAACGCGAAGTGAACTCTATCCTACCGGGCGCCCCGAATCCATCTTTATCTCACTCTTGATTTCCTGGACCTTGGGGGCTGTGATCACGTTTGCCTTCTACAAAAAGGGCGCTTGGCGGCGGAAAGATATTACCCGCGACTTCAGGAGAGAGGCTGCTTAGGAGGTTACACTCCTCGCCTCTCTAAGAAACTAGCTTTGATAATTGTTCTCTAAAGATCCTCGCCCCACCGTTGGCCGGATGCCTTACTTTGGCAGGTACACCATCTAGTGTCTGTGCCGCTTTTTCTCCGATGGCTATTAGTTCCACCTTGGGTGGTAGAAGAGCAATCAGCTGATCTAGATATTTTTTTCCTAGAGCAAGCTCGTCAGCTCGCGGTGCACGATTCGACAGTGCTCCCGCATGTTTCCTAAACGGATGAAAGGGAAATATATTCCACAGAACAACCTCGGTAGGCCGCAATTTTGTCTCTCCAAGGAAACTCCAGACAATTGTTGCTGTAGGCTCAGCAAAGCCCTTCGTTTTCACTGCACCCGAAGGCGCGGTGAGAGCGTTACTTGTACGCTTGAACTTGAGTGTAGGCAAAATGTCAGTAACCTCAATCTCGCTATGGTATCCCAAAAGAATGCGTTCGGAAGTCAACGGGACCCCAGAGAACTTTGCCCCCTGGTAACCCACGGCTTCTGCCACCAAGAGGTATCGCGCTTTTTCAATGCGGCACCCAAGGTATTCTTTTAAGTGAGCTAGCCGAATCCTCGGAGCTTCTGCACCGAAATCATAGATAGGATCGTAACTAGCCCAAGGATTATATGTATCTTGTGTTGATTCGTATTCACTTACACGTTTTAGGAAAGCCTCCAAATCTTGATTCACACCCTTTTGCTAAACGACAGCCGATGCTGCGCTAGTCTAATGGCTTCACCATGATTAGGCATGGTGTTCCGGCCCAGATCTCTTTTGATTCTTCTAAAGGGAAGAATCCCCTGGAGCGGTAAAACTGTCGAGTCTGCCGATAACCTGGATCCGGATGACTATCACCTAAGGTCTTGACTGTGAAAAACTTCTTCTTTTCTTGCCGCAGGCACGCTTCCGCCGCTCTGAGCAGTTCTTTCCCGAGCCCTCGTCTATGAACCTCTTCATAGATTCCCATACAGTAGATTTCGCTGGTAAACTCGTTGTGTTCAAGAATGCTGATGAAACCCACAGGCCTGTTTCCAACCTGAACTGCAAAGAATTTTGTATCTGCCACTCCACGTACGTAGCTTTGCAAGGCCTCTTCAATTCCAAACCACGCTGGCAGGGCGCGTAAGACTAACTCCGTGATCCTGGATTTTTCCTCGGGATCCATTATCCTTGGAGTATGAACGCCTTGATAATGACCTTCCTCCGCCTCTTTCTGCATGGTGTCGCAACGTTTGTGCCATAAGCGCCGGTAGGTAGAATGATCGACGACCCTATTTTGGAGATCCGCTATAGTTCTAATTTTGGCTTCTTCGCACCACGAAACGCAGATCAGATACTGAAGCCAGTCCAAATCGTCTTCATCCCAGAAAACTTCAATTTCCTCAACGCCTTGTTCTAGGAGAGCTAGGGCCTTGGTATGACCATCGGTAAAAAACGTAGTATCACCAATCCGCTTGATTGGAATAGGGTCGAAAGATCGAGGATCTACATCTTCTACAAAGGTTCTCACCTTCTTGAGTTTCACTTCGCTAATATATAGTTGACTAGGCTGAATCTCTTTTAGTTGCATCGTAAAGCTCGACATAGCACACTCCTTTTTGCCTGCCTGTAGCGCTCCTAGAGATAGTGCTAGATGGCGCTGGGACTTGAACATCTACAAAGCGGTTCCCGTTAGGTAGGTATCGAGATAGCGCTTTGTAATGTCAAATTCGATCTTGTGCCTCTCTAGCCTACTCCACTCATCGTATTGTTGATCATAGAAGTTCTCGACCTTCTCCATCCAGACACCTCGTTTTAAAGTAGTAGCCATCGAAGTCGCCAAGAGATCGGTAACCAATCTTTTGGTAGATGCTGTTGGATGTGGGGTTAGCCAAATCCGTAAAAAGGGAACAAAATTCGTATCCCCCATCCAGGAGTTTTTGACTAAGGCTAGCGACACAGCTTGTGGCATAGCCACGGCCTCTAAGCTTTTTTGGCGTATAGACCAAGTTAACTGTAACCCCATGCCTAGTCGGTCGACTCTTAGCTGCCATGGACACGACTTTTCCTTGATATTCCCACAAAAAGACCGATTGATCTGCCAAGCGTCTACGTGCCAGTTCTGTGCACTTTTCCAGATCGGGGGCTGCATCAAGGGTGGCATCTTTCATGAACTCGCCGACTCCTTCAATCAGAAACTCAAGATCATCTTCGCCTGCCAAACGTAGATGCCCCGCCCCGATCACCTTCTGATTAACCTCTCTGAGCTCATATACGCGCATGTGCATATCAAGCTCCACTAGGCAATCTTTCTTCTCCTTCCAGATTCTTACGAACGTCTCCACCAGTTCTTTAGGTCCCACAACACCAGGAATTTTCAGACCTTTTTCTATCAAACCGGTTGCTAGTCGCTCTAAGGCATCAGTGCCAACCGATAAAGGGCTATAGAGAATCAGCTTTTCTGGCACGGTCATTAATGCAGCTACAACCAAACCCTCTTCATCGCTGAGGGTCATAAGCTCCACAGCCTGGTAGTAGCCGGGCTCGCGTTGCGCTCTAAGGGCAATTCCGAGCATGAGGTTGTTAACTGCTTCGCCAGCCTCCAAATAATCTAAAGTCTGTTCTAAGAAACTGTGAATGTCGCGATGCCAGGTTAGTCGCATAAAGCCACCGCCTTTGAAATATGCCTTTCATACATTTCGCTGGGTTTTCTTGTAATCCTCTCCTACCTTTGCACGATTCAAGGAAAATCCACAACTGTCTATTTCCTATCTCCCTCGAGTACGGATTTAAAGACTTCCCGCAAAGAGGCTTCCTGGGAGTGAATGCGTACGATGCGACCCACGGTTCGCAAGCGATCGATATCACGACCAAGGGTGTTTGTGCTAAGACCGATAAAGACAGAGATCACGTTGCCAACCTGATCTGTACTAATAGGTTGCAGTACGTCTAGAACACCCCAGAAGTCAGCTAGTGGTACCGCCGGAATTACGTCAAGTTGAACATAATCTTGACCGTAACGGAGCTTTAATGCGGCCGGATCGCCCTCGGCAATGATCTTTCCGTGGTTCATGAAGGCTACCCTTCCGCAAAGCTCATCGGCTTCTTCGAGTGAGTGGGTGCTCATGAAAACTGTCTTACCCTGCTTTGCGAAGGAACGAATGTGACTACGTATTAGCTCTACGGAGGCTAGATCTAAGCCACTAGTGGGTTCGTCTAAGACTAGCAGTTCGGGATCGCCAAGCAGAGCACGACAAATCAAAAGGCGCTGTTTCATGCCCTTGGAGTAATTGGCCACCGGCTTCTTACCCGTTTCTGCCAACTGAAATTCCTCAAGCAAATCGGTGACTTTTTGCTTGTTGGCCCCAAATAGTGTGGCGAAGAACTGAAGGTTCTGTCGCCCAGAGAGGCGCGCATAAAGATTAGGTTCCTCAAAAACAACACCGATTCTCCGGCGTATCTGCTTGTTATTGGGAGTCATTTCCTCCCCTAGTACGTGGCATTGTCCCTCAGTTGCCCTGCT
>DHNI01000084.1:5549-7893 GCA_002409455.1 Firmicutes bacterium UBA5420 | reverse complement strand
TGTCGTGGGCCAGTGCACGAGCTGAAGAGACAGAGCAAACGAAGGTTGTATTCGATCAAAGGGTCATTGCAAGTTATGGCTTGATTGGCTATGATGGGCAGAGTGTAGAACCCGCCTTCCTTATCGCACGCCCTGAAAGCTACGACCAGCTCGGAATAACGGTGCGGGCACTTGATGAATACGGAAATACGCTTGCCTCAAGTGGAGGCTTGCATTTTGGGGGCGATACCCCGATAATGGGAGAGGTTGTAGTTAAAGAGGGACTTCGGAGCCCTGCCGAACAATTGCTGCTCGATCGTAAGTATGACGAGGCTGTGAAGCTCTTAGAGGAGCGGGTGGAAGAAGATCCTTCGGATGTGGATGCACTCTGGATTCTAGCGCGCATTTACTTTTCTGGGACGCATGCAACCGGAGAAGATCCTTGGGACAGAAAGAACCTTGCCCATCTTGACTTGAAAAGAAGCCTCGAAACTCTGCAGCGAATCCAGGATCTAGAGCCAAGTAGAACGGTGGAGGATGCCATAACTACAGTGGGTATGGCCTTAGAGAGGGAGCAATAGACCGCTAATTTTTCCCACACGCTTTGGCGGCCCTGGCCCACGCTAATTTTCGGCTCGGATTTTCTGGAACGAAATTTTGTCTTGAAGGTATTTCTTCATATTGAGAGAAATACCTATTTACATATCCAAAGAAGACAAGGAGTGTTTGTATGTTTGAGGAATTTAAAAAGTTTGCCATGCGTGGTAATGTCCTAGATCTGGCTATTGGTGTGATTATTGGTGGTGCCTTCGGCAAAATCACTACGTCTTTAGTCAATGACTTAATTACACCGCTTCTGGGCTTGGTTTTAGGGAGAGTGGATCTAACTGCTCTAAAAATTGTCTTACGGGCGGCCAATGAAACCACAGCTGAGTTAGCCGTCACCTACGGCATATTTCTCCAGAATATCCTAGATTTCCTAATCATCTCCTTTAGCATTTTTATGTTTGTGCGTTTGATCAACAGGCTGAAAGGGAAGGAAGAAGAGGCTCCTCCTGCACCAGCAGCACTACCGGAACCATCTAGTGAAGAAAAGCTATTGGCAGAAATTCGCGACCTTCTCAAAGAGCAAAGTGTGGATCACTCGGCATAATGGTGTAAGACCGGTAAGGGATTTGTCCCCAACCGGTCTTTTGTTTGCTCATACCTTCATCTGCCTGGCGCAATGCCTAATTTATCTTTGGTCAGTGAGCCAGCGGGCATGTGAGGGCTGAGCAGGCTGATCTAGAACATAGGTAACAGGTATAGCCTTGCCATTGGCCGTAAAGTCTCCTCCGCCACTTTGGATCCACACATAGTCGCGATTGGATCCCATCGCCCAATCAACATTGGCTAGTCTAGATGATGGGTAAGCTGAACTTCTCCCAGTAACAGGTAGAGTGACGCTTCGAGCGGAGTCACTTCCTGGAGTAAATGTCTATCTTCGGGAGGTGAAAGACGATCATCCCACTACAACATGCGCACTGATAGGCCAGGGCTTTGGGTCACAGATGAAGACGGCGGTCTTAGAGGAACCTTAGTTGCAAGCACCTACGAGTTTGGTATTGGCTTAAACCCTTACCAAGCCAAATTAGTCGAGGAGACACATCTGTAGATCGTGCATGGCAAGCAAAAATACGGGTGAGCCCATCAAATCGAGTGGGAACCCTATGCGGGTGCTAAGGAGTATGAAGTGGTGATTAGGTGTGTCCTGTGACGAGCGCGGAGGCTCTTCGTTTGTGAGTCACCCCGCGGGGTGACTGGGGAGACTTCGTTTATTTTTTGCAGGGAGAAATCTAAACCCCTTTGGTCTAGTCAGCACCAAGGAGTCACCCCGGCTTCATTTCCGGCGAGTTTTGATGCTGCATACTTTGGATGAAGAGGGAAATGTACTTTCCCCCAGTGAATTCCCGCCGAATTTGCCTTGCCTACTAAGGGGTAATAAGGTATGGTTTACAGAATTTTGTTGATCCTAAAGGAATAATAGGGTATGCTTTATATAAAGTAAGAAAGAGAGCGACTCCAGCCGCTAACTGGGGTAAGCAACTGCCTTGGCAGTTGCAGGCAACAAGAGCTCTCGCATATTTAGTTAGTAGCCCCTAAGCTAACGTTTGGGGGGCTACTTTTTTCTGTGTGCCACGCATGGCACGTAACTTGGCGGTGAAAATCCGCTGATGGGGTTCTCTTAAGACCGCTGGCAGTTGCCAACCATTAGCCAAGCGCAAGGGTGTCCTCCGTGAGGAGGAATCTGAAGGAAGCGTGATGAGCAAAGTCCTGGCCTGAGGAACACGAATCATATTAGGCATCCAAAGTGGGATGAGTCTGC
>DHNI01000084.1:0-5293 GCA_002409455.1 Firmicutes bacterium UBA5420 | reverse complement strand
GTGTCTTACCGTGGGAGGTCTCACGGACAGGCGGAAACGGAGTATGAAGCCTGGTTGAAACAAGATTTATCGTGAGAAGTCAGCAGAAGCCGTAGTACAAGGGGAAACCTTGGAAGGGCTGAACCAAAGGAGGTGAGGGTCAATGACAGTTACCGAAAGCGATACTCTAAAACACAGAAAATCTCCCAAGGAGAGCTGTCTGCAAAAGGTATCTGCGGAACAGAAAGAATATGCAGAAGCGTGCGCGTCGCCAAGGATGACCGAAACCGACATCACCAGCGCTAACGAACAGACTGAAAGATTGTTAGAGAAGATTCTTGACCCCGAAAACCTAAACAAAGCGTACAAGCAAGTGGTGAGGAATAAGGGAGCAGGGGGCGTTGACGGTATGACAGTAGAACAACTATTACCATATCTAAAAGCCCACAAAGAAGAGCTTCTGCAATCAATCTGGGACGGTTCGTACCGTCCGAAACCCGTTCGGAGGGTAGAGATACCTAAGGAGAATGGGAAAGCACGCAAACTAGGAATACCAACGGTGATCGATAGGCTCATTCAACAAGCCATCAGCCAAGTACTATCACCAATCTTCGAGCTTCAATTCTCGGATAATAGCTTTGGGTTTCGCCCCAAGAGAAGTGCCCATGATGCATTAAAAAGGTGTCAATCCAACATTACAGACGGTTATACCTATGTTGTGGACATGGATTTGGAGAAATACTTCGACACGGTGAACCAAAACAAACTCGTCCAGATCCTCTCGGAAACGATCAAGGATGGTCGGGTAATCTCTCTTATTCATAAATTTCTGAGAGCAGGAATAATGGTAGGTGGGGTATTCGAGAAAAGCCCAGAGGGTGTACCCCAAGGAGGACCGCTAAGTCCGCTATGTGGGAACATCATGCTAAACGAATGTGATAAAGAGCTGGAGAGACGAGGGCATAGGTTTGTACGATACGCGGACGATCTGCTAATCTTTTGCAGGAGCAAAAGGGCAGCGCAACGCACCTTGGAGAACACCATCCCCTTCATTGAGCGGAAATTGCTCCTGAAGGTGAACATGGAGAAAACCCAAGTGGCATACATTCGCAATGTCAAATTTCTAGGCTACGGATTTTATCAATACAAAGGCGAAGGACGGCTTAGGGTTCATCCCAAAAGTGTTCAGAAACTCAAGGATACAATTCGAGAAGTCACAGGACGAAGCAACGGAATGGGTATTGAGGCGAGGCGAGCTAGGCTCAATCAAATCATTCGAGGCTGGGTTAACTACTTTAAGCTAGCAGACATGAAGAACCTTATGCAGAAGCTGGATGAGTGGGTGCGAAGTCGTATTCGAATGGTTACATGGAACCGGTGGAAGAAAGTAAGAACACGGTTCCGGAACCTCAAGAGCCTTGGGATAGACGAAGAAAGGGCATGGATGTGGGCAAACACAAGAAAAGGCTATTGGCGAACCGCCCATAGCCCCATCTTGACGCGAACACTATCCAATGCACTCTTCAAACAAACTGGATATCTTAGTTTTGTTGACTGTTACTCTGGAGTTAAAGCGTAAACTTTGGAACCGCCGTATACCGAACGGTACGTACGGTGGTGTGGGAGGTCGGCTACTCAAATAATGGGTAGCCTCCTACCCGATTTTCTAGATAAGCTTTGGCCAGTTCTGCGATTGCTTTAATGGCTTGAAGTAGAGCAACTAGAAAAGCTACCACCATTGCATCACCTCCTCCGGTTCAAATGGTACGTTGCCTCGTACCTCCCGGGGAGATTTGCCCGCTCTTTTTGGCGAAGGAGTCTCCTTCTAAGCCAATTATATAATAAGAGGCAGAAGGGTGCAACAATATAACAGACAAGTCGGAAAATGAGCAAGTGGGTGTCAGACTAAAAATTGCCTCCCTGTGGCGAGAGAAATGATCGGGTTTGGGCAGGGAATATTTGGTATAGGGTAGAAAGAGAAAATCATCAAAATTAACGGGGGGTTATGAAATGCTGAAAAAATGCGGCGTGTATGGTGTGTTAATTTGGCTATTAATCATGAGCATAATGCTCACAGGGTGCCTGGGAGGGGGCAAAGATCCCATTGATGAACGTAAGAATGCCGAAAAAGAGATTCAGAATCTTCATAAAAAGCATTTAGAGTTGATAGAGGTGGATGTAGAAGGGTATACTGCCCTTTTCCAGTATCCTCTAGAACTGGCTCTTGGTGAGAATGAACCTTTCTATGTGGCGGAAGACGCCGCAGATCTTGCGGATCTTTTGGTTTTCGGCCTTGGATGGCCCAAGTATAACGGTTATATACGTGTTACTCGAAGTGAGCTTGAGATCGTGCTTGCTACCGATAACAAGAGTGCTTCACTTGAGGTTGAGGAAACATGGTGGCATGAAGAGGACGACGAGGCTGTTGGATGGGGGACGGAATATTACGAGTTGCAAAATGTTGGCGGAAAGTGGTTGTTTACCAATCTTTCTTATGATTTTACATACTGGCTAAACGATTTTTTTGAAGGTGGGGGTAGTATCGAGGAACGCAAGCTTGCCGTAGCAGGTATTCATGCTGCGTTTGACGAGTATGAGGCTACATTTGCTCAAGACAACGAAGCTTTTGCAGAATTGTTTAAGTATCCTTTGCCAGTTACCTTTTTGGAGATAGGTGTGGGATATAGTTATGGTGAAGCGAAAGATGCCGAAGAGTTTGCCTCTCTCCTGCCTAGCGAATGGAACCAAATGACGTTTTCGTTTGCTAGTGTGCCCGAGATTTATTTCGATAGCGCCCAGAAAGCTACAGTCAAAGTGGACACTAGAAGGAATTTTCCATCGAATGACCCTACTGAACTACGTGAAACTTACGAACTCCAAAATGTAAACGACAGCTGGCTATTCACGAGATATCCATACATAATCGTCATACGGGACTAGTCCGGCAGGTTTACTTCCAAAACTCACATACATGAACTCATCAAGTTGATCCGGAGACAGTCTCCGGATCTTTTCGCGGATCGTCCTCGCAAATTATGATACAATATCTCGATATTTACAGTAAGTGACAGACAAAGACCTCTGGAGCACCGGGCAACACGAGCTTTCGGAGGTTTTGTTGCTTCCGAAATGGGTTGTATATTCTAAAATTCTTTCTTCCTGTCGGCCATGAGTTGCCGAATAGAGCCTACAGTTAAAAATTTTCGGTTGAGGGTAAGGCTTAGCAGTGGCGACATCGCGAATAATCGGGTCACAATAGGTCACTCTAAATACATTGTCCTTGATATAGCAGGTCTGATAGCTTTTGAAAGACTGAATGGCCTGTTCTGGGGCATACTTTTCTCCAAGACGTTTGCATAACAGCCTTAAGATCAATGGCGCAATAAAGCAAGTAAGGAAGTGAGCCTTGATTCGGTTTTCGAGCGTGTGTTAAGGTCATTCTTGGTAATCTGAAAACTATGCTCTATTTCCCAAGGGCCGTTATAGATTTTGAGACCTCGCTATCAGGCATTTTATTTCACTTGTAATGATCGCATAGTAACCATCACACTTCTCGCTTTCAACGGTTTTTTCCATGTCTAGATAGGGAATTCGCTCAAAAGGCAGATCAGTTTGATGCACCCAATAATGAATGCGACCAGTTCCGTCGCCAATTTGATCCGTTCCACCATAGCATCACCTACCACGGTTCAAACGGTGCGGACCTCGCACCTCACCATGGAGCGTCGCTCGCTCTTTTTGCCCCAGAATATCGGATGGTCGTTGTGATTACTCTAGCGACTTTTCGGATTATGATGGAGAATATGGGTGTTCCAGGCTGGATTGCCTTGCAGGCGACCTTTATTTCCAGAACGACGCGGAGTCAGTATTGTGTCAATCGCAACATTAGCTTGCTGTGAGAGCATTTTCGCCGGTTTTATGCTACGTTTGAAGTTTCCCGCCAATTATGCGGTTGTTTCTGTATTCAGCACAATTTTGGGCGCCGTTACTAAAAACCAGGGCGGCTTCACCGGATTCATACCTTAAGAAAAGCAAAACGTTTGCGAAAGGAATAGAGAACACACAAGGATTTTGGTAGCTATGTGGTTAGTGCTATTGTCTGGACTTTGGGCATTATAATGACCAGCCCTTTTTTTGTCGTTTGCTTTGCGGGAGGATCGGCTGTTAACTTGGTGCCTATGGTGGGCTTGTGGAGATATTGGGATAAAAGGGGACAAGTAGTAGTGAAGGGGGTCGTGGATTCCATGATCAGTCCGTTTGAAGCAACATTGATAGGGATTCTAGAGTATCAACCTGCTACGAGGTATGAGGTCATGAAGGCGATTCAAAGCCAAAGTCTCTATTGGGCGGGAAGTCCTGGAGCAGTCTACTCAGCTCTGGGGCGGTTGTCGAAGAAGGGGATGATTCGAGAGATCGAGGATACGAAGCCAAAAATCTATGAAGTGACGCCACTGGGCTTGCAAAAGGGAATTGAGTTTCTGAACACACCTGTTTCCGCAGCCAAGCTGGTGTTGACTCCTGATTTAATCCGTATGAAACTGCTTGGTTTGCAGAAACGTTCGGAAGCAGAGAGGGTAACATTCTACCGAGCACAGCTGGAGGAATATGCAAAGGCTGACGATTTGCTACGAAGTAAGAGTGTGGCGTCTATGAGGATAAAGATTGGGAAAGGCCTGACAGAGCTGGCCGCAGCCCAGCTACGATTAGAAGCAGAATTCATCGAGGCCTTGCTCTCAGAGATAGAAGATCCATAGGGTACGATTCGCTTCGTTGACCAGCTGCACCCCAATGTTGATGTGGTTATTTTCTGAGGTCATCGCCTGTAGATAGGAGATTTTGCGATGATTAGTTTCTTTGAGGCAACACCGATCAGCCAACTAAAAGGGAGCCTAATGACAGCTTTGCTCTAGCGACAAACCTTGAGCTAGGAGAAATCTACTTGGGTAATATAGAAAAAAAGGCTTATCTTGATTACTACTTTAATTCGGATAGCTGAACCTGGGCATATTGTGTTGGATTTTGTTCACAGCTGCGCTTTTGAATTCGTCTTTATCCAGGGAACTTTTACGGCTTAATTCCAGGAGTAAACCTGCTATTGCGAAATCCTCAAGCCTGGTTCTTGAAGCAGGTGAGTACTATGTAAAAGTTGAAAGTGGCTCAAGTTGGAGTAACAGTGGGCTATAAGCTGACAATAGAGTTTGAAGCGCCGGATGAATAGGACATAAGAATAACAAACGTGATGGGGCTGTCGGGAAATAGCCCCATAGAAAAATCAGTACTCTCACAATGAGGCCCATATTCCGCTAAACTAAAT
>DHNI01000162.1:977-6622 GCA_002409455.1 Firmicutes bacterium UBA5420 | reverse complement strand
GACAGTACCATCTTGGTCGAATATATAAGCCCAGCCATTGTCACCGTAACCGAGTCGATCGGTAATCTCGCTTAACATTGCGCCATCTTGCCTAGCAACGAGTACGCCCACAACTTGATTACCATTTTTTATGGGAACCGCATACATAAGCACCAAGCTATTATCAACTCGGCTCACAATAAGATCCGAAACAACTGCTTGACCAGCTAAAGCTGTAATGACATAGTCCCTATCTCCAAGATTCGCTGTGGAGCCATCACTATACTGTGCCACTCCACTAAGATCGACAACACCTAATGCTAGAAATTGGGTCAAACGCTTCCCTTCTGCTTGAATAATGGGTTTCTGAGCTGCCCAATTCATGCTTTTTATCTCTGGTCTTTCGGCGATCGCCTCTAGCAGGGTTAATTGAAGCTCCAACCTACTATCTACATAGCGACTCGCTTCTTCTGCTACCAATAGCAGCCCCTGTTCAACCTGGTCTAAAACCGCAGAAGAGCTTCTGGTGTAGGCCAGAAGACCCAATCCCCCACAAATGATTAGTACTATTAGACCAATAAATAGCGATATTTTTGTAGCAATACTCCTCAACTTAAACATCACTGCGCCCCCTATTTAGTTAGTAATTTGGTTAAGTATCTCTGCTGTAAATAGCTTCCGTATATCAATGAGAATAAGAAGGTAGTCGTCAAGTTTGGCAATGCCCCTAATGATATTGGTTTCTCCCGTGAGCCCATTAGGATACTCAACAGTAGAACTGGGCACCTCCACTACCTCATCAACATCATCTACGTTGATTCCAAGGAAGGCTCCATCAATTTCTAAAATGATTATTTTTGTCTCCGCTATATCTTTAACCCCAGGCAAGCCAAATTGCCTTTGTAGGGAAATGACTGGAATCACTTGATTTCGTAACTTGATTACTCCAGTGATTGCATCGGGCATCTGGGGCAATTCAGTGGGTTTGGCCCACTTCATAATCTCTTTGACACAAGCGATCTCTATTCCATATTTCTCCTCTCCTAACGTAAAAACGACCTGTCCATTCGCTTCCGTTTGTTCGTGTTTTTTTACTGTGTCGATGAAAAACACCCCTTTGCGTCTTCTAGGATTGCCATGTGCCATTAACACCTCTGCTAGATATCTTCTTGAATACACGAACGATATCACGGTTAAACCTTGTTCCTTGAAATTCTTCCAAATGGTCAATACATGTAGCAAAGCTCAACGCCGGTCGATACGGGCGATCACTCGTCATTGCGTCGACCACGTCTGCCACAGTTGTGATTTGCGTGAGAATACATGGGATGCCGTACGAGCTTTGAGGGTATCCGCCTTGCCCGTTGGCCCATACATGATGTTCTAAGATAATCCGCTCCACTTCATCATCAAGCTCCAGGGATGATACCAGTTTCCATCCATGAACGGAGTGCATCTCCATTTGCTCCCATTCCTCGGGGGTAAGAGGTGTCTGCTTATGCAGAACCTCTGGCGGAATAAACTGCTTGCCTATATCGTGGAGCAGTGCTCCAAGCCGCAACTTCGCTAGTTCCCGAGTGCTCAAACCCATTTGTATTCCCAAGGTCATGGCCAAGTCGTGAACTCGCGTACAATGTGCAAAAGTCTCATCAGTAAGGTTTAGAAGAGCCAAAACAAGTGTATCATCTAGACCGTTATTTCGTAGATGGGTTGTTCTTTGCGAGTACTCCATAGTTTCTGTCCTCCCCCATACTAGCGTTGGCTATTGTCAAACTTTGCAGGCGCAATACGCCTCTCTTGTCTTTACGTCAATCACTGTTCAAGTTGGATCATCACCCCCTCTTCTGGTATAGACACCTGACTCGGCATAAATCTCACCGCGCGTAATCTTGACATTTTCGGGTGCGTGAATAGCCAGGCGTAGATCGCCTTTCTTGCTGCGAACTACTTTTACCATAATATCGTCCCCGATCATGACATATTCCCCAGGCTTCCTGCCCAACACCAACAACTGATTCACCTCTTTTCTTGATCTAGATACCAAAAATAGGTAAACAAAAAGACGACGAATCTCCAGGCCACACTGCATCCTGCAGTCGAGCCTGGATAACACGTCGTCCTGACGGAAAGAGAAAATCCCTTTCCACAGTCTATCTTACGCGAGCTCGTCTCTGTTGCACCAAATTGCACTCGCGTTAGTTGTCTTAACACCTCATCAATAACTGTCTTGTGCTTTTACTTAACACAGATTTCGACACTTTCTGACACTTTCCTCCATTCAGAGTGATATTTATAGCAAACATGGCCATCGAATTTCGCACCCACACAATTGGCCCAGATCATACTTAGCAATATTCCAGTCATGATCTGGAGAACGATTGACACCTTTCTCCAATTGACATAAGATCCAACTAGGATCAACGAAAACGAGGTGTTCTTATGATTAAAGTCATTAATGAAAATACTGACCCCCGCATCAACCTGGCTGTAGAGGAATACGCCCTCAATTACCTAGATCCAAGCCAAGACTATGCGATTTTATGGCAAAATGAGCCCGCAGTTATTGTAGGCCGCAATCAAAACACAGTGGCCGAAGTCAACGCTCCCTTCATCAAAGAAAAGGGCATTCATGTGGTGCGCCGCTTATCAGGAGGAGGCGCCGTATACCACGATCTCGGCAACCTCAATTTTACCTTTATTGTCGATGCCCAAAAAAGTGTCGTTAGCAATTTTGAGTACTTTACGAAACCGGTCATTCAGGCCCTGGCGAGCCTAGGAGTAAAAGCTGAGTTTTCAGGACGCAACGACATCACAATTGATGGGAAAAAGTTTTCGGGTAATGCCCAATATTGGTCAAAAAACCGACTGCTCCACCATGGTACAATTCTGTTTAACTCAGACTTATCGGTCGTGCAGGAAGCTTTGAATGTAAAAGCCGACAAGATACAGTCCAAGGGAGTTAAGTCGGTGCGCAGTCGGGTGACAAATATCTTCCCCCATCTCGCCAATCCAATTACAATTGAGGAGTTCAAAAACGCGCTCTGGCGCTACCTCATTCCAGGTGATGCAGTCCACGAGTATGTCCTGACTGAGCATGACTGGTCTGTAATCAAGGATCTCAAAGATAGGCGCTACAGCCAGTGGGATTGGAACTATGGGGCTTCACCTCAATCGGAGATCGAAAAGGAAGCACGCTTTGCCGGTGGCAAATTAGAACTAAAGTTCAACGTGGTCGATGGCGTCATTCAAGACATGAACATTTTTGGCGACTTTTTCGGAAAAAGTAACGTCACCCATTTCGCTCATGTACTTAATGGAAAAGACTATCGCGAAAATGTGATTGCCGAGGTCTTGGAGAAAGTGGAGTTTGGGGAGTATTTCATCGGTATAACAAAAGATGAGTTTCTGCAGTGTCTGTTTTCTTAGCAAGGCTATCCGCAAATTCCGACAGTGAAATTGTAAACCAGAAGAGCTAACAGCAAGGAGATCTGGCCCGCCAAGTCGATCTCCTTGCTTATTGTTATGCCCCTATCATACTATGTGGCTTTTTCAACGATTCGTTTGCTCAGCCTTGTAGGTGCTTATAGATGCCATGAATTTCGCTTGACATATAACATATATGTGATATGATACATTTGGCCAGACGGAGTGAGATTATTGTACCTCGTGGAATACTACAGTCAAAGCGGACGATACCCTGTTTTGGAATTTCTAAACTCGCTTTCCGAAAAAGAACATTCTCCTACACGGAATTCAAAAGAAGACCAAGAAAATCCCTACTAGGGATCTCGAACTTGCATGCACTAGAAAAAACGCTACTTGAGGGGTAAGTTGTTATGAATCACAAACAGGCAAAGAGACTATTATTTAGTAATCCAGAAGTCAAAAAGGAATACGATAACTTGGCAGTTGCTCACGAGATCAAGCGAAAAATCATCAAGCTCCGACTTGAACAAGGTTTGAGTCAAAAGGAGTTGGCTGACCGAATAGGAACGAAGCAATCGGCAATCTCTCGATTAGAAAGCGGAGATTACAACCCGAGCGTTGAATTCTTGAGTAAGATAGCACACGCCTTAGGCAAGGAAGTCCACATTGAGTTTCACTAGACCATGCAAGCAAGAACGGGCTAGGGTTTACCGCTTGGTATCCCTGGCCCGCTTTTCCTATTTCTTAAAGAAGTGAATGGCCTGATCAATGGTTGCCTGGGCTGCCTCCATGATGATTTCCGAAGAGGTGGGATGGGGATGAATTGCTTGGGCGAGGTCATGTACTGTGCCCTCGAGCTTGAGGGTGGCCACAGCCTCAGAGATGAGGTCGGTGGCCTGGGCGGCAATAATATGAACGCCTAGCACTTCGCCATACTGTTCATCTGCTACGATTTTGACAAATCCATCTGCTTCCCCTTCAGATAGAGCTTTACCATTGGCACTTAAGGGGAAGGTTCCGATTTTCAGCTTATGTCCGCGCTTCTTCGCTTCCTCTTCAGTGAGGCCCACAACGGCCACTTCGGGAAAGGAATAGATACCCGCGGGCACCTTATCGTAGTCAATTGTGGCATTGCCTCCCAAGATATTCTCCACCGCAACAATTCCCTCTGCCGATGCTACATGGGCCAGCATCTGTTTGCCATTCACATCACCGATAGCATAAACGCCAGGAACGT
Organism: Firmicutes bacterium UBA5420; assembly: GCA_002409455.1. Lineage (GTDB taxonomy): Bacteria > Bacillota > Limnochordia > Darwinibacteriales > Darwinibacteriaceae > UBA5420. The sequence continues at coordinate 1,980 of DHNI01000162.1, read as the reverse complement.
TCGTCTCTAGGCGTTCATTCGTGCGGATGCCGGCGCCCTCCATGGCCAATTCTAATCCTTGGAAGGCCTCCACATTGGCTTTGCGGCCTAGGCTGACAATGATCTTGTCACCTTGAAAACTCTTGGCCTCGCCTGCCACCTGGGCGATTACTTTTGCCCCCTCAAAACGCTCAATATACGCACCTTCATAGATCTCGACACCTTTTTTGCGAAGGGTACGCAGCATATACTTCTGCAGATCCCCATCAAGACTTGCTAAGACCTTGAATTTCTCCAGAACAGTGACTTTGCGGCCTAGGGCATTAAACAAGGCTGCAAATTCGATGCCCACAACCCCACCGCCCACAACGACAACCTCGTCAGGAATCGTTTGAAAGTTCAAAGCTCCTGTACTTGTGACCGCAAAGCCTTCTTGCAGAGACGCTTCTAGTCCTAGGATGGGCGGAATATTTGGCCTTGATCCAGTGGCAATAATCAGGTTGTCTGCAGAAATGATCCGATCATCCACCATGATTGTACGCGGATCCTGCACCTTTCCGTAGCCGTTCACCACTTCCACACCATTTCTCTGCAGAAGATGCCTCACGCCCGAGGTGAGCTGACCCACCACCCGATCTTTCCGCCTCAGCATGGCGCCCCAATCAAGGGAGATCTCCCCTTGCGTACCGATCTTGATACCATAGGCTTCTGAATTCAAGATATCTTGGTAGACTTTAGCGCTCTTTAGAAGTGTTTTCGTGGGAATGCATCCTTCATTGAGGCAGACTCCTCCCACTTCTCCTCGTTCTATTAATACAGTCTTGGCCCCGAGCTGGGCGGCCTTAATGGCCGCCACATAACCTCCAGGACCACCACCTAAAATCGCAATGGTGTAGTCCGACATAAAAATCCCCCCCACGTTGTTAGCTGAGCAGAAGCAGGAGTGGCTCCTGCAGATAGGCTCTGAGGCGTTGCATGAACCGACCAGCGTTACCTCCATCGATAAAGCGATGATCAAAGGCTA
>DHNI01000162.1:0-742 GCA_002409455.1 Firmicutes bacterium UBA5420 | reverse complement strand
GGCTTTTTCGTAATGGCCCCGATCCCTAAGATACCTGCTTCAGGATGCTTAATCACAGGGAGACCCGAGAGGACGCCTACCGCTCCATAGTTCGTTAAGCTAAAGGTACCACCCTGGATCTCATCTAGGGTGAGGGTGCGTTCCCGGGCCTTTGCGGCCAGCATCTGTACTCGCTCCGCTAGGTGCAAAAGACCGAGTTGGTTGGCATTTTTGATCACGGGAACCAAGAGCCCATCTGGAGTATCAACGGCAATTCCAATATTGTAATGCTTTTTGAGCACAATTTCTTGGGTCTCCGGGGCAAAACTGGCGTTGAACAGGGGGAACTCCTGCAGTACCAAGGCCACTGCCTTGATGATAAAAGGCATGTAGGTGAGCTTCGTGCCCTCCTTTTCTGCCATGGCTTTCACTTGTTGCCGGAACTTGACTAATTCAGTGACATCGATTTCATCCATTACAGCAGCATGAGGGATCTCCTGTTTTGAGAGGGCCATGTTCTTGGCCACCGTCTTACCTAGTTGTGTGAGGGGTACCCTTTCCTCTAGGACATGCGGCACTCCATTTTTAGCAGCAACGGCCACTACAGGCGTTAGGGCAGCAGTCGCCATCGTTTGAATGTCCTCTTTCATCACCCGTCCAGCAGGCCCAGTGCCTGTAACCAAGTTAATATCAACGCCAAGGTCTTTAGCGAGATGTCTGGCTACAGGGGTTGCTAATACTTTGCGCCCGGTAGGAGCCGAGG
>DHNI01000008.1:33655-42800 GCA_002409455.1 Firmicutes bacterium UBA5420 | reverse complement strand
AATATTCTTTGTGATTCCTTGTTTTTCTTGCAGGATTTCGCTTGTAAAACGCGAACCTTTTAGTATGAAGAAAACCGTTGAAACCCCGACCACAACTGAACAATCCTGGCGCGAACGAGCCCTAAAAGCTGAGGCTAAAGTAGATCTTTTATCCAAAGAGCTAGAGTTCTTGAACGCCCATTTACACCTTCTCAGAACCAAGCGTTTTGGTCCTTCAAGCGAGAAGACCCATCCTGACCAGTTCAAACTGTTTGAGGCCATCTTTAACGAAGCTGAGATCGTTGCAGATTCCGCCGCTCCTGAGCCAGAGATCATCATTGTGCCGGAGCACACGAGGAAGAAGGCGGGGGGCAAGAAAAACGCTAGCCTAGAGGGTTTACAGGAAAACATTGTTGAACACCGCCTTCCCGAGGAAGAGATGGTCTGTTCGTGCTGTGGTAATGATAGGCACGTCATCAAGCAGGAGATCTCCCGGGAACTTAAGTATGTTCCCCCTTCACTATCGGTTGATGTTCATGTACAACACATCTATGGCTGTCGGCACTGCGAAGCACACGGTGACGGTGAAACGCCAATCGTTGTGGCAGCACCAAAGCCAAAGAGAGCATTTCCCGGTAGCATTGCCTCCCCCTCGGTGGTAGCAAGCAAGCATCATTGATGAAAAGTTCGTCATGGGCGTGCCATATTATCGCCAAGAACAGCAGTGGGCCAGGCGTGGTTGCAACATCTCAAGGCAAAACATGGCCAACTGGGTTATCCGTGCTGCCGAGACATGGCTTGAACCGTTGTACGAGCACATGAAGGGTCTTCTTATCAAGCAGCAAGTGATACAAGCTGATGAGACAACGGTCCAAGTTCTTCATGAGGAAGGTAAAAAGCCTGAATCCAAGTCCTACATGTGGCTTTATCGTTCTGGACGATATGGACCGGGGATCGTGCTTTATGAATACCAGCCATCGAGGGCCCGGGAACACCCTAGGGAATTCCTTAAAGATTTCAAGGGTTATCTGGTCACAGATGGTTATGCTGCCTACGCCGGCATTTCCCCCAACATAATTAATGCGGGGTGCATGGCACATTATCCAAGAAATATGGTTATCCAATAAGACTCTCTTGAAATGGCATAGATACCATGTTTACCTAATATCTTCTCACATAACGATAGTCTCCGGTAAAATGGAATTAGAAACCATTTAAGGGGGCATTGGAATGAATCAAGAAGAAACCAGAGACCTATCGTTTGGAGACTTGCTAGACAGATTGCTAGACGATCTTAAGGAGAAATCCTATACGCAGATGACGTTGGCTAACTATCGCCGGACACTCAGACAAATTGAATTGTTTATGGTTGAGCGTGGTACGGATGTGTACACTCCTGAAATCGGCTTGCAGTACTTCGAAGCTTATATCGCTGAGAAAGAACTCGGTACTTCCTGGAAAAAAGCCATGTTCACGGCCATCCGAAGACTCAACGATGTTTACTCTGGCAATGAGTATCGGGTTCAACAGCAACAGGAGATAAGTTTATTACCAGACACTTTTGAACATGTGTTAAGTTCGTATGCGACGGAATGCGCTCAAAATGGCAATAAAGATAACACCATCCAGGCTAAAAAGCGGTTCGTTCGTAGCTTCTTGCGAGGATGCATTGTGTTTGGATGCCCGAACATTTCGTCTTTGGAAGCGTCTTACATCACACGCGCATCTCTGAGAATCAAGAATAAGGATGCATTGCCCGTGGTCAGGGCATTCCTTAGATTTTTAAGTATCAATGGTATTACTGAAGGAGACTTGTCTGCACTTGTTCCCCGCTCTAAACGACCTACGACTATACCGGCAACCTATAGTGAAGAGGAGATTCATAGATTTGAGATAGCAATCGACCGCTCGAATGCTATAGGTAAAAGGGATTATGCCATGTTGCTTTTGGCGACAAGGCTTGGTATGAGATCCGGGGACATTGCAAAGCTTTCTTTGGATGAGTTGGATTTCTACAACGATAAAATCTGCCTCATACAGCAAAAGACTGGAGACAAGTTACATCTCCCGATGTTGCCAGAAGTCAAGTTAGCACTGACCGATTATATTAGCAATGCGCGCCCCAGAGTCGAAAGCCAGACCGTATTCCTGCGGCATTATGCTCCCTATCAGGGAATCACCACTTCTGTCCTGCGTTTTGTGACTACAAAGTACCTAGGTCTGGCTAATATTGATGTGTCAGGCAGAAAGCATGGCCCTCACACATTTCGGTCATCATTGGCCAGTTCAATGGTTAATGATCATGTGCCATACGAAGCCGTCAGGAGTATCCTGGGGCATTCTAGTCCCAATGTGATAAAGCATTATGCTAAGATTGACATTGAAAAGCTCCGTGAGTGCGCAATAGAAGTCCCCGAACCGGCAGGCTCTTTCAGAGTATTGCTTGAAGGTGGACAATTATGAGCCAATTCAGGAGTGTACTACAAGACGAGATTACTGAGTTCTTGGCGCTTCGGAAAGCATCAAAGAGTAAAAGCACCTATGATCACGATTGCCACACATTTCGGTTGTTCGACGACTATCTCTGCTCCATTTGTTGTGATGACAGAAATCTTACAGAAGAGCAGATTACCGGCTGGATTCGTACTCTCACAGGAAAAAGCAGTTCCATTGCCAACGTGGTGCGTAGTCTCAGAATTTTTCTGACTCAACTCAAAGCATATGGCGTTAACGCGTACATCCCGCCGATTCCAAAGGTCAGCGATGATTATGTCCCATATATATTTTCTAAGGTCGAGATGGATCTTTTGTTTTCCATTGTAGATGCAATGCAAAAGGGGAGACCGCAAAAAAACACTCTTATTCATATGGAATTTCCGATGATTCTACGGCTCATGTTTGGGTGCGGGCTCCGCACAGGCGAGACGCTCTCATTAAGAATAAAGGATGTGGATTTTGATATCGGTGTGCTGACACTGAGGCACGCTAAGGGTGACAAACAAAGGCTTGTACCAATGCACAACTCTTTGACAAACATCCTTAGGAAATACTGCATGGCTATGGGGATGATCGGATATCCAGAAGCATATCTTTTTCCCACGTCTGATCCAACGGAGCCAGTGTCAACGCACAATGCTCAGCACAGGTTCAATTTCATACTGGAAAGAGCTAACATTTCCCTTCCTGGAAGACGGAAACATCAGAGAGGGCCTTGTTTGCACTGCCTCAGGCATGTGTTTGCATTCCAGTCGTTTGCTAATTCGGAAAGAGAAGGTCGCAGGATTGATGATACTGTTCCTTACCTTTCTACTTATCTGGGGCATGAAAGCTTGAGAGAAACAGAAAAATACTTGAAATTTAGTAACGAGATGTTTCCAGATGCCATGGAACTATTTGATGACTACACGGCACAGGTTTTTCCGGAGGTCAACTTCAATGAATAAGTCTTCGAGATTCTTGGAGTTACTCAACGGCTTTGTTACAAACTATATGCCCTGTTCAATTGGAGCAAGTCCCAATACAGTTACCTCATATAAATATGCGTTCCGGTTACTACTCGAGTTCATGTACTCCAAGAAGGAGATTCCTGCAGATGAGGTATCATTTGAGCAACTAGACTTTGGCATGTTGACTGAGTTTTTCGACTGGATAGAAAATGAAAGGGGATGTAGTGCCTCAACTAAGAACCAGAGACTATCAGCCCTCTTATCCTTTTCTGAGTATGCTCAGAACCGAGATGTTGATGCTGCATCAATATTTCGGAGTAACATTATTAGGATCCCGATGAAAAAAGCTCAAAAGAAGCAACGGGCGGTGTTCTCCGTGCAGGAAGTCGCGATACTCCTCCGTTTACCTAACGAAAGCAAAGGGACCGGTCTTAGGGACAAAGTGTTACTTAGCTTGATGTATGCAAGCGGGGCAAGAGCACAGGAAATCTGCGATTTGTTGATAGGGAACATACAATTTCATACGAAAGCGGCTACCCTAAACATTAAAGGAAAAGGCGGGAAATTACGACGCATTGGCATTCCAGAGAACTGCGCAAAGATGCTCCAAACATACATTCTTCACCGGCAATTGGTTTCTAAGCCTGACAGACATGTTTTTTCAAGTCAAACACATGAACATATGACTATTTCCTGCGTTGAAGGGATCTTTAAGAAGTACGTCCGACAGGCCAAGGCTGAAAACCCGACTCTCTTCAGAGAAGATAGATATTCGCCGCATTCTATGAGACACACCACTGCAAGTCATATGCTGGAGGCGGGTGTCCCAATTGTGGTTATAAAGAACTTCCTTGGTCATGCCTCGCTTCAAACAACACAGATTTATGCTGAGTTGTCACAGAATACCGTGGACAAACACCTAAGGGCATGGAATGAGAAATGGTTCTTCCACGAACATGAAGAGAAGAAAGGTTCTAGCGACAAGAACAGACTTCCTGATTTCCTTACGTTTAACTAAGAGGCAGTCTTAGGTTATCCGAGAAAAAGGAGAAAAGGTCCTAGCGTTATACGGCGCTTAGTGGTTTTTCTCGGATAACCATATTTCTTGGATAATGGGCCCAGCAGCCAACCCTGGTCACATCGGGGATACCATTGTAACCTCCATAGGCATCTGTGACCAGGTAACCCTTAAACCCTTTCAGGAACTCTTTCGGGTGTTCCCCGGAACGGGTGGGCTGGTACTCGAAAAGCACAATCCCAGGCCCATAACGTCCTGAACGATACAGCCACATGTATGACTGGGATTCAGCTTTTTTGCCGTCCTCCTGGAGAACCTGGAGAGTGGTTTCATCGGCAAATATGATGTCCTGGCTCAGAAGTACTTCCTTCATGCGGTCATAGATGGGCTGCAACCAGTGCTGGGCGGCCATGATCCAGTTAGCCATGTTCTGCCGGGACACCTTTACGCCTCTTCGCTCCCACTGTTTCTCCTGGCGGTAGAGGGGAACGGCCATAACGTACTTCTCTTCAATGACATGCGCTACTGCAGAAGGAGAAGCAATACTGCCCGGGAAAGCCCGGTTTGGTTTCGGTGCTTTGACCACAACGGGAATTGTGCCATCTCCGTGATTCTCGCAGTGGCGGCAGGCGTAAACATACTGCACATGCTTAGTGACGGAAAACTGGGCCGGCACCACAACCAGCTCTTTGGTAACCTCTTGGCCGATGATATGCCTTTCATGGCCGCAGGAACAGGTCAGCTTTTCCTCGGGAAGGCGGTATTCAACCACGGTCTCGGGCAGGCCTTCGAGGCTGACACCTTTCTTCTTCTTGCGCTTTGCACGCTGGTGGGCGGGCACCGTGATCAGCTCTGGCTCCGGAGCAAAGGGCTCCGCGTTTGACTCGGCCTCATTGAAAAAGTCCTCAAAGAGCTGAAGCTGATCTTTGCTCGTCTTCTCGCTGGATCTGCCAAAGCGCTTGGCAGTCAGCAGGCGCATTTGAGCCTCGAGGTACTCCAGTTTCTGGAGGGCCTTGGCCAACTCAGCTTCTGCTTTAAGTGCACGTTCTTGCCATGAGTATTCGGTTGAGTCTTGGGTTTTCGGTGTGTCTTCCATGCCCAGTACTTCGCGAAGGATAAGCTGATTCCCTGCTGGGAAAGGGCTCAGGAAGGGGAGAATGCATGTTAAATTACATACTTCGGAAGCTTAACAGCACGCTGGCTAACGGGCTTTAGCGGTGTTCCCTCCAGAAGCTGTCGCAGGTCCTGCCAGGTAACATCTAGAGGGTTAACTTCCTCGCCTACTTGAGGCCATGGCAAGCGTCCTTGTTCCAAACGGAAGTAGTGGAGCCAAAAGCCTCGCTCGGACCATTCCAGGATCTTAACCCTGTTCCGCTGTCGATTGCAGAAGGCGAACAGGCAGGGCTCAAACGGATTGAGCTCGAAATCCAGCTGGACTATGGCGGCCAGGCCGTCCACTGACTTTCTCATGTCGGTGGCTCCCACAGCCAGGTACACCTTTTGCCTAGGATGACCAATTAACATACGTTCAGCAAGGAGCGGATGACTTCCGTTAGAACCTGGGGGTCAAACCCGCGTTGGACCTCGAGGGCCACGTTGCCGATGCGAAGCACGACACTAGAGCCAGTAGGAGCTAGTGAATCCAGTTGTATCCATCTGCCGTTTTGGGGTTGATTGGCTTCAGTGCTAAACTTACGCAGCCAGTACCAGAGTTGGTTGGGCCGCAGCCCATGTTCTCTGCACCATGCCCTTTGGCTTAGACCGCTGGCGCGGAAATCCTCTATCCTCTCAGCCCACAACTCGCGCAGCTCTTGCCTGGCTTCCTTAGTCACAAGAATCAGCTCCTTCCCTCTGATGACTTCATTATCTCATCAGTGGAGAGGAGCTAGAAGGTACGGCTGGTTTGACGCTTACAGATTAAAAGTAGTGTGCTGGCTGCCGTAAAAGCTCGATTGACTGAGGAAACGATTAATGAATTAAGAGGAATAACCGCTGATGTAGAAGGGTATCTGACCAGCTTAATTGAGTCCCATGTCCATATTCATAAAGAATTTCGTGGTGTTATTGGGGGAAAGTAGCAGGGCCTTCGCTTTCTCTTGGTCCGATTGCAATTAGAACCACTAGCGATGGTGGATTGGGTATCCAGTATGAATCAGGGAATTTGCTAGATGGGCGATTGCTGGCGGGCATATCTGTGAGTAGGGAGCGAGGTCCTAACTTTGGTTTTCAATGGAAAAAAGTATTTTGAGGAACGTCTGTTTTCGGGCAGGCGTTCTTCTATTTTGCCCACGAAAGAGGTGGTTTAGGTTTGCGGGAAATATGCAAGCATCTGCAATTTATGTTTGCAGGTCTTGGTGCCTGGTTGGGGTGGTTCTTAGGCGGCTATGATGGCTTTATATACACTTTAGTTGCGCTGGTGACCATCGATTACATTACTGGTGTCATGCGAGCTTTTGTTGAGAAACAACTATCGAGCGAAATCGGGGCGAGGGGTATTGTCAAAAAGGTGCTCATATTCACTCTCGTGGGCATAGGGCACACTATAGACAGTCAGGTACTTGGCGGCGGTAATGCAATTCGTACTGCCGTCATTTTCTTTTATCTAAGTAACGAGGGAATCTCAATTCTGGAGAATTCCGTTGCTATGGGACTACCCATTCCCGACAAGTTGAGAATGGTATTGGAGCAGCTGCGTTCGGAGGGGTCTAAGACAGATGAACCTAAATAGGCTGTATCTCACAAAAAACGAGTGCTATCGTGCGGGGCAAATCATAACCCCAAAAGGAATTATGGTTCATAGCACCGGAGCCAACAATCCACATTTGAAACGGTATGTAGGGCCTGATGATGGAAAGTTGGGTGAGAATGTTTATAGAAATCATTGGAATCAAGCTCGACCAGATGGCAGACAGGTGTGTGTTCACGCTTTCATCGGTAGGCTCGCTGATGGCAGCATTGCCACCTATCAGACCTTACCCTGGAATTATCGCGCTTGGCATTCGGGAGGAACAGCTAATAACACTCATATCAGTTTTGAGATCTGCGAGGATGATTTGACCGATAGTGTGTACTTCAACGCGGTCTACAAGGAAGCAGTGGAGCTTTGTATCTATCTCTGCGATAAGTTTGGGTTAGACCCTGAGAATATCGTTGACCACAGTGAAGGGTGCAAATTGGGAGTTGCTAGTAATCACAAGGATGTCATGCACTGGTTCCCTCGGCATGGAAAATCAATGGATACCTTTAGGGCTGATGTTTTAGATGGTTTGGGATTAAGGCGTTTTTACAGGGTACAGGTTGGAGCATTTCGTGAAAAAGTCAATGCAGAAAAAATGCTGGCTGAAGTAAAAATGGCCGGATTTAAAGATGCGTTTATCAAATTTGAATAATGGTACAATTCAACAGTCCCTTTCTGTCCTTTGGACAGCTAGGGGCTTTCTTTATTTTGTGCTAGACCGTCCGAATTGGTGCTTCCTAGTGGTTTATAGTGAAGGACAATCAAAGCCCATTTGCGTTGAGGCTTCTATTGCTATTAGCCCGTTATAACGCTAATATGACATACCTTCAATATGTATAGAAGGTGGTGTCTTGCAGGGTTAATCAGCTTTGATCCTTCGTAAAAAGCTCTGATAGGGGGAAGCGAAATGCAAGGCGCCGATGTACACTTATTAACCGTTAAGGAATTGGCTGAAGTTCTGAGGATTTGTCGTTCTAGCGCATATGAACTGTGTAGACAAAATGAGTTCCCGGTTATTCGGATAGGTAAAACTATTCGGATTCCCAGAAAGGCATTGTTTGACTGGATAGAACGCCGATCCGAAAATGCCAATGATTTAGCGGACTATAACTGCCCGCCATTTGGGAGGTGAAAACTGGCGGTGACAGGTGAGAAAATCTGAGGAAGGGAGCTGCCAAAAATTGAGAGGCTCGCTAAGAAAGCGTTCTAAGGTCTCTTGGACAGTAACGTTGACGTTGGGTAGGAAAATCGATCCTAAGACCGGAAAAAGCAAAGTCAATCAGAAAACATATACCGTTAGGGGAACTAAAGCAGAGGCTGAGGCCAAGCTGGCCGAACTACTCCACCAGTATAACAGGGGTGAATTGATCGAACCCACGAAAATGACTACCGGTGAGTGGCTGCAGAGGTGGATTGATGTTTATGTGAAGAACAGCAAGAAGAAAAGGCTAAGGACAATTGAAACCTATGAGAGTGTCGTAAGAAGGCACCTGATTCCTGCTTTCGATAAAATCCCTCTGCAGCAATTGAGCTCTGGTCATATCCAGCACTACTACAACAATTCGGAACTCGCTTCATCTACTTTGGAACAACACCACGCCATTTTACATCAAGCTCTGAAGGTGGCTACCATAAACGAACGATTGCTTAATGTGAATCCAGCTGAAATGGTTGTTGAAAAACCCGTGGCTGAGAAAAATTTTGATATGCAAGTATGGGATGAAGAAGAAGTCAGGCTTTTTCTCACTGTAGCCCGTGATGCAGGTACCGAAGTAGAAGCTTTCTACACACTAGCAATAGAGACTGGGATGCGCAAAGGTGAGTTGTGTGGACTGATGTGGGATGATGTAGATATCAATGCTCGCAGGATATCTGTGAGGCGTACCCTGCTCAAAGCTGGTCCGGAACCGGTACTGGGGGTTCCTAAGACCGGTCGGGGCAGAGCCATTACCATTTCACCACAGA
>DHNI01000008.1:738-33567 GCA_002409455.1 Firmicutes bacterium UBA5420 | reverse complement strand
GGTCGGGGCAGAGCCATACCATTTCACCACAGACAGCCAGCTTGCTCAGAAAACATCAGCTGAGACAAAAGGAATTAAAGTTGAGTCTAGGAGGCGCCTACAAAGATAGGGATTTTGTATTCGCTAAGGAGAATGGGGACCCAATTCAGATCAATAATTTCGGTCAGAGAAGCTTTGCTAACCTAATTGAAAGTGCCGGAGTAAAAAAGATCCGGTTTCACGACTTGCGGCACACCTGTGCTACGCTGCTATTAGCTAAGGGGGTAAATCCGAAAATAGTACAAGAACGCCTTGGACACTCGGATATTAGCATGACGCTCAATCGGTATTCGCATGTCACGCCCACAATGCAAGATCAAGCTGCTAGGTTGCTAGGTGACGCGTTGGAGATCTAGACATGAGAAAAAGCGGTTAGACGAGACATTATGGATAGTCTAGCCGCCTTTTTTAATTGAAACCCATGTTCTTAATGTTTGGGGTGGTTGAGGTATGAATATGTTGATAGGTGTGGGTGGGGAGCGAAGACGGCGTCTGTGTAGAAAAGTTCATTAATGTTATCCAATTATCTCATTTTTTTAAAAAAGATGGGGGTGGGGTAGTGTTTGGCAGAAGGAAGAAAAAGGGGCCACAGTATGAGTACAAAACAGTTAAGGTGAGTGGTACCCTTAAATCTGGCGGCGGATATTCCCGAGCAGTACAGAAGGAAATAAATAAACAAGCCAAGAAGGGGTGGGAACTGGACCACCTGGAGGAGTTGGGACGCGGTCGGACAAGGAGTTTATCACTTACTTCATGGATTTTCGATTCTACGCGATACGTTATGTTAGTTTTTAAAAGAGAAAAACGTTGATCGAGGCCGATGGATCAGAGATTACACATTAAAAAAAGTAATTTTGGAAAAGGGGGACTGTTTATCGTGAAAAGAACAACGAGTTTGTTTGTGACCCTTCTAGTTTTGGTAACAGTTTTTTTAACAGGATGTGGTGGGCCGTCAGAAATGGCTCTTTGGTTTGTTTCTTTATATCCAGATCTTGGTCCAAGCTATGTCAACCTAATTCTTGGGGGGCGACTGTCAGATTCAAATCTGGAGATGTTAGCAGAAAGCAACCCACCTACAGAAGCTTTGGAGAAGCAGATAATAGACCTAGCGCTGCTGGACGACTGGGATGAGTTTCGAGACGTGGGCTTTTTATACCATCCCAACTGGGCCAGCAGCCATCGCAACAGCAAATTGTCAGGTGTTAGGTTTTATCCTTATGTCGGATATGACAAAGACTCACATTGGGCGTTTATAAGGGCCACTTATTCTGGAAAGGATTGGATCTTTTTTGACCACGTGATTGTACTGGTTGGGGATCAACGTTATGTCACTCAAGAGCTACCTTCTTACAGTGGCTACGTTAAACGAGAAGTGAATTGGAACGGAGGTGGTGTGACAGAACGGGTAGATTTTCCGTTATCTCACAAGGATACTCGGGCTTTGGCGTACGCTATCGCATATGCTGAGGAGGATGAAGAAATTAGGGTTCGTTTTGTTGGGGAAAAGAACCGAACCTTTACTCTTCCAATGGAGGTCCGTTGGGTTTGGCAAGACATGATTAAATATTTCAATCGAGTAACTCAAATGTAAGCCTTTCTCGTTCTTAATCCCTTTTGACATTAATAATGCCGTAGAAGCCGTTTGCGAATCTCAACCAAAATATCTGCGGATGGGCAATTGATGGGCAACTTCGTTCAAAAAACAACAAAACCCCAGCTAAACTGGGGTTAATCTTCTTATGGTGCCGAAGGTGGGATTTGAACCCACACGGGCTATTGCCCACTGCGCCCTGAACGCAGCGCGTCTGCCGTTCCGCCACTTCGGCTCGTTACTTTATTAATTTAGCACGTTCCGACCTCAAAGTCAATCGCCAATTCACCAAATGCCAGTCGGCAGACCCATATATAGACCGCTCTTTGGCCGCTAAATGGCCCGTCAATTTCTTATTTTCAATTGGCAGACAACGTTGACATTAATTGTGCGAAAATATATAATTGACACTATACGGAAAGATTTTTCTGCGAAAATAGAGAGGTGAACAAAAAAATGTTAGGAAGAATGAAACAGTATCTGCAATCTCTTCAGCAGATTACGACAGATGTAGATTTCAATGAGCTTTGCGAGGCTCTCCGTTCGGGCATGGATGAGAGTAGCGTCTACATTCTCGGTAGAAAAGGTAATGTGCTCGGCTATGCCCTTGAGGATGGTTTCGATAGTACACCATTCGACTCGGATTGGCTTTTTACAGGCGTAGCTTCTAACGAAATTCAAAGCATGGCCAATCGAGTGGCAGACATCAGCGTGCAAGAAGGAGCAAATGGAGAAGCGATCATGGTTACTCCCATCATCGGTGGAGACGAGCGTGTCGGTTCGGTGCTCTGTGTACGGCGCAGCGGAGAGTACAGTGATCAAGACATGGATGTTGCAAACATCGCCGGTGTTACCTTAGGAATGATCATCTCTCGCGTTATTCACGAACGGCAAGAAGACAAAGCGGCCCAGACAAGATCCGCCCGCTCGGCCATTAATAGTCTATCATACTCGGAGATATTGGCCATGCAAAGGATTTTTGAAGAGCTCAACGGAGACGAAGGATTGCTTGTTGCCAGTCGCATTGCCGATGAAGCGGAGATCACCCGCTCTGTCATCGTCAACGCACTGCGTAAATTAGCTTCAGCTAATGTGATTGAATCCCGCTCTTTGGGCATGAAGGGTACGTACTTACGGGTTTTGAACCCCGAAATCCACAAAGAATTTGAGAAGCAGTGGTATTCGCATCCTAAAGCCTAATAGTTTGTTTTCACAAGGGTCTGTGTATGAAAGGCACAGGCCTTTTTTTGATTTGCCCAAACAGTTCGCTTTATGAGTATATGAAAGCCTATGGTCAGATTTGGCTGTCTGAGTGTTCTAATCCATGCTATGCACCGCATGTCAAGATCAGGGCAGGGAGAGCCGAACAAGCGCAAGTTGATGTGGCAACTTGGACGCGGTATAATAAGTTGTCACTTTTTATGTTGATTGGAGGGCAGAAGTGATGCCGGAGAATAAAGAAAGGCATTCTGAGCGCATGGCACGCTATGAGTCCGTCGCCTTAGCTATTGCCGAACAGATCGTGCAGGGGACGTATTTGCCTGGTTCTCGTTTACATGGTCGTTCCACTTTAGCAGGATTGTATCGAGTATCACCAGAGACAATTCGCCGAGCCACGGCTTTGCTTCAACAAAAAGGAATTGTCGATGTTAAGCATGGTTCAGGTATCTATGTATTATCCACCGATCAGGCGGTTGGCTATGTGCAGGCAAACAGCGATCGACGTGATCTTCAGCGGATTATCGATCAGATGCATGGATTAATGCAGCAGCAACAGAAAATCACAGAAGAAATGAATGATTTACTCCGGGAGGTAGTAGCTGCAACTAGGAGGAATTGAATGCTGAGATTGAAAAACCTGACTAAGGTCTATCAGACAGATGGTGAGCCGTTTCTCGCTGTCGATGACCTTAGCCTCGATGTAGATCAGGGTGAGTTTGTTGTCCTTATCGGGGCAAGTGGTTGTGGCAAAACAACAACACTGAAAATGATCAACCACTTGATCGAACCCACATCAGGTGAGATATGGATTAACGATGTACCAACAAAAGACACGAACGTGGTTCAGCTTCGTAGGGAAATTGGCTATGTAATTCAGGACGTTGGTCTATTTCCTCATATGACGATTGCTGCCAATATCGAAATTGTTCCGAAACTCAAGAACATGGATAAGCACAAACGGCGTGAGCGGACACGCGAACTATTAGAGCTTGTTAATCTCGATCCTGCAATCTATGAGGATCGTTATCCTGCTGAGTTAAGTGGCGGCCAACAGCAACGAGTTGGTGTGTTGCGAGCACTCGCAGGCGATCCCGATCTTATCTTGATGGATGAACCTTTTGGTGCCCTTGATCCAATCACCCGCGATCAATTGCAGGATGAAATGAAAGACCTACAGCAAAGCCTTGCGAAGACGATCGTGTTTGTCACACATGACATTGATGAGGCCATTAAGCTTGCCGATACAATTGTGTTGATGAAAGATGGGGTTATTGTCCAAGCTGCATCCCCTCAAGAAATGTTGAAGAACCCAGCAAACGATTATGTCCGGGAATTTCTTGGTGAAGAGAGGCTTGTTCCAAACGCTGACGTTACACCAGTGTCGGACATTATGCTCACCGAGCCACTAACCATTTCCCAAGAGGCAGAAGCAGCTGAAGTAGTATCGAAGATGCAAAAGCGTGGATCGGACTATGCGGTAATTGTTGATAGTTCGCGGCGATTCGGGGGCATTGTTACAGCTCACGATATTCAGCGCAAAGGCGTTAAAGGCAAAGCACTACCGCAAGTTTCTGATCGACGAGCGCAGGCGGTTGTAGATACGACTACAATCCGCGATGCAGCCTCAAAGCTTGCTAATGGAACACGGCTATTATGTGTTGTCGACCGTAAGCAACGTCCCATTGGTCTTGTGAGCCGAACTGCGCTCTTGCGAGGGATTGTCGACCTCTGGGATGGATCAAAAAATAACGACAATCCAGTTAACGAAACTTGGAGTTGATACAGTGTTTATGAGTTTTTTAGAAGTGCTAATTGATAGACGCATTGACGTTCTATTCGCTATACAAGAACACCTTGTGCTTGTTTTTACGCCCGTTCTTCTCGCGGCCGTTATCTCGATTCCTCTTGGAATCTTGGCCACACGCTATAGGTGGGTTGAAGTTCCGGTGATGAATATCGCCAATATCTTTCAAACGATTCCCAGCTTAGCGCTACTAGCTTTGATGATCCCTCTAGGCTTGGGAATTGGCCAAAAGCCGGCATTGGTGGCGTTGTTTCTCTATGCTCTTCTTCCTATATTGCGTAACACCTATATTGGAATCCGCAATGTAGATGAGTCTGTGAAAGAAGCTGCCAAAGGAATGGGCATGACCTATTTTCAAATCCTATATATGGTTGAACTACCGATTGCTCTTTCTGTGATCATGGGCGGTATCCGAACTGCAACAGTGATCATTATCGGAACGGCAACCTTAGCGGCCATGATTGGCGGGGGCGGTCTCGGTGATTTTATTGTCACTGGCCTTGGAATGGTTCGCAATGAACTTATCCTACTAGGTGCTATTCCAGCAGCCGTTTTGGCCCTCATTGCAGAATTTGCTCTTGGTCGACTAGAACGAATCTTAACACCACGGGGATTACGTATTGCCCGTGATAGTTAGCACTAAAGGAGAGTGAGTGAAATGTTGAAGAAAACATTTGCATACGCGTTGATCGGATTTATCATTCTTGGTGGAAGTATGATGGCATCTGCGCAAGAGGCGATTACCATTGTCTCGCCGAACTATGCAGAACCACAGATTCTTGCCGAAGCGGTGAAGATTGTTATTGAAGATAATACTGACTTGACTGTTGAGCATATCAGGAACTTTTCAAGTTCAACCTTGCTACACGCTGCGTTGACATCTGGTGACGCCCAATTATACGTGAGCTACACTGGTACACAGTTTGCTGGTGTGCTAAATATGGAAGTAACGGACGAATGGAAGGATCGGGAAAAAGTTCAAGCTTATGTTCAAGAAGAGTTTGACGCCCAGTTCGATGCCACTTGGTTTGACTCTTTTGGTTTCAACAACACCTACGCCTTAGTTGTTCAAAGGGCCTTCGCTGAAGAACATGGCATTCAGACAGTTTCTGATCTCAAAGACTATGCTGATTCCATGACAATTGCTATGGACAGCACGTTTCGCGAGCGGGCTGGTGATGGCTATAACGATTTAGTGGACACCTATGGGTTTACGTTTAATCGGGTAGCTAGCATGGATTACGGCTTGATTTATCGTGCAGTGCAAACAGGCGATATTGATGTCGCTGTAGCATATTCCACAGATGGCCGCATTGTCGCCATGGATCTTGTTGTGTTGGAAGACGATCTCCAGTATTTCCCGCCTTATGACCCAGCTGTAGTTGTGGCAAATAGTCTGCTTGCTGAACACCCTGAAATTGCTGACCTAATTGAGCCACTTCTTGGTCAAATCGACGAAGCCACAATCGCCGTTTATAACCAAATGGTTGATGTGGATTATGTGGAGGTTGAAGAAGCTGCGCGAGCCTTGGTGAACGATCTCTATTACAATTAGACAGCTAGCCTAAATCATAGTAGATATGGCGGGACTCTTTGCAGTCCCGCTATTTTCGTGCCTTAGTCGGTTTTAGCTACTCGATTCGTCAGTAGGTAACGTGCGACCCTTGGTAATGGCACCTGGCTGGAATTTTCGATTGATGGCATCCATCAATTCATTGACTTGACTCGATGGTTGATCGTCTGTTGCGAAGAGGGATAACTGGGCTCCCGCCGAAAAATTGCTCACTGTAACGCCTAAAAGCCTTACGGGTTGAAGCTTTATTTGTTCCAAAAGGTGTAAAGCTTCTCTAAAAATGGTATCATCATCATTAAAGGAATAATTTAGAGTATGGGAGCGCGTGATGGTCTTAAAGTCGTAGAAACGTACCTTGATGGAGACAGTGCGAGCGTAGAACCCTTGCTCCCGCAGTCGCCAGCCCACCTTTTCACCCATTTGGGCCAGCTGCTGACGCAGGAAAGATAGGCTCTTGCGATCTTCGGCGAAGGTGATCTCATGGCCAATAGATTGTGCTTCCGTTTCAGATGCAACTGGGCGTTCATCAATACCCCGAGACAAATAGTAGATCTGCGAACCCAAAGCTGAACCTACGTTTTCTTGCAACCAGGTTAAGGAATGGGGTAGAATATCTCTAACATAGCGAAGGTTAAGCCTATGCAAAACTGCTTCTGATTTTTGGCCTACGCCCCATAATTTGCCTACGGGGAGATCATGGAGAAAGCCCTGGATATCCTGTGGGCGAAGCACAAGAAGACCGTCGGGTTTCTGCCAATCTGAGGCTAGTTTCGCCAGAAACTTGTTAGGCGCGATTCCAACCGATGCGGTAATCCCCGTCTGATCTTTAATACGGCATTTCAGGCTGTGGCCCATCTCTTCCAAACTAGGGTAGAAATGTTCGCAACCGCTCATGTCCAAAAAAGCTTCATCAATGGAAAGGGGCTCCACAAGGGGCGAGAATTCTGGGAAGATCCTGTGAATTTGACCAGAGACCTCCTGATAACGGGCCATCCTTCCTGGGATAAAGATGCCATCTGGACATAACAAAGCAGCCTTGGCAATGGGCATGGCACTATGAACGCCAAACTTGCGTGCCTCATAGGAGGCAGTGGAGACAACACCCCTGGGTGAATCCTTGCGACCGCCAATAATCAAGGGTTTTCCAATATATTCTGGATGGTCTAAGACCTCCACGGCGGCAAAGAACGCATCCATATCAACGTGCATAATTGTGCGCATACTTGATTCCTCCCTTGATCTGATTTCCAGATCAAGCCGGGGATTCCTGCGAGAAAAGAGGTAACCTATGCAACAAGAAACCATGAAACAAAATGCCTACTTGGTGGCCTTACAGCAGAGCTTTCAAAGAGACTGGGAAGTAGAAGAGAACCTCCTAGAACTAAAAGAACTGGCTGAAGATGCAGGTCTCCATGTGGTCGACTCCTTTGTTCAGAAGCGAGGCTATCCCGATCCGGGTACATTTATCGGCAAGGGCAAAGCCCATGAGATTGGCGATATGGTCGATGAGGATAGCTTAGTCATCTTTGATGACGAGCTCACACCAGCACAACAGGGTAATCTTTCGGATCTTATGGAGGCGCCCGTTATTGATCGTACCCAACTTATTTTGGATATCTTTGCCCAAAGGGCCCAAAGTAACGAGGGTAAGATTCAGGTAGAGTTAGCTCAGCTCAATTACTTATTGCCCCGCCTTATGGGTAAGGGGAAGGCCTTATCGCGCCTTGGAGGCGGAATAGGTACAAGGGGCCCTGGCGAAACCAAACTGGAGACGGATCGCCGTAGGATTAGAAAACGTATCTCGGATCTTAGGGGAGACCTCGAGAAAATCAGGCAAACGAGGGGTCTGCAGCGGGAAGGACGGGCAAGCACGGCCATACCCGTTGTCTCCCTTGTGGGCTATACCAATGCAGGAAAATCTACTTTATTGAAGGCGCTCACCGGCTCGGATGTCTATGTGGCCGATCAGCTCTTTGCCACCCTAGATCCGACCATCAGGCGTTGGGATTTAAAGAGCGGTCGCTGGGTATATTTATCTGATACAGTTGGCTTTATCCGAAAGCTTCCTCATACACTTGTGGCTGCGTTTCAAGCGACCTTAGAAGAAGTCGTCTACGCAGATCTCTTACTCCATGTCATTGATGCTAGCCATCCCCAGTCTTTGGAACAACAGGAAGCGGTGGAGGAAGTATTGAAAGAAATTGGTGCCACGGCACCGATCATTTCAGTGTATAATAAAGTAGATCTAGTAGCACATCCCATCGAGGTGAGAAGCCCAGAACAGGCGATTTCTGCCAAAACTGGATACCAGCTAGAGAAGTTGGCAGAAGCGGTCGATGCTTTCTTTTCAGAAAAGTTCTTCCAGCGACAGTATTTATTTCCCTTTGACAAGTTAAGTCAAGCGAGCTATCTGAGGGATAATGCCCATGTCCTGGCAGAAGAATTTGTCGCAGAGGGCTTGATCATCAAAGCCGAGGTGGATCAGAAAACCGCGAGCATGCTGCAATCCTTTGAGTCCTAAAATAAAGGCAGGATTTCCCTTACACTTTAGAGAAACTTAAACTGTTATTACGTGACAGAGGTGAAATCATGCCAATACGCGAAGCATCTTGGCTCGAAGTAATTGTGGGTTCTATGTTCTCGGGGAAATCGGAGGAGTTAATCCGCAGGGTAAAACGGGCCGCCATTGCTAAACAGAATGTGATAGTATTTAAGCCAGCCTTGGACTATCGTTATGGGATGGAGAAAGTTGCAGCCCATAATGGTTTGCATATTGATTGCGTACCCGTTCGGGAAGCCGAGGATATTCTCAATCAGATAGATGATCAGATTGATGTTGTAGCCATTGACGAGGTTCAGTTTTTTAGCCCGGATATTATTCCAGTTTGCCAACAGCTGGTTAAGGCAGGAAAACGCGTGATTGCAGCAGGGCTAGATCAAGACTTTCGTGGTGAGCCCTTTGGCTCGGTGCCCATTTTAATGGCTTTAGCAGAACAGGTTACAAAGCTCAACGCCATTTGCGTAGTGTGTGGGCGGCCTGCCAGCCGTACTCAGCGTTTGATTGACGGTAAACCGGCCAAGTATGACGAACCCATTATCTTAATTGGAGCAACCGAAAACTACGAGGCCCGCTGTAGCCGTTGTCACCAGGTCCCAGGGTCACCGGAACTGCAATTGGGAGTGCAGAACTATGGCACGTAAACCGGCAGTCGTTTTCTTTATCATGGTTATGCGGTCTATTGTGGTAGGAGTAGCCTACTACTTAGTTCGCGAGATACCAGGTCTTACTTCATCCTTTGTATCCATTTTTGTAGGCTTTTTGGCCTTTGATATGATCGTGGCCATGCCCAAGTTTTCTATTCGTTTTCGCCATTTGCGCGATCTGCTATTGCTCTTACTACCCCGCATTAGTGGCACAGCATTAAGTCTTGGCGGAGGGTTGGCGCTAGGTATACTCTTTGGCAGCCTAACCAAGGTAGGAGTGCCAGTCTTGGTGGCTGCAGTCTTTGTTATAGGTCTTTCTTACAGTCTTTCTGCCAGTATTAAGGGGAATATCTCTAGTTATGTGGGCATGATTGCTGCTGTAGACATGTTTGATCGCATTGTGCGCTTAGAATATTTTACTGAATATTGGGTGCAGGACTTAGCCGGCCCTGCGGGAACTTTGATTTATAGTACGTTTCTGGCCTTGCTCATCGGTTGGCTGGCGGGCATTATCATTGGCAGTATCACTCGGCTTTTTTTGCCACGGGGCTATCGTTCGCTAAAAAGTAGTGCCTATGCGCAGCCGCTCTGGATGCGATCCTTCAGGGATGTTATGCATTTAGACGATGATAAGGTTCTCTTGCAGATTGAACTTAGTGAAGAATCGGCTTTAGCCTATCATAGCTTGGCTGAGGTCGGTTTAGGCAAAGATTTGGGCGTACAGGTGCTCTCTATTATTCGTTCGCAAGAAGAGATCACATCTCCCAAGGGGGCTGATGTGCTTTTACCCCTTGATCAGTTGGTCGTCGTTGTACCAGGCCATCAAGTTCAGAACCTAATTTCCTTAATGAAAGGACGCGTGTTAGATGGGCAAGTTTAATTATGGAGGTCAAGCCGTCATCGAAGGGGTTATGATGCGTGGACAGTATCATTCCGCCGTTGCTGTACGGAAAACAGACCAATCCATCACTGTTTTGCAGGAAGATTTGAAACCTTGGTCCGACCGCTTTCCTATCCTGAAGAAACCCATATTGCGGGGGGCTGTGGCCCTAGTGGAAAGTATGATTATGGGGCTGAGAAGTCTTAACTATTCGGCCAGTCAATTTGGGGAAGAAGAGGAGCAGTTGACAACGAAAGAATTGGTTTTGACCATGGGATTTGCCCTAGTTTTAACTGTCGCTCTCTTCATTGTTTTGCCGGCATTTTTACTTCGTTTTGTGCAAAGCCACATCACATCCAATATTGTCGTTAACTTGGTGGAAGGCGTGATCAAGGTATCCATTTTCGTTATCTATATCGTAGCCATCTCTTGGATGGACGACATTAAACGAGTATTCGCCTACCATGGTGCCGAGCACAAGACGATCAATTGCTATGAAGCAGGTGAGGAACTCACCGCAGACAACGTGGCTAAACATAGCCGCGTACATGCCCGCTGCGGCACGAACTTCTTGCTGATTGTTTTGTTTACCAGTGTCTTTGTATTTTCGTTTTTTGGGCGGCCCCCCTTTCTTCAGCGGATTTTGATTCATCTGGCCATTATGCCCATTGTGGCAGGGCTTTCCTATGAGTTAATTCGCAAGGCAGGGCAGAAGGATTGCCATCCCATATTTAAATGGGCGGCCAAACCAGGTATGTTGCTACAAAATCTTACAACAACAGAACCCGATCAGCAGATGATCGAAGTGGCCATTAAAGCCCTTGAAACAGTGTTGGATAAGGACGCCATTCATCCAGAAGCGAAAAAAGTGGTCGCCTTTCCAGCATCCGATCCCAGTGCCTAGGAGGCAGCCAGGAGGCAACCGCTAGATGTTAGAAAAATTGCAGTCGTTAGAACAGAAGTATGAGGAGTTAAACCGCGAAATGAGTGATCCAGAGGTTTTAAGTGATCCTCAGACGTACAATAAACTGGCCAAAGCCCACTCTGATTTAGGAGAAATTGTCGGGAAATATCGGGAGTATCGTCAAGTGCTTGCGGATTTGGACGACGCGGAGATGATGGCAGAAGCACCGCAGGAAGCAGACTTTGCTGCTCTATTAGATGAAGAAATTGCCACCCTATCCAAAGACAAGGAGAGGCTCGAAAGTGAACTGCAAGTCCTCTTGCTTCCCAAAGATCCCAATGATGATAAAAACGTCATTGTGGAAATTAGGGCAGGCACGGGTGGTGAAGAGGCAGCCCTTTTTGCGGGCACCCTTTTCAGGATGTACTCACGCTACGCGGAGGTTGAGCGTTGGAAGGTGGATATTTTAAGTAGCAACGCCACCGAGTTGGGGGGCTTTAAAGAGATCATCTTTGTGATTGAAGGTAAAGGAGCCTACTCTCGCCTCAAGTTTGAAAGCGGGGTTCATAGGGTACAGAGAATTCCTACCACAGAGGCGGGGGGGCGCATTCATACTTCCACCGCAACAGTGGCCGTTCTCCCTGAAGCCGAAGAAGTGGAGCTGCATATCGAAGCCAATGATTTAAAGTTCGATGTGTACAGGTCATCTGGCCCTGGTGGCCAGAGTGTAAACACGACCGACTCCGCGGTGCGGGTTACGCACCTTCCCACTGGGCTTGTTGTGGCTTGCCAGGACGAAAAGTCTCAGCTCAAGAATAAAGAGAAAGCGCTTAAGATCCTAAGGGCGAGGCTCTATGACCAGCTTCAAGAGGAAGCCGAACAAGAACAAGCAGCTGCGCGCCGCAGCCAAGTGGGCACGGGAGAGCGTAGTGAACGGATTCGCACCTATAATTTCCCTCAAGGACGGGTTACCGATCATCGCATTAACCTAACGTTATATAAGTTGGATTTGGTTGTGGACGGCGATCTAGATGAAATCATTGATGCTTTAATTACCGCTGATGAAGTAGAGAGGCTAAAGGAGACTGTTGACGTTCACCATGACTAAGCAACACACGATTGGAGAGTTAATCAATTTAAGTGCAGGCTACTTGGAAGGCAAAGGATGTAGTTCGGCGCGCCTTGATGCCGAGCTCTTGCTTGGGCATGTCTTAGGACTTGATCGCCTAGACCTGTATTTGAATTTTGATAAGCCCCTCAATGATAAAGAAGTGGAACAGTATCGCCAATTTATCGGGCGCAGGGGTCAGCGCATTCCTGTGGCGTATCTCACTGGGGAGCGGGAGTTTTACGCCTTGCGCATCCAAGTAAATGAGCATGTGTTGATTCCCAGGCCCGAAACGGAGTTTGTGGTGGACAAGATTGTAGAACTCGTGGAGCCCAATCAGCTTACGAAGGTTTTGGATTTAGGCACCGGAAGCGGTGCCATTGCCTTAGCCCTAGCCTGTCAAGATCCATACTTCCAGATTACTGCAGTCGATATTTCTCCTAGCGCTTTGCAGGTGGCAGAGGCTAATGCCAAGCGTCTTGAGGTAGATAATCAAGTGGATTTTCTCTGCAGTGATCTCTTTGGGAAAGTGACTGGCACATATGCTGTCATATGCTCCAATCCTCCCTATATTAAGAGCGAAGAACTGCAGCAGGCGTCTCCAGAAATCGGGGTCGAGCCAGCCTTAGCCCTAGACGGAGGCCCTGATGGACTCGCATTTTATCGCCGGATCGTAAACCAGGCCGCTTCGTTTTTGGAGCAACCTGGTTTTGTCGTGCTAGAAATCGGGTGGGATCAAGGCGCCAAGGTGCGCGCCCTTGGTGAAGAAGCGGGATTCACCTGGTTGGAAACGATGAAGGATTATGCAGGTCAAGACCGGGTGGTGGTATTTCAGTGGGCGCAATGATGACTCGCATTTTGACCCCCGATGAAATTAACGAAGCAGCACGCCTTTTGGCCGAGGGTGGGGTTGTCGCTTTCCCCACAGAAACAGTGTACGGCCTCGGTGCTAATGCTCTTGATCTACGGGCCGTGGAGGCCATTTTTAAAGCAAAGGGTAGACCGCAGGATAATCCCTTAATTGTCCATATTGGTGAGAAGCATCAGGTAGAGGCCTTTGCTCGTGAGATTCCACCTCAGGCCCGTTTACTTATGAATCGGTTTTGGCCAGGCCCTTTGACCTTAGTTCTAAAAAAGACCGAGCAAATCCCCACTGTTGTTACAGCGGGTCTTGATACCGTGGCAATTCGGGTTCCCGATCACCCGATAGCTCTTGCACTTTTGCAGCACACTGAATTTCCGCTAGCTGCCCCTAGTGCGAATTTGTCGGGACGTCCCAGCCCAACAAGGGCTGAGCATGTCTATGCTGATCTTAAGGGCAAGATCCCCGCCATCTTAGATGGGGGAGAGACTGGGTGGGGTGTAGAGTCTACCGTGCTTGACTGCACCACATGGCCTTTTCGCCTGCTGCGGCCAGGGGGTATTACACTCGAGGATTTACGCTTGCTTGTTCCTGTGTACTATGGTGAGCCCCAAGGAGAAGAACAAGAGGTCCCTCGCTCGCCGGGGATGAAATATCGGCATTACGCGCCGGAAGCCAAGGTTTTTCTTATCACCGGGGGCGGTTCAAGGGCAAAAATCCTAGAACTAAGCGAACCCTATATCCAAAGGGGTGAAGGTGTGGGAGTTATGACCTGGGATGAAAGGGCTCACCTTTATCCAGCTCTCACGGTTTTACCCATGGGTCCAACTGGCGATTTAGATGCCCTGGCCCATAATCTTTATCACTTGCTTCGAGAAGCAGACGTGCTCAAACTTAGGATATTGTTCATTGAGGGCGTTTCAGAAGACAATCTGGGGCTTGCCATCATGAATCGTCTGCGTAAAGCGGCTAATCATTGTGAGATAAAAACCTAAGGTAGAGGGAGGAGCTATGACCAAATCTGTTTTGTTGATCTGTACGGGCAATACCTGCCGGAGTTTTATGGCAGAACATCTCTTGCGCCACCATGCTGCAAGGGCTCAGCTCCATGTGGACGTGGCGTCGGCAGGGCTCGGGGCCTTTCCAGGCGATACAGCTAATGAACATGCCGTGGAGGCGTTAAGGGAAGTAGGAATTGAGGCGACGGAGCACCGCTCTAGAAGAGTGCATCTTCATCTCCTAGAACAGTATGATCTCATTTTATCCATGACTGCGAGCCACAAGGAGCAGTTAGTGGCCATGGCACCTGCGTTGACTGGAAGAATATTTCTGCTCAAGGAGTTCGCAGAAAGAATGGAACGAGGGAAGGATCCGGCGGAGTCCATAGAGAAAGATTATGGGATAAGCGATCCCTTTGGACAATCCTTAGACGTTTATCGCCAATCCCGGGACGAAATTAATTTGGCAGTGCAAGCAATTGTAGAGTATTTACGCGAAGGAGGCGGCAACGTGAGAATTGCAATCGGTGCTGACCATGGAGGTTTCATGGCCAAGCAGGCCGTAATAGAACATCTCAAAGAACAGGGTTATGATGTGGAAGATTTTGGAACCGATTCGGAGGAATCCTGTGATTATCCAGACATTGCCCACGAAGTGTCGAAATCGGTGGCAGAAGGAAAGTTTAGGTTGGGGATATTGATTTGTGGCACAGGGATTGGTATGTCCATGGCGGCCAACAAAGTACCAGGCATTAGAGCAGCCCTTTGCGGCGATAGCTACTCTGCACGTATGGCCAGATCACATAACGACAGCAATGTTCTGTGCCTTGGTGCCAGAGTGACGGGCCTTGGTCTTATGCTTGACATTGTAGATGTATATGTTGAAGAGAGCTTTTCTGGTGGACGACACAGTACGCGTGTGGATAAAATCGAAAAGTTCTAGCATCAAAGTAAACGAGGAGATGATGAATTGAGCACGGTACAGGTGGTTTCCCACCCCTTGGTTCAACACAAATTGACCATGATTCGGGATCAAGAAACCGGGCCAAAGGATTTTCGGGATCTAGTAGAAGAAGTTTCCGTGTTGATGGCCTACGAAGTGACAAGAGATCTACCCTTAGAAGATTGTGAAGTGGAAACTCCAATGCGTAAGATGACTGGTCGGGTGATTGCCGGCAAAAAAATCGGGGTCGTCCCTATCTTGAGAGCCGGGCTTGGCATGGTCAATGGCGTGCTCAGATTGATTCCAACGGCCAAGGTAGGCCATGTTGGTCTCTACCGCGATCCAGAAACCCTTTTGCCCGTAGAATATTACTGCAAGCTGCCCATTGATGTGGAAGAACGGCAGATCATTGTTTTAGATCCTATGTTGGCCACAGGGGGTTCGGCGGCTGCGGCTATTACCTATCTAAAGAAACGGGGCGTAAGCGCCATTAAGCTTATGTGTTTGTTGGCTGCGCCAGAAGGAATTGCATTGATGCAAAGAGAACATCCCGATGTGGACATTTTTACTGCAGCCATTGACGAAAGACTAAACTCCCATGGCTACATTATCCCAGGCCTGGGCGATGCCGGTGATCGCCTCTTTGGTACAAAGTAGGTGATGTAATGGCCCGGCCCTCATGGGATAGGTACTTTATGGAAATTGCCGAACTAGTGAGCAGCCGCTCCACTTGTCTTAGAAGACAGGTGGGAGCTGTATTAGTTCGCGACAAGCATATTATTGCCACTGGTTATAATGGGGCCCCAAGGGGAATATCCCATTGCATGGAAGTGGGCTGTCTACGAGAAAAGCTCGGGATTCCTTCAGGTCAAAGGCACGAAATGTGCCGGGGAACCCATGCAGAGCAAAATGCGATCATTCAAGCAGCCCTCCATGGCGTATCAACCGATGGCGCCACTCTGTATTGCACGCACCAACCCTGCATTTTATGTGCTAAAATGTTAATTAACGCAGGGGTAGAAAAAGTGGTTTTTCAAGGTGAATATCCAGATGGGCTCGCTTTAGATTTGATGAATGAGGCGAGAATCAAAATGGTAGTTTGGACCGGTGGGGAGGAGTAGCCATGAACGTTGCCCAGTTCTTCGTCGTATTTGCAATTGCATTGACAGTTACAGCAGGCCTAACGCCCTTTGCCAAGCGCTTTGCTCTAAGAATGGGTTTAGTCGATGTGCCCAATCCTCGTAGGATTAACAAGATCCCCATGCCCACAGGCGGTGGCGTAGCAATATTCGGAGGTCTACTAGCTGCCTCGGTGGTGGGAGATATTCCCCATTTTGGTGTTACCCTTCTCTCGGCGGCCTTGATTTTGATCCTTGGGGTTCTTGACGATCGCTTTGAGCTCTCTGCAGGCGTCAAATTTGCCGGGCAGGTTTTTGCAGTTCTTGTTTATGTTTTATGGGGGCCGCGTATTGAGTTTATGAGTAACCCCTTTGGGGAGATGCTTTATTTAGGCAAACTGTCCATTCCCTTGACGATGCTTTGGGTTTTGACCCTTGTTAATATTATGAACTTCATAGATGGTATCGATGGCTTGACGACCGGTATTACGCTGATCAGTGCTGTCGCCCTAGCAGCCCTAGCCCTCCTTTTGGGCCGTTATGACGCTGCCATGCTTGCCGTCATTGTGGTGGGGGTCTCCTTAGGATTTTTACCCTATAATTTTAATCCGGCCCGGGTGTATCTAGGCGATGGGGGCGCGATGCTGTTAGGTTTTCTACTCGCAGCTGTCTCCACAGAAGGGGCACTCAAGGGAGCGGCCACCATTGGTATGTCGGTACCAATTTTGATCTTAGTCGTTCCTGTCACCGATTTGCTCTGTGCAGTGGTGCGCCGTATGCAAAAGGGCGTACCCATTTATCAGGCAGATAAGTCCCATTTTCACCATAGACTTTTGGAATTAGGATTTTCCCAGCGTCAAGTGGTCTATGTGGCCTATCTAATCACAGGATGTTCGGCAACGATGGCTATCCTAACTGCTCATATGACTCGAGCAGCTTGGATTGTGGCCTTATTCCTAGGTCTTTTGTTTATGTATGGCTCGATGCGCGTTGGCATGATCAATCCCTTCCATCGATCGCATAAGGGGGATAGTAAGGATGTTTAGGTTGGCGTTGGTTTTTGGTACCAGGCCTGAAGCGATCAAAATGGCTCCTTTGGTGAAAGCGTGCCAAAGTGTGGAGTCCTGGGACGCTAAAGTCATTATTACTGGGCAGCACCGTGAAATGGTCGATCAAGTGTTGAATCTGTTTGATATCAAGGCAGATTACGACTTGAATATTATGAGCCATGGTCAAACCTTAAACGATATCTCGAGGCGGACGCTCAAGGGTATAGGAGAGCTATTCCAGAGTTGGCGCCCCGATTTAGTGTTAGTCCATGGTGATACCGGTACTGCTTTTGCAGCAGCATTGGCCAGCTTTTATGAGAAGATTCCTGTGGGTCACGTCGAAGCAGGATTGCGTACCCAATCTGTGCAGAATCCGTTTCCTGAAGAGGCAAACAGGCGTCTGATTGATGTTTTAGCGACCTGGTATTTTGCCCCAACGGAGCAAGCTGCTTTAAACTTAAGGCGCGAAGGTATTGGTCTCGACCGCATTTTTATCACGGGCAACACTGTTATTGATGCTCTTTTATCTGTGGTAAAAAATGACTATGTGTTTGAAAACCCAGCCTTGCGGAGCTTAGACTTTGCGAGGCCATTATTAGTTGTCACCGCACATCGCCGGGAGAACTGGGGCGAACCGCTTGAAGACATATGCCAAGCACTGCTTGAGCTCAGCTTTGGCGATCCAGATCTACAAGTTGTGGTGGCTATGCATCGCAACCCCGCGATTCAACGGGTGATGCGGTCGCTTTTGGGTGATCACCCGAATATACTCTTGCTTGATGCCCCCGGCTATCTGGAGTTTGCCAACCTTTTGGCCCGATGTACTCTTCTTTTGACAGACTCTGGTGGGCTCCAAGAAGAAGCACCAGCCTTACATAAACCGGTTTTAGTTATGCGTGAAGTTACGGAACGACCAGAGGCCTTGCAGGCAGGAACCGTAAAACTTGTCGGATCGGGCAAACAGGATATTGTGGATGCCGTTTTAAGACTGCTAACAGATCCTAGGCTTTATAAAGAAATGTCAAGTGCTCCGAACCCCTATGGTGATGGGCAGGCAGCACGAAGAATATGCGAGATATTACAGGAGAAATACGAGTAATGGGGGTATCACGATGGCAATGAGGCCAGATGAAATCGTAGCTGTTTTAAGGCGACAAATTGAAGAATTTGAGTCCACACTCGAGGTAGAAGACGTTGGTTCAGTTTTGATGGTTGGTGACGGAATTGCCCGGGTCTATGGACTAGAAAAGGCGCTGGCGGGGGAGCTCTTGGAGTTTCCTGAAGGCGTCTTTGGTATGGTTTTGAACCTAGAGCAAGATAATATCGGGGTTGTTATCTTAGGCCCCTTTGAACATATCAAGGAAGGCGACCCGGTGAAACGCACAGGTAGCGTTGTACAAGTGCCTGTTGGCGAAGCTTTAATTGGGCGGATTGTGAATCCCTTAGGGCAGCCCATTGATGGCAAAGGGCCCATTAAGTCCGAGAAGCACAGGCCCATTGAGGCACAAGCGCCTGGGGTTATCGATCGAGTTAGTGTTCATGAACCCCTTCAAACAGGTCTAAAGTCCATTGATTCCCTCGTTCCCATTGGCCGTGGCCAACGTGAGCTGATCATCGGCGATAGGCAGACAGGGAAAACCGCCATTGCCGTAGACACTATTCTCAACCAAAAAGGTGAGGATGTCATTTGCATCTATGTGGCCATTGGGCAAAAGGCCTCTACTGTGGCAGGTGTAGTTGAGACCTTTGCAAACCATGGGGCTCTAGATTATACGATTGTGGTTTCTGCAACCGCCAGTGAACCTTCTCCACTGCTTTATATTGCACCCTATGCGGGGGTAGCGATGGCCGAAGAGTTCATGTACGCTGGCAAGGACGTGCTGATTGTCTACGATGATCTATCTAAGCATGCTACAGCCTATAGAGAGATGTCCCTTCTTTTGAGGCGGCCACCGGGCCGCGAAGCATTCCCTGGTGATGTCTTTTATATTCACTCACGTTTGCTCGAACGAGCGGCTAAACTTAACGAGGAGCTTGGAGGCGGTTCCATTACAGCTTTGCCCATCATCGAAACCCAGGCCGGTGATATTTCTGCCTATATTCCTACGAACGTGATTTCCATTACAGATGGGCAGATTTTCTTAGAATCGGATCTGTTCTATTCAGGCATTCGTCCCGCTATCAGCGTAGGGCGTTCTGTCTCGCGTGTTGGTGGTGCAGCCCAGGTCAAAATGATGCGACAAGTGGCAGGTTCATTGCGTCTTGATCTTTCCCAATATAGAGAACTTGCGGCTTTTGCCCAGTTTGGGGCAGATTTGGATCGACAGACACGGGCTCGCTTGGGCCGGGGCGAACGCATGTATGAAGTCTTGAAACAAGATCAATACAAGCCCATGCCCGTCGAAGAACAGGCGGTTTCGCTCTATATGGCGGTCAATGGTTATATAGACAGCATAGCCACCGCTGATGTGGTTCGTTTTGAACGGGAGTTTTTGGATTTTCTCCGCAAGGAGCATTCCGAGATCCTTTCCGAGCTGAAGAGTGGTAAAGAGATAACGGAAGACATTGAGACTGCTTTGAAAAAGCTTATTGTCGAATTCAAGAAAGACTTCGTTAGTTAGGGGGACTGAAGATGGCACAATCGAGCCGGGACATCAAGCGGCGGATTTCTAGCATCTCAAAAACCCAACAGATCACCAAGGCTATGGAGATGATTGCCGCCTCGAAATTGCGTGGCGCTCAAGAGACAGTCGTCAGCACTCGCCCTTACTACGAACGTTTAACAAGCTCGCTTGGTACCGCCTTAAGGGCGGTGGAACAAGCTGGTGAGGAACTTCCAGAGATGATACAAGGCCGGGGCGGTGATTCCCATTGCCTGCTCGTTTTAGCTGGAGATCGTGGTTTGGCAGGAGGTTATAACTCCAGCATCATCAGACGGGCTGAAGCGTTTATGAAGGAGCATCCAGAAACGGAAATGGTGATTGTGGGGCGAAAAGTCCGGGATCATTTTCGTAGGCGTAATCGAACCTCGCTGGCTGAGTTTGTAGGCATTGGCGATGAAGCAAACCTCAGAGTAGCCCAAGATATAGGCCAGGTGATCTTTGACTTTTTTGAGCATGGACTTTTTGACAATGTGACCATTTTATACACAGAGTTTATCAATACTGTAACCCACCGGGTAAGACTGCGAAATGTCTTGCCCTTGCCTGAACAGATTAAAGAGGTAAAGAATGCGGGGCCAGAGCCCTTGTATATCTACGAACCATCTATCACAGCGGTGCTGGAGACACTTGTTCCGCTCTATGTGAATGCCGCAGTTTATCAGGCGTTGACTGAAGCGAAGGCTAGCGAATTAGGGGCGAGAATGAACGCCATGCGCAATGCCTCCGATAACGCCGTAGAGCTGATTCGGGAGCTGAACATCACCTATAACAGAGCGAGACAAGCTCAGATCACCAAGGAAATTGCAGAAATCGTGGGCGGTGCAGATGCATTGCAATCGTAGAACTGTGAGGGGGTATATTGATGAGTGTTAGTTTAAATGTTAACAAAGGAAACGTTGTCCAAGTTATTGGACCTGTGGTTGATATCGAATTTGCGCCCGAGCAGCTGCCTGATTTGCTCACGGCCATCCGTGTTGCCGGCGAAGTAGAAGGAAAGGCAATTGACTTGACTTTAGAGGCAGCCCAGCATCTTGGAAACAACACGGTGCGTTGTATCGCCATGGCCTCCACTGATGGACTGCAAAGGGGTATGGAAGCCATTGATACCGGAGAACCTATTGCAGTTCCCGTTGGCCCCGAGACCTTAGGACGCTTGTTTAATGTCCTAGGTGAGCCCATCGATGGCGGCGCACCTGTAAAGACGAAGGAAAAATGGCCTATTCACCGTCCTGCACCGAAAGTAGATGAAGTGGAACCCTCTAGTACCATGCTGGAAACAGGTATTAAGGTTGTCGACCTTCTAGCTCCCTATGCCCGGGGTGGTAAGATTGGACTCTTTGGCGGTGCAGGTGTAGGTAAGACCATCTTAATTATGGAACTGATCCGCAACATTGCCCATGAGCACGGAGGTTACTCTGTCTTTGCTGGTGTGGGAGAGCGTACACGTGAAGGTAATGACCTCTACTACGAAATGCAAGAATCAGGCGTTATAGATAAAACGGCCATGGTGTTCGGTCAGATGAACGAACCTCCAGGCGCCCGTTTGCGGGTAGGCTTAACTGGATTGACCCTAGCAGAGTATTTTAGGGATGAAGAGCGGCAAGACGTGCTCTTATTTATCGATAATATTTTCCGCTTTACCCAGGCGGGTTCTGAAGTGTCGGCGCTACTTGGACGCATGCCTTCGGCTGCAGGGTATCAACCGACTTTGGCAACGGAGATGGGACAATTGCAGGAGCGAATTACCACTACCAAGCAAGGGTCTATCACCTCCATTCAGGCGATTTATGTTCCTGCCGATGACTATACCGATCCAGCACCAGCAACGACTTTTGCTCACCTAGATGCCACAACCAACTTAGAGAGGCGCATCTCAGAGAAGGGCATCTATCCCGCAGTTGATCCCTTGGCCTCCACCTCGAGGATTTTGGCTCCGGATATTGTCGGAAATGAGCACTATACTATAGCCAGGGGCGTGCAGCAGGTGTTGCAGCGCTATAGTGAGCTTCAAGATATCATCGCGATTTTGGGTATGGATGAGCTTTCTGATGAAGACCAAATTACGGTAGCTAGGGCGCGTAGGCTGGAGCGTTTTATGTCTCAGCCCATGTTTGTGGCAGAAACCTTCACTGGAATTCCAGGGAAATTTGTGCCGGTGAAAGAGACGATCAGAGGCTTCAAAGAGATCTTAGAAGGAAAACACGATGATCTGCCTGAAAACGCCTTCTTTATGGTAGGCACCATTGACGAGGCGGTGGCAAAGGGGCAAGCACTGGCAGAGGAGAATGCGTAATGGCAGACTTCACGTTTGAAGTGGTGACGCAAGACCGCACCGTCGTCTTAACGGACGTTGAATATGTTCTACTACCAGGTGTGGACGGTAGCTTTGGAATTATGGCCGGGCATCTGCCCATTATGGCTGCCTTGGAAATTGGAGCGTTGGAGTTTGGCCCACTACATGGTAAACGCCGCAAGATTGCCTTAGGCGGTGGTTTTACAGAGATGCATGATAACAAACTCACTGTGATGGCCCACACCGCCGAACTAGCAGAAGAGATCGACGTCCTCAGGGCTAAGCAGGCCAAGAGTCGGGCCGAGCAGAGATTGGCCGATCGTCAAGCTGATTTAGATATCACTAGAGCGCAAATAGCTTTGCAAAAGGCGCTGCTGCGCTTAGAAGTGGCCGACGAAGACTAAGTATCCCCCCCATCTTGGGGGGTTTTGTATATTCTGGAATTAGAGGGAGCATACTATCGGCAAGGCGGTGATAGTATGCAAATATGGAGAAACATCAGAGACAAGCTAAGACAAGCTTGGTACAGGCGGGACAACCAAAGGCTAATGATTTTAGTTATGGTTGGAATTTCTTTAATTGCTGGTATAGGCGTGGGCATGTATCGCAACTGGTTCCAGGAAGAACCAGTCATCGTCGCTCCCCAGGTGAGCTTAGAGGAGCTGGAGGCAGTTGTGCAAGAACGCGTCCAAGGTGTGATTGCTGATTTTTATCCCTGGGTTCTAGATGGCCCGATCCAGCTGGTTACGGTGGAGCCACCACAGAGCGTCTTGCCACAGCCCACCGAGATCAAACCGGAGACAGCCTCTGATCCACAGCTTTCCTTTGAACATCTCATTTGGCCAGCTCAAGGCAGCATAGCCACACCTTTTGGATGGTATCGCCACCCGGTTTACGGCGATTGGCGTTTTAACGCCGGTCTGGAGTTTGATGTTACCGATGATACCATACGAACTGTGCTCCCTGGTAAAGTCATCGCAGTCAACTCCAATGGTCTAGAGACCGAACTTGTAATTGACCATGGCAGTGGTTGGGTTTCCACCTATCGTTCCATTAAGGGAATTCAGGTGGGCCCAGGTGAAATGGTGAAACAGAATCAAAATATCGCGCTTCCAGAAAGCACCGGTCGAGTCTTCTTTGGGCTGACTCACAACGGGGAGCCAGTGAACCCCCAAGCGTTTCTCCACTAATGCTAAGCATATTCAAGGCCCCGCAGCATATAAATGTAAAAAAAGTGCTAGGGGGAAGCGCAGATGAGAGACTATATCCGCAAGCGGGTGGTGGATGTAAGTTTATATATTGTGAAAACAAATGCCACTGTGCGGCAAGCGGCTATCGTGTTTGGGGTGAGTAAAAGTACCGTCCATAAGGATGTGACAGAGCGCTTGCCACGCATCAATAGAGAACTGGCCGAACAGGTGAAACAAGTACTCGAGGTCAATAAGTCTGAACGGCATATCCGCGGTGGCGAGGCGACGAAGCGCAAGTATGGAGTAAAGGGTGCTAGTCGAGCCTCTTAGAATACGGATTGAAAAAAGGATTTGCCTCCTCTATGGCGAAATATATTCCATTGCTATGAGATATGATTGCAGCGCAATCAACAGTGTTGCGGAGGGGGCAATGGAATGTTCAGTAAGGATATAGGAATTGATTTAGGCACAGCAAATATTTTGGTTCATGTACGCGGTAAAGGAATTGTGATTCACGAGCCGTCGGTCGTGGCCATTGATGTAAATACGCAAAAAATCTGCGCAATTGGTCAAGAAGCCCGGGATATGATTGGTCGCACACCCGGAAACATTAGGGCCATTAAGCCTCTTAATGAAGGGGTTATTGCAGATTTCCAAATCACCGAGGAGATTCTCAAACACTTCATCCGCAAAGTAAGCGGCCGAGGCTTTCGGCCGCGGGTTATGGTCTGTGTTCCCTCTGGGATTACGACTGTTGAAAAACGAGCTGTCTTGGAAGCAGCAACCCTCGCTGGAGCGAAAGAGGTCTACTTGGTGACCGAGCCAATTGCCGCGGCTGTCGGTTGTGGGTTAGATATCGCCGCTCCCAGCGGAAATATGGTTGTGGATATTGGTGGAGGAACCACAGATATCGCGGTTATATCCCTTGGTGGTGAGGTGACCTCGGAGTCCCTTAGAGTCGGGGGATCGCATATGGAAGAGGCCATTGTGCGCCATGTGAAGCGCGTGTACAACCTAGCCATTGGTGACCGAACAGCCGAAGATATTAAGACAACGATTGCTAGTGCCTATCCCGATCCTGAAAAGAAGATGTCTATTCGGGGCAGAGACTTGGTGACAGGTTTACCTGCTACGGTAGAAATTAGCTCCGTTGATATTTATCCTGCACTAGAAGAACCTATTCACAGTATTGTCGATGCCATTCGGGGCGTCTTAGAAGTGACCCCACCTGAGCTTGCGGCAGATATCATGAATAATGGCATGTCCTTAACCGGGGGTGGAGCACTTTTAGAAGGCATGGCCCGCTTGGTTGAAGAAAGAACAGGAGTACCGGTTACATTAGCAGAAGATCCCCTTAGTTGCGTCGTACGAGGAACTGGCCAAATGCTAGATACTATGGACAGTTCGTCTCATCGCTCCCCGCTCGTAGTCAGTTATTCTAAAGGTCGCTAAAGATACTAAAGTTTATCTGTTCCCTTGCCGATAGTGATGGCAAGGGAACTTTTATTTTGGAGGTGATAGTATACTTCGGGGTATATATACAGCAACATCAGGCATGTTGGTCGAGTCTTTGCGGATGGATGTAGCCAGTAATAACTTAGCCAACGTCGACACAGCGGGATTTCAAAGGCAGACAGCTCACATCTACTCGCTCCCGGAGACGCCCGTGACCAGAGTGCATCAAAGGCAGGGCCAACTGCTTGGGGTGTTAGGTACAGGAGCATTGGTAGACGGAAGTCGCTCTTCGTTCTCACCTGGAACGTTACGGATAACAGAAAATCCCTTAGATGTGGCACTGATTGGTTCAGGCTTTTTCGCCATTAGTACAGCGGAAGGCACACGGTACACCAGGGATGGACGGTTTACAATCAATCCTAGTGGGCTTTTGGCGACACTTGATGGCAATTTGGTTCGTGGTGAGCAAGGATCCATCTTTGTAGGTGAAGGCGAGGTAGTCCTTAATGAACGGGGAGAGATTACTGTAGATGGTGAGTTGGTGGACAAACTCTTGGTCGTGGAGTTCAACGATCGGGACGGCTTGATCCGCCGTGGTGCAAATCTCTATGAAGCGTTACCCGAAGCGGGTACTCCCTTTCGATTTCAGGCTACGTTGGCACCGGGAACACTTGAGATGGCGAATGTAAATGTGGTTCGAGAAATGGTCAATTTGATCAATATTCAAAGGAGCTATGAGGCGAATCAAAAGGTAGTTCAAGCTTTTGATGAGACTTTAGGCAAGATCATCAACGAAGTGTAGTAGCTTTAAGGGGAATAGGCTGGACTGGAAACAGAAGCCAAGACCATCAACCGACTGCGATGGTTTCTACGTAACCCCCTTACTCGTGCTATGTTTAAATCTAAACATACTATTTAGGGAGGTTTTTTTGTTATGATGCGTTCTCTATGGACCGCCGCCTCCGGGATGACGGCCCAACAAACCAAGATCGATACGATCTCTAACAACTTGTCAAACGTGAACACCACTGGATTCAAGAAAAGTCGAGTGGATTTTCAAGATCTCCTTTACCAAACGGTAAAGTATGCCGGTACTCCCTCTACAGCAGGAGCCCAAGTACCCACGGGTATTCAAGTCGGTCATGGCGTTAGAGTAGTGGCTACCCAGAAGATTTTTTCCCAGGGCATGTACCAGCAGACAGACAATCCCCTTGATGTAGTCATTGAAGGTGATGGATTCTTCCAGGTATTCTTGCCCGACGGAGGTGTTGCCTACACGCGGGATGGTGCCTTTAAGCTTGATGCCGATGGACGGATAACCACATCGGATGGTTTTCCCATTGAGCCGGAAATCGTGGTACCAGCAGAATCTCTAGAACTAAGTATTGCCTCCGACGGCACGGTGACCATTATGCAGCCTGGTGATAGTGAGCCGGAACGAATTGGTGAGTTTCAGCTTGTGCGTTTTGTAAACTCTGCTGGCCTCAAAAGCGAGGGACGCAACCTCTATTCGTCTACCGCGGCCAGTGGTGAACCCATGCTTGGCACTCCAGGTCTCGATGGTTTTGGCATGCTGAGCCAAAACTTCCTAGAAATGTCTAATGTGCAAGTGGTAGAAGAAATGGTAAACATGATTGTGGCGCAAAGAGCCTACGAAAGCAACTCTAAGGCCATTCAAGCTTCCGATGATATGTTGCAGACCGCTAACAATCTTCGTAGGTAGTAGAAGATGAAATCGAAAACGCTTGGGGCCATCGTTGTACTGGCCTTGTTCGGCGCTTTTCTCCTAGGTAGCTCGATGGTCTGCAGCGCCGCGGAGAAGGTGGTCGTGATCTTGCCAGAAAGCGTTAATGTACAAGGTTCAGAGCTTCTTTTGGGCAACATAGCTGAAATTACAGGCCCAGAGGAGATGGTGGGTAAAGTCGCGGCCATCAATGCTGGGGCAGCACCAATCAACGGGAGTTCTCGGCGCCTTACCAAGGGCCAAATCGAGGTACGTTTGCGGCAAGGGGGCCTTGATCTGAAGAAAATTGAGTTTCAGGGCACCACAACTGTCCAGGTGTATGGCGTAGCTGTGAATTCGTTGCCAGCTGCTGTAAAAGAAGGGGAAACGGGATTCCCAGTCTATGAAGTGGTGGTTGCAACGACCGATTTACCCAGGGGTCATGTGCTTTCCCGGGAAGATCTGGACGTGGAGCAGCAGGAATTCAAGAACGGGCAGCCCGATCTGCGGAGTGTGGAAGATTTTGTGGGATTACGTACGAGCCGTCATGTTATGGGTGGAAGTGCCTTAACGAACCTCAATGTCGAAACCATTCCCATCGTTGAGCGGGGCGCCCAGGTGACGATTCTTGTGCAGACTTCATCTCTGGTGGTGAGTGCTCCTGGAATCGCCAGGGGGGCAGGTGGCGTCGGTGAGGTGATTTCGGTTGAGAACACCTTATCTAGGCAAGTGGTCTTGGGCGAGATCATTGATGCACAAACGGTTCAGGTGAATATGAGGGGGTCTAGTGCTCCATGAAGAATAGACGTTTTTTTAGCATAGTTGTTGTGACCGTAGTCACGTTGGTTTTTGCCAATATGGCTATGTCCTATAGGGTCTTAGCCCAGTCTTTGTATCCGTCCGATACGCCATCGATGTTTGAGGATCGCAAGGCGAAACGCATGGGTGATTTGGTTACGGTGATCATTGTGGAACGGGCTACGGCAAGGCAAAACGCTTCCACTTCGGCTGGCAAAGACTCCGAGGTTTCTGTTGGTCCTGGCATGGGGGTCTTGGCTGATTTGATTCCCCTCTTGAGGGTGGGTGGAGGCGATACCTTTGAGTCGGACGGATCGACCACAAGGGGCGGAAGCCTCACAGCCAACGTCACTACTAGAGTTGTGGAAGTTCACCCCAATGATACCATGCGCATTGAAGGCCGCCAGAAGATTATGATCAACGGAGAAGAACAGGAGATTGTGATCTCTGGGTTGATTCGCTCCCGAGATGTGGCACCAGATAACACAGTTCTGTCGACCTTTGTAGCGGATGCGGAAATTGCCTTTTTGGGGAGTGGCATTGTGGCTGACAAGAACAATCCCGGGATTATCACCCGCCTGTTTAACTGGTTGTTTTAGATTGAGAGGGAGGATCTTATGTCTAAGAGAATGCTGATTTTGGTTCTAGGAATCGTCCTCCTCTGTGGGAGCCTCGTCGAGGCTCAGACTTTAGAGCCTTTACGCTATGACACTCCCATTGTGCGAGTGAAGGATGTGGCCCGGGTGCAAGGCGACCGGGACAACCAAATTTACGGATTAGGCTTAGTCGTTGGCCTACAGGGAACAGGCGATGGATCGGGTTCAAGGGCGAATATCCAGATGATTGCTAATATGCTTGAGGGTTTTGGCATCACTGTTTCCGCCAACGATCTACGAATGCGCAACATTGCTGCAGTTATGGTAACGGCAGATTTGCCCACATCCCTCAGGGCTGGTGATCGACTTAATGTAACAGTTTCATCCATAGGCGATGCCCGCAGTCTCCAGGGAGGATTTCTCTTGCAGACCCCACTGCAGGCAGCTAATGGACAGATCTTTGCTGTAGCTCAAGGGGCGCTTTCTATCGGTGGCTTTGTAGTTCGAGGCGGCGCGGGTGGTCAAGTAAACCACACCACTGTCGCAACGGTGCCAAATGGTGCCATTGTCGAACGGGAGCTTGAAGCCTACGACTTTGGGGACGGTGGCATCATCTCCATGGTTTTGCTTCAGCCCGACTTTACTACCGCTTCTCGTTTAGTCGAAGTGATTAATGAGGTTTATCAACAGAATCTAGCTTGGGCCCGCGATCAAGGTACAGTGGAAATTCAGATTCCAACGCAATATACAGGTAATGTGGTTGGCTTTATTGCAGAGCTAGAGGAGTTACCCATTCGCCCTGATGCCAATGCTCGGGTAGTCATTAACGAACGCACTGGCACGGTTGTTATGGGCTCCCAGGTGCGCATTGCCTCCGTGGGCGTTTCCCATGGTAATCTGAAGGTGCAAATAGACCAAAACCTAAATCAGGAAGGAGATTTGGCTTTTGGTGGAGAAATCACGGATGCAATGGAGCCAGAGTATAGCCAGACAACTGTTCTGGGGGGCACGCCAAATGTACAGGATTTAGTCGATGCCCTTAATGCCGTAGGTGCTACGCCTAGGGATATTATCGCAATTTTGCAGGCGGTAAAGGCTGCTGGGGCCTTATTTGGAGATTTGATCATCATCTAGGGGAGGGTGACGAGTGCGTGTAAATTGGGAACCAAGTGATTTAGTAGCCAGCAAAGCAGAGGATCTGTCACAGCGAAAGTCTACTTCGCAGAAGGCTTTACAAGATGCTGCTGAACAGTTTGAAGCGATTTTTCTTTACCAGTTAATGGAGCAGATGAGACGCACCGTGCCAGAATCCGATCTCTTTGGTAATCGGCGTGCTGAGAATATTTTCCAATCCATGCTTGATCAGGAAATTGCGAGTAATATATCCCAAGGCCAAAGTGTTGGGCTGGCCAAGATGATTTATGAGCAGATGTCTCGCTATGTTTCCGATGATGATTAGAAGGTCTTGACTCCACAAGAAGCATGCTTGTGGAGTTCATGTTTGTGCAGGAGAATATCTCCTCATCACGAATTGGTAAGGATGATAAGGGGGTATGGGTGTGCGCCTGGTGGTTCCAAAGAAAGCTGTCCTTGTTTTATTCTTCTCTTTATGTGTCCTTGTGCATACCGCGTCAGCGCAGACTGTTACACCTTATCCTGAGAAAATTGTACTTACCTTACCAAAAAGTCCAGGGCAAGTCTACCGAGTGAGTTATACCACAAGCCCCATGAAGGTTATTATAGACTCCAATCGCCCCATACCTGAGTTTCCGCCTTTCCTTTCGATGAGCGATGTGGCTCTTAAAGACATCCGCTATTCCGAAGCTGCGGAGGGGTCGCGGTTGGTTCTTGATTTCAACTACCAGATTCCCGAGGGTTTTATAACGGAGGGCGAGGTTTTTTTTGAGCTGGATATCCCGAAGACATTTGTGAACACCTCAAGGCGTATGGTAGAGCCAGGTGTTGTTTACGGACATCAAAGAAGAGCAGATTCATTCGGACCTAATGTTATTAACTATCTGGAGATCGATCTCTGGTATGGTTTTGAAGTGAAGCTGGCCTTGGCTCAAGATCGCATCTTCGGATCTGAGCAGGTGAGCGCAATCGCCAAGCAGATCGATGCCATTGCGGCTGTGAATGGTGCCTTTTTTTCCTCTACTGGAAGGCCTCTAGGCGTTTTTATGATCGATGGAGAGTTAATGAGCGAGCCGTATGCTAATCGTACCGCACTTGGGCTAGGTCCTAGACTT
Source organism: Firmicutes bacterium UBA5420 (assembly GCA_002409455.1). GTDB lineage: Bacteria > Bacillota > Limnochordia > Darwinibacteriales > Darwinibacteriaceae > UBA5420. The sequence goes on along the minus strand of DHNI01000008.1, from coordinate 3,306 downwards.
GCAGTAATGGATCAGGTAAGCTTTGAGGGGAGAGTTTTGCTGGAAGATGGTTCGCTGCTCGCGAGTATACATGGACTAAACCGTCCCAGACTCCAAGATGAACTCATTGTTTATACCAAGCACCATGGTACTAAGACGAACACCAACTCCCATGGTTACGAAGTGGTTGTGGTTGACGGGATGGTTACCCAGATTGAGCAAGGTAATAGCACCATTCCCCCAGATGGATTTGTGCTATCGGCCCATGGTGTGCAAAGAGAGTTATTGGTTAAGCTAGAGGTGGGCGATCCCTTGAAGATAGACTTTTCGTTGGACCCTTCCTGGGATGAGCTTGGGATCACCCAGATTATTGGTGGCGGGCCACGTCTCGTTCGTGATGGCGAGCTCTATTTAACAGGCGAGGAAGAGCTGTTTAAAGACGATATCTTAGTGGGGCGAGCCCCGCGAACAGCTATCGGGATCACTGATGATCAAAAACTCCTGCTCGTCACTGTCAACGGGAGGCAACCGAATATTAGTGTCGGTATGACTTTGAGCGAACTTGGAAATCTTTTAATAGAGTTGGGAGCGCTACAAGCCATGAACTTAGATGGGGGCGGTTCCACAACTATGGTGATACGCAACTTGGTTTTGAATTTACCTTCGGATGGTAAAGAGCGTCCTGTCGGTAATGCCATAGTTGTCGTTACAGATGTAGCAAGCCCTTTACCGCGGTAAAGGATATGAAGGGGTGGCTTGATGCGAAAATTGCCTGTACGATTTACTGTGATAGTACTTATACTTCTACTCTGCGGTTTGGTCGGCGTAGTGCATGCCCAAGAACTGTTTCTTCCCGAAGAGGTTAGACCGGGCTTAAAGGGCGTGGGAAAAACGGTGATTTCCGGTAATACGATCGAGACCTTTGACGTGGAAGTGTTAGGTCTAGTACCCCAAAGCCCGCCTTTAAACAATTTGATTATGGTTCGAGTTAGCGGTGATGTCATAGAACGATCAGGGGGTATAGCCCAGGGCATGAGCGGCACCCCTGTGTATATTCAGGGCCGTCTTCTTGGTGCCATTGGCTATACATATGCCCAGACAGACCATCGTATTGGTTTTGTGACCCCTGCGGTAGACATGTTTAAGCTCTACGATGAGATGCCGGTACCTTCGCCCGTCCTACCACCAGATACGACGGCACTGCGTTCGCCTTTAGTGGTACAAGGACTAAACGCCCGCAATATGCAATATTTATCGGAGGCATTAGGTACAGATCAGGTTGAGGTACTGCCTGCGTTAACTTCGAACTATGCCTACGGATCAGCCCTCCTTGAGCCTGGCAGTATGATCGGTGTTCAGCTCCTAAGGGGCGATTTTCAAGTAGCCTCCTTTGGCACAGTGACCCATGTCAAAAACGATGGGCGTTTTCTTGCTTTTGGGCATCCCTTTACACATCGTGGCAATGTAGACTTCTTCGCTTCGGCTGCCTATGTCCACCATACGCTCCCTTCGCTGGATATACCCTTCAAGATTGTTTCTTTGGGTTCCACTATCGGAAGGGTTGAACAAGATCGATCCGTTGGTCTCGGAGGACGCCTTGGGGAACAACCAGACTATTTGTCCGTGAATATCCAGGTGCGGGATCGTGATCGGGATATTCGCCAGAATTTTAATGTGGAATCGGTGAAAGAACCGAGCATCATGGTTCCGTTAGTGATTAGTAGTGCCTACCAAAGCGTAGACGCCACTCTCGATCGCCTCGGTGCCGGCACTTCCTTTGTGCGCCTCGAGTTTACAGCGAAGGATTTTAATCAGCGCATGATCAGAGAGAACCTCTTTTATAGCGATAGTGATATAGCGGTATGGTCATTAACCGATCTACTTTCTGGCCTAGAGCTTTTGGCCAATAACAACCTGCAAGAGGTAGATTTGCAGGAGGTTCGAATTGAGGTAGAGGTAGCCCAGGAACGGAAAACGGCGACGATTGAACAGGTGGTACCCACTACCTTTTATGCCAAAGCAGGGGAGTCGGTAGATGTGGACGTTACGATCCGACCTTACCGCGGCGCTAGCGAGACAAGAACGCTGCGCATCGAGGTTCCCCAAGATATTGCGCCTGGTTTTCTTACTGTAACAGTACGGGGAGGCGGAGCAGGTTACTATGTGGAGAAGCCGCCTGTGCATACAAGTCTTCTAGAGCCGGAAGAGGGAGAAGATGAACCGGTGCGTCAGATCATCTCTGGCGCTGAATCGCTCGATGCCATGATCGCAGAGTACATGGATCGCGAACGGAACAATGAGATTGTGGCCGAATTCTATCCCTTTTTAGACCATCGCCTACAAGAGGAAGGACAAGACGAGCTGGGCGAGGAGACCGAGGATGAGGAAGAAGATGTTCAAGATCCTCTGGGCTACTTTTCTTGGGCCGAAGCTCCTTCGGAGGCCATGAAGGTACGCCTTGCTACTCAGTTTGTCATAGACGGTATGGCAACCTTTGACTTAAACATTTACGAATGAGTATTGGGTTTTATTGTACGCAGTCCCCAGACTTGGCAAGAGGATTACGAATAAGGTAAGTAGAATAAGGGA